>USCR01000050.1 GCA_900553295.1 uncultured Eubacteriales bacterium | reverse complement strand
AGGGCTTTCCGGTCGCCCTTTGGAAACCTTCGGCGCCCATCGGTTGAAGCGGAGGGGGACCACAAGAGATGGATTTCTTGTGAGAGGCAAGGGAAAAGAGCCTTTCTCTCTTTTTTTCTGTTTCTCAGGAGCTTTCGCCTCTGCGGAGGCGACCAGGGGGCTTTCCGATCGCCCCCTGGACCCCTTCGGGGAATTTCTATCTCAGACAGAGCCCTACCCATCGGCTATTTTTATGCATATTGGCCAAAAAATACCAAAACAACAAACCAACCTCCCCTGCCCCATTTCTTGCATTACTTTGGTAAAGATATAGACACAGCAGGCATCCACCTGTCATGTCCTGGGGAAATAAGAAAAGAATAAAAAAGAAAAAATAATTTTTTGCCAAAAACCTCTTTACAAACTGCACAAACATGCTATAATGAAGCCGTAAAGCGCAAAAACGTTTTCGCGGCAAGGAAAGGGGCCGCGTGGCGCGGGAGCAGGAGCGGGAAACAAAGGAAGCGGGAGGTGCCGGAGCGTGGCGATTTCAATCCAGGACGTAGCCAAGCGGGCCGGTGTGGCCATCGGTACAGTATCCCGCGCCTTCAACGATTACCAGGATATCCGCCCGGAAACCAAGGAACGGATCTTCCTGGCGGCACGCGAGCTGGGTTATACGCCCAACGTCAGCGCCCGGAATCTCTCCGCCAAGAAGCCGCCCAACATCGGGTTGATCGTTTCTGGACTGCTGGAAGGCAACCAGAAGGACAACCTGGTCTACCTGCTGCTGCAAGGGGTGCTCAGCTACGCCACCAAGCACCGGCTGGAGATTGCCCTGTATACCACGGACTCCCAGGAGCAGCGAAAACGCAGCTATACCGAGTTCTGTGCCCAGCACAGTATCTCGGGCACCATCCTTTCGGGGATCACCACCGACGACGCCTACTTCAACGAGCTGATGGATTCCGGCATCCCCACCGTGGCGGTGGACGTGCCCATCCCCAACGAGAACGCGGGCTGGGTATCCATCGATAACCGCCTGGCGGCCCGGCAGGCAGTGGAGTTCCTGCTGAAGCAGGGGCTGCGGGATCTGCTCATCGTGGGCGGCAAGCAGAACGCCGACGTGAACATGGTGCGTATGCAGGGCGTGCTGGAAGCCTTCCAGGCGGCACGCCTGGTGGCGCGGGAGTGCGATTGCCTGTACTGCGACTTCAGCGAGGAAATGGCCTATCAGAAGGTGGCCGAACGCCTGCGCAGCAGCGCCGGACGCCCCCAAGCCGTGTTCTGCTTCAGCGACCTGATGGCCCTGGGGGCCATGCGGGCCGTGCGGGAAGCGGGGCTGCGCGTCCCCGAGGATATCTCCGTCATGGGCTTTGACGGGCTGTACATCGGCGAGCTGACCATGCCCCCCTTGACCACCATGGGCCAGGATATGCGGGCCATGGGCTACGAGGCGGCTTCCCTGCTCCACGCGCTGATGGAGCACCGCTGCCAGGAAAGGCATCGCGTCCTCCCCCACCGGCTGCTGGTGCGGGAAAGCGTGCAGCTGGGCACGTAAGGACGCCAAAGAGGTTTTTTTCAGCCAAGCGCAAAAACGTTTTCGATTCCCAGGGGTATCAAAAACGTTTAGGAAGAAGGGCCTTGCGCCCGAAGCCAAAAACGTTTTTGCATATACAAAATCATTTATTTTTAAGGAGGCTACCCAAATGAAGAAACTGTTGGCTCTGGTACTGTCTTTGGTCATGCTGTGCAGTGTCTTCGCCGTGGCCAGCGCCGAGAACGGTGAGAAGATCACCATCCGCGTGACCTGGTGGGGCGAAGTCAGCGAGAACGACGCTGAGATGATGATGATCGAGAAGTTCAACGCGGAACATGACGACATCAAGATCGTTCCCGAAGTGGTGCCCGGCGATGGCTACGGCGACCGCCTGCTGACCTCCTTCGCTTCCGGCGAAGGCCCCGATATCTTCGCTTCCGGCGAGGGCGACTTCTACAAGTGGGTGGGCGCGAGCATGCCCCTGTCCCTGAACGACCTGATTGCCAACGATACCGAGTGGACCAACGAAATGAACGAGTCCATCTACAACTTCGGCAACATCGGCGGCAACCAGTACTACATGGTGCGTGACTACAACCCCCTGTGCCTGTTCTACAACAAGGACGTGTTCGACAAGTACGGCGTGGCCTACCCCACCGATGACTGGACCTGGGACGACGCCATCGCCGCTGCCAAGCAGCTGACCGTGAAGAACGAGGACGGCACCTATGCCTGCTTCGGCTTCAACGCCCAGAGCTGGGAATATGCCGCGCTGACCTACCTGGCTTCCAAGGGCCTGGACATTGTCAACGAGGACTGCACCGAGGTGGATGGCTACCTGAACAGCCCGGAAATGGCCGCTGCTCTGAGCGAGTACGTGGGCTTCTCCGTGGGTGACGACCGCATCTCCCCCGACGCTGCGGACCAGGATACCTTCGGCTCCACCAGCGCCATGCTGATCAACGGCAACCTGGCCATGACCATCTCCGGCGCCTGGGATAAGGCGACCCTGGAGGAGGCCGGCGTGAACTACGGCACTGCCCTGGTGCCCGGCAACCACGAGAACTATATGTGCGCTTCCGCCTTCGCCATCAGCTCCAGCTGCAAGAACCCCGAGGCTGCTTGGGAAGTGCTCAAGGCCCTGACCGGCACCGAGTGCTCCGAGCTGCGCGCCCAGTACACCGCTGCCCTGCCCACCAGCGACGCGCTGCTGGAGGAAATGAAGGCTGACTACGGCGAAGCCAACATGGGCATCCTGGACAGCCTGGAGTACTGCATCCAGCCTGTGGGCCTGCGCGGCGCCATGGGTAACCCCGCTGTGGCTGCCTTCAAGACCGCCTTTGAGCGCATCCAGTTCAACGATGGCACCGTGGAGGACATCCTGAACGACGCGGTGGCCGAAGTGCACGAGGCCATGGCTGAGTAAGCCTTTTCTCCAAGTCACGAAAAAAACCACATGCAATCGGGCCAGAACAGTCCATGGGCTGGTTCTGGCCCGATTTTTTCAAACGCAAGGATCCGGCGCGCACGGGCAAGCCGTGAGGGACAATGATGTCAAGGCGCGGGATTCAGAAGGAGGAAGTTACGCATGTCGCAGGCAAAAGCCGCCGCTAAGCGCCCTGTGTCCAACATGACGCGCCGGCAGAACCGCTATGGTTACGGCTTCATCATGCTCTGGCTCATCGGCCTGTTTGTTTTCACGCTGATTCCCATGCTGTTTTCCCTGTTCCTGTCCTTCTGCAAGTGGGACATTGTAACGGGCTTGTCCACCATTCAGTTCATTGGCCTGGAAAACTTCCAGAAGATCTTTGATGACAGCAAGTTCTACAAGGCCCTGGAGGTCACCTTCAAGTTTTGCCTGATTTCCATTCCTTTTTATCAGATTGCCTCCCTGCTGGTGGCTATGCTGCTGAACATGCGCATCAAGTTCATGCGCACCTTCCGGCTGATCTTCTTCCTGCCTTCCATCATTCCGACCATTGCTTCCTCCATGATTTGGACCCAGATTCTGGGCAAGGATGGCCTGATTAACCAGGGCCTGGCCCTTATCGGCATTCAGGGCCCGGCCTGGCTGAATACCCCGTCCACGGCCCTCTACGGCCTGATCCTCATGGGCGTGTGGGGCATCGGCAACACGATCATCATTTACCTGTCCGGTTTGCAGGGCGTGGGCGAGGAGCTCTACGAGGCGTCCTCCATCGACGGCGCCAACTCCTTCCAGCGCTTCTTCAAGATTACCCTGCCCATGATCTCCCCCACCATCTTCTTCAACGTGGTGATGGCGGTCATCAGCTCCTTCCAGTACTTTACCCAGGCCTTCGTGATGACCGAGGGCGGCCCCCTGAACTCCACCCTGTTCTATAACCTGTACCTGTACACCAAGGCGTACAAGGAGCTCAAGATGGGCTACGCGGCGGCGCTGGCGTGGATCATGTTCATCATCATTCTGTTCTTCACGCTGCTGGTGATCAAGTCCTCCAGCTTCTGGGTGTACTATCAGAATGATGACCAGATTTGACGGAAGGAGGCGCAAGTAGCATGACAGCGATTCGTAGGAAAAAGGTCAATGTGCCCACCCTCATTGGCCGCGGCATTACCATGCTGATCCTCATTGGCCTGAGCATCCTGGTGCTCATTCCCCTGGTGTGGACCGTCTGCATGGCCCTGAAGCCCGCGGGGGAAATTTACAACGGCCGCTTCTTCCCCACCACCCTGGTGTGGGGCAACTTTGTGGAGGCGGTGACCTCCATTAACTTCTTCCAGTACCTGCTCAACACCCTGAAGGTGGTTATTCCCAACGTGATCGGCCAGGTCATCAGCTGCTCCCTGGTGGCCTACGGCTTCTCCCGCTACAACTTCAAGGGCAAGCGCGTATGGTTCCTGATCCTGCTGGCCACCATGATGATCCCCGGACAGATCACCATGATTCCCCAGTTCCTGCTGTACCGGGAAATGGGCTGGGTCAATACCTACCTGCCCCTGACCGTTCCCGCCTTCTTCGCCACCAGCGGGTACAACATCTTCCTGATCCGCTCCTACATGAGCGGCATCCCGCGGGACTTTGACGAGGCGGCCACCATTGACGGCGCCGGCCCCATCCGCAACTTCACCCAGATCATGATGCCCATGTGCAAGCCCGTGCTCACGGCCATCACCGTGTTCACCTTCATGGGCTCCTGGAACGACTTCAACGGCCCGTTGATCTACCTCTACGACGCCAACAAGTACACCCTGTCCCTGGGGCTGAGCTTCTTCAAGGGCCTGTATACCAGCAAGTGGAACCTGCTCATGGCGGCCACGGTACTGGTGATGCTCCCCGTGCTGGTGCTCTTCTTCATTGCGCAGGATTACATCATTGACGGTATTTCCATTTCCAGCGGTACCAAGGGCTAAGCTTTGCCCTGACGGCGGCGGGGCGGTGATTGCGTCCCGCCGCCGTGGGCTGCAACGAATGTATGTATTGGAGTGGTTTATTTTATGGCATCCATGCGTTTGACCACTAACGCCCCCACCCCCAAGGCGCTGTGCGCCAGCGAGCACGCCAAGCTTATCAGCGGCACGGACGGACTCTTCCCCGATTTCGGCCATCACAGCGAAGGAGAGATGGGCGGGCTATGGATGCACCCCATCAAGGTGCTGGACGGCTTCTGGCTGCGCTTCCGGGATGAGGAAGCGGACAACGTGGATACGTGGATTCTGGCGGACAGCTACGAGTGCGCCCCGGGTGAAAACGCCTTTGGCTACACCAGCGGCCTGGGCCATACCCGGGTGACCATCCGCCGGGAGCAGCTGGCGCCGGAGAGCGCCCCCGGGGTGATCCTCACCTACCGCCTGGCCAACCATGACCCCGCGCCCCGCCGGGTGCAGGTGGAGTGGCTGGCCCGCACGGACCTGTATCCCGCCTGGTTCTCCCTGGACAGCGGCTTCTGCCAGGATGGGCAGGACAGCGGCGTGTGGGATGCCGCCACCTCCACCTTCACCGCCAAGGATGACAAGAACCCCTGGTTCGCGGCCATCCGCTGCGCCACCGCCCCGGACAGCGCCCAGGTGGGCCAGCTCTTCGGCCCGCAGATCACCAAGGGCCGGGGCGTGTCCCTGTCGGTGCAGTACGCCATGACCCTCCAGGGGGGCGAGGAGCGGGCGCTGACCTTCTACCTCACCGGCTCCGCCCAGACCGCCCAGCAGGCCCAGGAGCGCCTGGCGCTGCTGGCCTCCGGCAAGGACTTCCGCGCCGAGAAGCAGGCCCGCTACGACGCCCTGCTCGCCCAAAGCCGCCTGGAGGTGCCGGACGAGCATTTCCGTCAGGTGTGGGACTGGGTCAAGGTGAACACCGACTGGCTCATCGTGGATTCCGCGCCCTATGGCCGGGCCCTGAGCGCGGGCATGCCCGAGTATCCCTGGTGGTTCGGCTGCGATAACTGCTATACCATCCAGGGCCTGCTGGCCATGGGCCAGTACGGGCTGGCCCGGGAGACCCTGAAGCTGCTGGCCGATTATTCCGAAAAGGTCAACGGCAACGGCCGCATCGTCCATGAGATCACCACCTACGGCCTGTGCTCCAACCCCGGCAATACCCAGGAGACGGCGCACTTCGTCACCGCCCTGTGGAACTACTGGCGCTGGACCGGGGACCGCAGCCTCATTGACGAGACCATGCCCCTGGTGCGCAAGTCCATGGCCTGGCTCCAGGCCCAGGATGACGACGGCGACCTGTTCCCCAGCGGCTACGGCATCATCGAGATCGCCGGGCTGAACGCGGAGATGATCGACAGCATCGCCTATACCGCCCAGGCCTGGGGCTGCTATGCGGACCTGTGCCGCCTCACCGGGGACAGCGGGGAGGAAGCCCGCGCCCGGGAGCTGTACCAGCGCACCTGCCAGGCCATGAATGACAATATGTGGGACGAGGAGGCAGGCTCCTACTGCGATGCCTACGCCAGCACCGCCTTTGTGCGCAGCTGCCGGGACGAGATCCTGGGCCGCCGCCATGGGCATAACCCGGAGGCGGAGCGCGCCTTCGACGCCATGCTGGCCCGCAAGGAGTGCCCCGAGGACCAGGAGACCGGCTTCCTCATCAATGGGAACTGGACCCTGGTGACGCCCATGGAGGCGGGCCTGGCCCCGGCGGACAAGGCCGAGCGCGCCCTGGCCTACATGAACACGCCGGACTTTGTGGGCAAGTGGGGCGTGTACCTGAACGCCCTGAACCGGGACGCCATCATGACCATCTCCACCGGCGCGGCGGCGGTGGCCCAGGCCCGCTACGGCCACGCGGACCGTGCCCTGGACCTGCTCAGGCGCATGAACGCCACCTTCGGCATGGCCACCCCGGGCATGATCTCCGAGATGTCCCCGGACTACGGCTGCTTCTGCCAGGCGTGGACGGCCTACGCCCTGTTTACCCCGGTGGTGCGCCACATCTTCGGCGTGCAGCCCGAGGCGGACAAGGAGCGGGTCACCCTCACCCCCTGCATGCCCGCCGCCTGGCCTGAAGCCTCCCTGACGGATGTGCGGGTGCTGGACGGCAAGCTGAGCATCCGCTATGCCCGCCAGGATAAGGGCTATACCCTCACGCTGTCCGGGGAGAACTGCCCCGCCCTGTGCCTGAACCTCCAGCCCGGCGAAACCGCGGCGGTGACGGGCGCCCAGACCACGGCCGTGGAGGGCGGCGTACGGTTTACCCTGCCCCAAGGGGAAACGGTCCAGGTGACGGTTTCCCGTAACTGATAGAGAAGGAGAATGCAGAGCATGTTGCAATACGATCTGGGAAAAGGCGCCAAGGAAAACTGGCTGGTGGCGGAGACCGCCTTCGAGCCCGACCATCAGGGAAAGTGCGAAGCCATCTTCTGCGCCGGCAACGGTTATCTGGGCCAGCGCGCCGCCTTTGAGGAGCGCTACGTGGGCCAGACCCGGGACCTGATGGTCACCGGCACCTTCAACAAGTTTGACGAGGACGAGGTCACCGAGCTGCCCAACCTGCCCGATGTGACCAACCTGGAGTTCCGGGTGGACGGCGCGCGCTTCGCCATGGACGCGGCCAACACCCAGGATTACCTGCGGGTGATGGACTTCCAGACCGGGGAGTGCAAGCGCACCCTCACCTGGACCCATCCCGACGGGCGGCGCTTCGCCCTGTGCTTCACCCGCTTCGCCTCCATGGACAACGAGCATGTGCTGGGCCTGCGGGCGTCCATCACCGCCCTGGACGGCGGCGCGGAGATCCGCGTGGACAGCGGCATCGACGGCCGGGTGAGCAACACCGGCTCCCAGCACTTCCACGAGGGCGACAAGCGCATCTTTGACAACCGGGTGCTGCGCATGGTTTCGAGGACCATTCAGTCCGGCGTGAGCTGCTGCCTGCACACCGCCCATACCTTCACCGTGAACGGCCAGGAGGCTCAGGGCAAGCTCCTGCCCATCATCGACCGGCGCTACATGGCCATGCGCGCCACCTTCACCCTCGAAAAGGGCCAGACCCTCACCGTGGACAAGCTCACCGTGGTCACCACCAGCCGGGACCTGGCCTATGAAAACCTGGAGAACAAGGCCGAGCGCGCCCAGGAGGACGGCGGCCGCATGATGCAGCAGGCCATCGAGGCCGGATATGACGCCCTGTTCGCCGCCAGCTGCGCCAAGTGGGCGGAGCTGTGGGATAAGGCCGATGTGCGCATCACCTCGAA
This sequence comes from uncultured Eubacteriales bacterium, assembly GCA_900553295.1. Taxonomy (GTDB): domain Bacteria; phylum Bacillota; class Clostridia; order Christensenellales; family Aristaeellaceae; genus Egerieenecus; species Egerieenecus merdigallinarum. The sequence continues at coordinate 6,325 of USCR01000050.1, read as the reverse complement.
GCGGCCCTTTGACCAGCTGATGGTGCGCTTCGCCCTGTATCACCTGAACATCATGGCCAAGAAGGACGACAACCGCGTGGGCATCGGCGCCAAGGGCATGACCGGCGAGGGCTACAAGGGCCACTCCTTCTGGGATACGGAAATCTTCATCCTCCCCTACTTCACCCTCACCCAGCCCGAAGCGGCCCGCTCCCTGCTGGAGTACCGCTACCGCGGCCTGTACGGCGCGCGGCGCAAGGCCCAGGAGAACGGCTTTGAGGGCGCCATGTATCCCTGGGAAGCCGCTTGGGTGGACGACGGCGAGGTGACCCCCCTGTGGGGCGCCGCGGACGTGGTCACCGGCAAGCCCATGAAGATCCTCACCGGCATCATCGAGCAGCACATCACCGCGGACGTGGCCTTTGCCGTGGAGCAGTACTTCGCCGTCACCGGCGACCAGGACTTCATGGATCGCTGCGGCTACGAGATGCTCATCGACACCGGCCGCTTCTGGGCCAGCCGCGTCACCTGGGATGAGAAGAAGGGCGCCTGGGTCATCCTGGACGTCATCGGCCCGGACGAGTACAAGGAGCACGTGGACAACAACGCCTATACCAACTACATGGCCGCCCATAACCTGCGCCTGGCCCTGCGCGCCATGGACGAGGTGGAAAAGCGCGGCGGCGAAACCTACGACCGGCTCCATGCCCAGTTCAACTTCGCCGAGAGCCGGGCGCGCATCCAGGGCGTGCTGGACAAGATGTACCTGCCCCAGCCCGACGCCAACGGCATTGTGCCCCAGTTCGAGGGTTACTTCGACCTGACCCACATTGACCTGACCAAGTACAAGCGCAGCAGCGTGGTGGGCACCATCTACAACGATTACAACATCGAGCAGATCAGCACCTTCCAGGTGCACAAGCAGGCGGATACCCTGGTGCTGCTGCTGCTCATGGACGATCTGTTCCCCGCGGATATCAAGAAGAAGAACTACTACTTCTATGAGGAGCGGACCCTCCATGACTCCTCCCTGAGCAAGTCCACCCACTGCGTGCTGGCGGCGGACCTGCACGAGGACGCCACCGCCTACAATTTCTTCAAGGGCTGCGGCGAGATCGACCTGGGCCCGGTGATGACCACCTCCGACATGGGCGTGCATACGGCCTCCATGGGCGGTATCTGGCAGTGCGCGGTGTACGGCTTCGGCGGCGTGCGCGTGGTTGGGGACGAGCTGCATGTGAATCCCCGCCTGCCTGAGGACTGGACGGAGCTGGAGGCTCCCCTGTGCTGGCGCGGCCAGGCCCTGCGCATGCATGCCGCCAAGGACGGCGTAACCCTGCGCAACCAGGGCCAGGAGGCCGTGGACGTGGTGCTGTGCGGCAACAAGCAGACCGTCGCCCCCGGCCAGACCGTGCGCGCCTGAAGGTAATATACAAGGAGGCCGGCTGATGCTGCTTACGGAAAACCCCACCCGGCAACAGGTGGGGGAAACCACACTCTGCCGCTGGGAGAGCGCGCTGGTGAACCAAGGCAGCCAGCCGGCCTCCTTTGCGGGTTTTACCCTGCGGGTGGATACCTTCGCCCCGGAAGGGGCCAAGGCCCACATTTACAAGAGCGACTGGGGCCGGGAGATGACCCCGCGCCTGGAGGACGCCCCGGGCCTAAGCCTGGCGGTGACCTCCGGGCGCTCCTGCCACGGCTACGCCCCCTACCTCTTTGTGGAGGAAGCGGACGGCGCCTGGCGGTTTTACGCGGTGTGCTGGCCGGGCAACTGGCGCTTCACCTTTACTATGGAGGGGGAGGCTCTGTTCTCCATGGACCGGGACATGCTCCAGGGGGAGCTGGCCCCCGGGGAACGCCTGCCCCTGCCCGTGGTGCTCACCGCCTATTGCCCCCGGGGCCGGGAGCAACTGTGCCAGGATGTGCGCGCCTACCTGCGCCAAACCCTGCCCCCCAGCCGCATGGACTGCGGCCTGGTGAGCTGGAACCACTGGTGGCGCTATGAGGACGCGGAGATCACCGAGGACATCGTGCTGGCCAATGCCCGCGTCGCCGCGGAATTGGGGATCAACCTCATCGTGCTGGACGCGGGCTGGTTCGGGGACGCGGAGCGGGAAGCCCACTGGACCCGGCAGCGGGGGGACTGGGAGCAGGTGAACCTGCGCCGCTTCCCCCACGGCCTGCCCTGGCTGGCGGAACAGATTCACGGCCTGGGGCTGCGCTTCGGCCTGTGGATGGAGCCCGAGGGCATGGGCGCGGACAGTTGCCTGCGCCGGGATCACCCGGAATGGGAGGCCCTGCGGGACGGCCAGCCCCTCCCCGAGCCCTACCTGTGCCTGGGGGCGGAGGGCGCGGCGGAACACCTCTACGCCCACATGGCCAGCCTGGTGCGGGCAACCCGGGCGGACTGGGTGAAGCTGGACTTCAACGTAAACCCGGGCATGGGCTGCAACCGGGGGGACCACGGCCACCAGCCGGGCCTGGGGCTGTACAGCCACCTGCGGGCCTACCTGTCCCTGCTGGACCGGCTGCGGGCGGAGTTCCCGGGGCTCATCGTGGAAAACTGCTCCTCCGGGGGCATGCGCATGGATTTGGCCAGCCTGGCCCACACGGACGTGTGCTTCCTCAGCGACCCGGATGAGACGGACCACAGCCTGCAAATTTTCCTTTCCCTGAATTTCCTGCCCCCGGAGCGGCTGCTGCACTGGGCCTGGTCCCAGACGCGGCTGTATCCCGACGGGAGCCGGGTGTTCGCCACCGTGCCCGAGGATGGGCTGGCGTCCGCCCTGGCGGGGGCCATGCTGCATCCCTTCGGCCTGTCCCGGGACCTCACCGCCCTCACCGAAACCGAGCGGGACACCCTGCGCCGGGCCATCGGGGCCTATCGCCGGGAGATTGCCCCCATGCTCCCCCGCTGCCGCACCCACCTGCTTACGCCCCCGCCCCTGCGCACCGGCTTGCGCGCCGGGGACGATGGCCGCAAAACCACCCTGCCGGGCCGAGGCTGCGCCTGCCTGGTGGAGGACGGAACCCGCGCGGTGCTGATGGTGTACGGCCTGCCGGAGCTTCCCCCGGCGCTGCCCGCGCCCTGGGATGGGGCGGTGCTCACGCCGCTGCTGGGCGGTGCGCCCCTGGGCTGGACGGACCTGCCCCTGGAAGCGGGCCGGGCCGCCCTGTATCACTTGACCATGCCTTGAGGAGGTTACGCGGATGGATCAAACCTTTGTGCTGCGCCAGGAAGGCTTTCACCCGGAAAGCGCCGCCCGGGAGGAGTCCCTGTTCTCCCTGGGAAACGGCTTCCTGGGCTGGCGGGGCAACTATGAGGAAGGTTACGGCCAGTTCCGGGGCGGCGTGGAAGGCTGCTACCTGAACGGCTTTTATGAAACGGAGAAGATCCGCTACGGGGAAATCGCCTACGGCTATGCCGAGGAGAGCCAAACCATGTTGAACATCACCTCCAGCCAGCGGGTGCTGCTGGAGGCGGAGGGCACGGCCCTGCACCCCGACGGGGCGGAAAGCACCTGCCGGGTGCTGGAGATGGAGCGGGGCGTGCTGCGCCGGGAGACGGTGTACGCCCTGCCCGGGGGCGGGAAGCTGCGGGTCCGCGTGGCCCGGCTGGTGAGCTTTGCCCACAGCCACGGGGCGGCCATTTCCTTCACCGTCACCGCGGAGGGCGCCCCCTGCCGGGTGGCCCTGACCCCCCTGGTGGATGGGGACGTGACCAACCTGGTATGTACCGACGACCCCCGGGTGGGCAGCGGCCTGCATGGCCGGGTGCTCTCCTTGCCCCATATGGGCCAGGCCGGGGACGCCCTGGGCATGGTCCAGCACACGGGGAACACCCGCCTGGCCGTGGCCTGCGCCATGGTGAACCGCCTGGACCGCCCCGCGGAGATCACCCTTACCCAGACGGAAACCCGCCAGGCCCAGCGCTTCGCCTTCACCCTGGCGGACGGGGAAAGCGCCACCCTGTGCAAGTACGTGGCCTACTTCCGCGGCGGCCTCCAGGAGGAGGAAACCCTGCTGGCCCAGGCCCTGGCAGAGGCCCAGGCCCTGGCGGGAACGGGCTTTGCCACCCTGGAAAGCGAGCAGGCGGCGTACCTGCGCGCCTTCTGGGAGCGCTGCGGGCTGTGGGTGGAGGGCGACGACGCCCTGCTCCAGGGCCTGCGGTTTAACCTGTACCACCTGCTGCAAAGCGCGGGCCGGGACGGGGAAACCAACATTGCCGCCAAGGGCCTGACCGGCGAGGGGTACGAGGGGCACTATTTCTGGGACACGGAGACGTACATCTTCCCCATGTTCCTGCACACGGCCCCGGAGATTGCCCGGGAGCTGCTCACCTACCGTTACCGCATCCTGCCCTTTGCCCGGGAGCGTGCCCGGGAGATGGGCCACCCCACCGGCGCGCTGTACCCCTGGCGCACCATCGGCGGCAAGGAGGCCAGCGCCTACTATCCCGCCGGCACCGCCCAGGTGCACATCGACGCGGACATCGCCCTGGCGGTGAAGCGCTACGCGGAAGCCACCGGGGACGAGGACTTCCTGTGGGATATGGGCGCGGAGATGGTGTGCGAAACCGCCCGGCTGTACCTGGACCTGGGCTTCTATAACCCCAACAAGGGCGGCAAGTTCTGCCTCAACGAGGTTACCGGCCCCGACGAGTACAACGCCCTGGTGGACAACAACGCCTACACCAACCTCATGGCCGCGGAAAACATGCGCTTCGCGGCGGACACCCTGGAGCGCATGGTCCAAAAGGCCCCGGAGAAATACGCCGCCCTGGTGGAAAAGATCGCCCTGAAGGACGGGGAAAAGGAGGCCTGGCGCCAGGCCGCGGAGAATATGTATGTACCCCGGGACGAGGCCACCGGCCTCATCTGGCAGGATGACGGCTTCATGGACCGCAAGCCCTGGCCCCTAAGCAGCATTCCCCGGGAAAACTTCCCCCTGCTGCTGCACTATCACCCCATGGTGATCTACCGCCATCAGGTCTGCAAGCAGGCGGACACGGTGCTGGCCATGCTGCTTCTGCCCCACCGCTTCACCCTGGCGGAGCAGCGCACGGCCTTTGACTACTACGACCGGGTCACCACCCATGACTCCTCCCTGTCCATGGCGGCCTTCAGCGCCGTGGCCAGCCGGGTGGGCAACCTGGAAAAGGGCTACGCCTATTTCCGGGAGACCGCCCGCCTGGACCTGGACGATACCCACGGCAACACCCGGGACGGCCTGCACATGGCCAACATGGCCGGGGCCTGGGTGTGCATGGCGTCGGGCTTTGGGGGCATGACCGTTACGGCACAGGGCATTGCCTTTGACCCCAAGCTGCCCGCGCAGCTGCGGGGCTACGGCTTCCGGGCGGCGTATCAGGGCCGGGTCATTGAGGTGCGGGTGGACGCCCAGGGCCCCCACTACGCGCTGATCTCCGGCCAGCCCCTGACCATCCGCGACCGGGGCCAGGAAATCACCCTGCAATAAACCATTACGACACGTCCCCACGGGACAAGGAGGTATACATTCATGCGTTACCAAGGCATCATTTTTGACCTGGACGGCGTCATCTGCACCACCGATCACTATCACTACCTGGCCTGGAAGGCCCTGGCCGACCGCCTGGGCATCCCCTTTAACGAAAAGGACAACAACCGCCTGCGGGGCGTAAGCCGCATGGCCAGCCTGGAGATCATCCTGGAAAAGAGCGACAAGGCCTACACCCAGGAGGAGAAGGAGACCATGGCCACCGAGAAGAACGACACCTATCGCCAGCTCCTGCACCAGATCACCACCGCCGATCTGTCCCAGGAGGTCAAGTCCACCCTGGACCAGCTCCGCGCCCAGGGCTGCAAGCTGGCCATCGGTTCCGCCAGCAAGAACACCCCCTTCATCCTGGAGCGGCTGGGCCTGGGCAGCTACTTTGACGCCGTGGCGGACGGCAACTGCGTCACCCGCTCGAAGCCCGACCCCGAGGTGTTCCTGAAGGCGGCGGAGATGCTGGGCCTGTCCCCCGCGGTCTGCCTGGTGGTGGAGGACGCCCACGCGGGCGTGGAAGCTGCCGTGGCCGGCGGCTTTGAGTGCGCCGCCATCGGCGATGCCAAGGACGACCCCCGGGCCACCCATCACCTGAGCACCTTCAGCGATCTGCTCCAGGCCACCAAGTAAAAAGTCAAGGCCGGTTTCCCAAACAGCGGGAAACCGGCCTTTTTATGTGGGGAAAGGGATATGGGTTTGCGGAGAAGCAAGGAGCGGGCCCCTGCCTCTCATTTGTACCCCCATCCGCCTCAAGGGGTGGGACCCGAAGGGGTCCAGGGGGCGAGCGGAAAGCCCCCTGGTCGCCTCCGCAGAGGCG
>USCR01000049.1 GCA_900553295.1 uncultured Eubacteriales bacterium | reverse complement strand
GGACGTAGCCGATGCACCATTGGTGGGGTACTGCATGCGGATATTGGTGGAGCCAGCCTTCAGCAGCGTATCGGCGCCATCCTCATAGGTAAGGCCAACCACATATTCGCCGCTGTCCACGCTCTTGAAGCACACGGAGGAAGAAGTGGAGATCACCAGGCCGTTTTCCAGCAGCGCCCGCAGATAGTCCCAGGCCTCCTGGGTATCATAGCCATATACGGCAAAGATATTGCACATATTATTCCACGCCGCCGAGGAGGAGTTGGGGTCGGAAAGCACAATGCGGCCCTTCAGCGCCGGGTCCAGCAGATCCTCGTAGCTCTGGATATTCAGCCCCAGCTCCTTTTCCAGCTCCACATTGATGCAGAAGCAGATGGTACTCAGGTGATCCTGGTTGTACCGCCCGTTATGCGACTTGTAGGCGTCGGGGAGATCTGCTTCATAGGGGGAGAGGTATTCGGCAAAAATATCGTCGTTGGCATCGCCGTCCGCGGGGGACAATCCGCCCCACTGCAGGTCGCCCTGGGGGTTGTCCTTTTCCGCGCGGATTCGCGCCGCCAGCTCGCCCGCGGAGCCGTTCACCACCTCAACCTCCACGTTGGGGTACACCTCGTTGAACGCTTCGATCAGGTTATCGATGTCGTTGTCCGTCATGGAGCTGTACAGTACCAGGGGGCCGCTGATTTCTTCCGCCACCGCAGAAAAAGCCACCAGCAGCATCGCCGCCGCCACAAGCAGGGAAACCAGTCTCTTCATAGGGGATACCTCCTTACAAGAAAGTGATTTGCAACCAGGCGCCACCGCCTGGAGGGTTACAGCTTGATGTCTTCCGATTTGGTTACCGCCAGATACAGAATCAGGGAAAGGGCTGTCAGCACCGTCAGAATCGCCGCAAAGGCGCAGGCCAAGCCGTCATTTCCCCGCGAAATAGCCGCATAGGTGGACATGGTCAAGGTGATGGTCTTGTTATTGTACAGGATAATCGCACTGGACAGCTCCGTCACAATGGCCACCCAGCTGAGCACAGCGCCGGACATGATACCATTGGCCATCATGGGGGTGGTGACGGTGAGGAACGTCTTGATCTTGCCCGCCCCCAGGGAGATGGACGCCTCCTCGGTGCTGAGGGGGATGCTTTGAAGCGTTGCCGTAGCGGAGCGTATGGTGTAGGGCATTCGCCGTATGACCAGGGCTATAATCATAATGGCCATGGTGCCCGTCAGGGCGAAGGGCTGCCTGCCAAAGGCGATCACCAGCGCAATACCAATGATGGAGCCCGGCATGATGTACGGCAGCATGGACATGGTGTCAATAGCATGATTCAATGGCCTGGGCCGGCGCACCACCAGGTAAGCAATGAGAATGGCCAACAGAATGATAATCGCCAGGGAAACCACGCCAAATATCACGGTATTCTCGATGGAGCGCACCAGCAGCTTCTTCATGGCCTTTTCGTAGTTGATCAGGGAGAATCCGGGCTTGAACACCGCGCCTTCGCAGTTGCGGAAGGAGAGGTAAACAATGTAGATCTGCGGCAGGAAGGCCAGGGCAATCAACCCATAGCAGTACAAGTACATCAGTACGCCGCCCAGGCCCTTGGGCTTGCGCTTTTGCACTGGATGCAGGGCGCTGATGGAGAAATTGTATTTCTTGGTAGCCCATTTCTGAATGAAGAACACCACGGCCGTCACCAGGATGGCAATGACCGATATGGCTGCGGCAAAGTTATGGTCCGTGCCATTTTCACCCAGGTATTGGTTGTAGATTTCCACAGGGAAGGTGCGATACCCCTCGCCAATGAGCAGCGGCGTACCAAAGTCCGCAAAGGCACGCATGAACACCAGCAGCGATGCCGCCAGAATGGTTGGCATGGACAGCTGCATCACCACCGTGAAAAAGCGCTTCACTCCGGTGCAGCCCATGTTGGCAGAGGCTTCCAGCAGAGTGTTGTCAATGGACTTGAAGGCGCCGTTCATGTACACAAACACCAGCGGGAAAAACTTCAGCGCCTGAACCATCAAAATGCCGCCAAAGCCGTAGATGCTTTGAATCTGTATGCCAAAGATATCCTTGATAAAGCTGGTAATAACCCCATTGCGCCCCAGCAGCATGATCCAAGCATAGGCGCCGATAAAGGGGGCCGACATGCAGCAGAGGATGGATACCACAAACAGAAACTTTGATCCCTTTAACTGATAGAAGGAATAGAAATATGCAAAGGGGATGCCCAGCAGCAGCGTTACGGCCGTTACCGCAATGGTAACCTTAAAGCTGTTCAGGATGGTCTGGGAATAGTAGGGCGTGGAAAAGAACTTGTCAAACTGCTCCAGGCTGAATTGTCCCTCCGCATTGAACACCGACTGGCGCAAAATGCCAAACAGGGGATAAATCAGGAACAGGACAAAAAGCCCCAGGAAGATCCAGGTGATGGCCGTCCAGACCTCCGGTTTTCTGATTTTCATGCGCCCACCGCCTTCTTCCTGCCGTCCATGGCGGCCAGATCATTCTGCACCCCCGTAAGGATATTGGTGGAACCATCCTCGGTAAACAGATTTGCCTTCCGGGTGTTCAGGCGCAGCCGTACCTCCGTCCCCGGAGCGATGACCGAGTCAATGGTGGATTCCTGGATGATCTCCGCCGTTTCCCCACTGGTGAGATGCACAAAATAGTGCGTATTCAGGCCCAGGAACACGCAATCGTCAATCACGGCGCGCAGCCCTTCTGTACCCTCCGTTTCCACAATCAGCTCTTCCGGGCGGGCGCACAGCTTCACCTGCTGGGGTTTGCAGTAAGCCGGCGACAGATTCTCAAAGGTTACCCGATAACCGGTGGGGAGCTCCACCGTGGCCTTGCCTTCTCCGGCCTCCACAATCCGGCCATCCAGGATATTGCTGCGGCCAATAAAGGTGGCCACAAACAGGTTTGCGGGCCGCTGATAAATGTTCTTGGGGGTGCCCACATGCTGGATCACGCCGCCGCTCATCACCGCAATGCGGTCGGATACCGCCATGGCTTCCTCCTGGTCATGGGTAACATATACGGTGGTGATGCCCACATTGTTCTGAATCTGTTTAATGACTGTGCGCATTTCCAACCGCAGCTTGGCATCCAGGTTGGACAGGGGCTCGTCCATGAGCAATACGTCCGGCTCGATGCACAGCGCCCGGGCAAGCGCCACACGCTGCTGCTGGCCGCCGGAGAGGCGGTCCGGCATGCGGTCGGCCAGTTGGTCTATCTGCATCAGTTTCAGGAATTTATCCGCATGGGCATGGAGCTTGCTTCGGTCAAAGGCGCGGTTCTTCAGGCCGAATTCCACATTCTTCCGCACACTCATGTGGGGAAAAATCGCATAATTCTGGAATACCATGCCGATATTCCGCTTGGCCGGGTCCAAATCATTGATCCGCGTGGAATTAAAATAGAAATCCCCGCCCTCAATGGAGTTGAATCCCGCAATCATGCGCAGAAGCGTAGTCTTTCCGCATCCGGAAGGCCCCAGCAGTGTAAAGAATTCTCCCCCGTGGATGTCCAGCGTCAGATCCTGGATGACCGTGTTTTCCCCGTACTTTTTCACCGCATCACGGATGAAAATGTTCACACTCATTTGACTCAGCCCTTTCCTTCTACGGTCGCCCGGAAGGCGCAGGAAATACACCCGCGCTCGTCGGCCGGCTTTTTCCTCCTCCAGGTGACAATTTGCTTTATTTAGTCATATTGTATCACGTTTTATGTGTTAAGTCCATAAATTTTTTCATAAAACTTTTGATGTTTTATCAATATATAAATTATTTCATATTAGAATAGGGATCCTATCCATACCGCAAAAGACGCCTTGCGCCGCTGCATGATCTGTGATACAATGAAAAAAAGTACGGACATATTGCAAAGGAGGCATTCCCGCATGTTGGAAGCATTGAAGGAATTGGTCTGCAAAGCCAATCTGCTGCTGCCTGCCCATCACTTGGTCACCTTCACCTGGGGGAACGTATCCGGCATTGACCGGGACAAGGGGCTGTTCGTCATCAAGCCCTCCGGCGTGCCCTATGAGGAGCTCAAGCCCCAGGACATGGTGGTTATGGATCTGGAAGGTCACCGGGTGGAGGGTGAGCTGAATCCCTCCTCGGACACGGCCACGCATGCGGAGCTCTACCGGCGCTTTCCGGAAGTGGGCGGCATTGTCCATACGCACTCCCGCTGGGCAACCATCTGGGCCCAGGCGGGCCGGGACATTCCCGCCTATGGCACCACCCATGCCGATTACATTTATGGGGCCGTTCCCTGCGCCCGGGATCTCACCCAGGAGGAAGTTGAGCGCGCCTATGAGCTGGAAACCGGCAAGGTGATTGCCGCGCACTTCGAGGCGCATCACCTGAATCCTTTGCACGTTCCCTGCGTGCTGGCCCGTCATCACGGTCCCTTTGCCTGGGGGAAAGATCCCATGGAAGCAGTGCACAACGCCGTGGTGCTGGAGGAAGTGGCCATGATGGCCTGGCACACCGAAGCCCTGCCCAAGGCCCAGGATACTCCCTCCCTGCCCGACTATGTGCGGGACAAGCATTTCCTGCGCAAGCACGGTCCCAACGCCTACTACGGGCAAAAGAAATAACCCCGCTTTTCCGCGCCGGTTGCCATCGGTCATGCACCTTTCCTCGACGCTATCCCACTGCGGATTGTCTTTTCCTTTTCCCCCTTTCCCTTTGAAAAACAGAAAAACATAAAAAAGTCGCAGCATGGTAAAAATTTCTCCATTTTTGATAAGGATTTTATTGCCATGCTGCGACTTAATATATGAGAGCGTATTGTTTGTTGTTTTGTACCAGGAGGTGAGTGTGACGCCTTATAGTCCTGCCCCCTCCCCAGCGCGGCAGCGCCCGCCGTCCAGGGCGCCCAGGCCCCCAGCACACCGGCGCCCCTCCCTATGGAGCAAGCTTGGCAAACTGGTGATGGTCCTGGCCGCAGCAGGTTTTGTATTTGCCCTGATCGAGCTGGCGAATTATGGCCTTCAAGCCCTACGCAGCAGGCAGCAGGCAGCGGTGCTGCAGCAAGCGAACCTGCTGGCTATTCAGGAAGCGGCTGCGTATACTGCTTCCCCCACGCCGCAGGCTGCATCCGCCGCCGCCTCACCCCTGGCAGCGGACAGCAGCCCCTCGACAGCTTCCCCCACGGCGACCCCCATCACCTTCAAAATCATGTCGCCACGTTTTGCAAAGCTCAAGCAGCAGAATCAGGACATTGTCGCCTGGCTCACCATTCCGGAGCAGCTGGACATCGCCGTGGTGCAGCGGGATAACACCTACTACCTGAACCGGGATTACCTGGGATATCACAATGACAACGGCGCGATTTTTCTGGATATGGGCTGCGACCTGACCGGCAACCCCAAGGCGCTGATTTTGTACGGGCACAATATGAAAACCGGGGCAATGTTTGGCAATCTGCGAAAATATGAGACCTACAGCTATTTCCGTACCCACCCCATCATCGCCTGTGATACGCAGTACGAAGAGGGGGATTTCCTGGTCTTTGCCGCGTTGCGCGTGAATACCGTCTACGGTTCCACCCGCTTTGTCAACTACACCATGTACAATCAAATGACCTCAGCGCAACAGGAGGAGACGCTGGCCGCCCTGCTACGGTTGAATGCGTTTCCCGCACCGGTGGACGTAAACACGGGCGACCAACTGCTGATTCTCTCCACCTGCACAGGGGACGACCGGGAGCGCCTGCTGGTATGTGCCCGGCGCGTACGCCCCGGCGAATCCACGGACGCACCCACGCAGTAACGCTTTCGCTGGCAACCGCCCGATATTAAAAAACTGCAAAGGCGATAGCCCGCGATCAGGTCCCCCGCATCGTTTCCCCGGAAGCACACACACTCAGCCCTGAAGCATTTATGAAAGGATGAAAAGCAATGAAAATGAAACGCATTTGTCTGTTCCTGGCGCTGGTGCTGCTGGCGGCCTTGACGTTCTCCGCCTTCGCCCAGGAGGACGGGAACACCCCCACGGAGCCGGCCGTGATCCTGCGTGGCAACCCCACCACCGGCTACACCTGGACCGCCATCGTGGCGGATGAAAAGGTCGTGGCCGTGGTTGACGACGGATTTGCCCAGGATGCCGCAGAAGAAACCGCCACGGGCGTAGGCGGCTTCCAGCGCTACGCTTTTGAAGGAAAAGCGGAGGGACGCACCACCGTCACCTTTACATATGGCCGCTCCTGGGAAGCGGAGGCCCCCCTGTACACGCTGGTGTACGACATTGCCGTAGACAGTGAGCTGCAGGTGACCATCGTCGCCACCACCTTTACGGAAGGGGCCATTGAGTAAAGTACCTTTCAAGGTTTCCACTTGTTTTGAGCAATAAACGCCATCGAAAAGGAGCATCAACATGAGAAAAGTTTGGACAGGATTGCTTGCCCTGGTACTGGTGGCCGCGCTGTGCGCCCCCCTGCTGGTCAGCGCCTATGCCGATGCCATGGTATATTATGTAAACACAGCAAACAAGAAATCCCTGAACATGCGCAGCTCCACCGACCTGGGCAATAACATCCTTACCTCCATTCCCAATGGCGCGGCGGTTGTTGTTTATGAATTTCTAAACAGCAACACCTGGGCGCATATCGGCTATGGCGGACGTGACGGCTATGTCATGACCCGATACCTAAGCCTGACACCGCCCTCCACCCAGCCCAGCACCGCGGAAAGCCTATCCTTCAAGGACTTCAAGTCTACTTACTACCTCGCGTCGGTCAAGCCCTCCACGCCTTCGGGCTATGTGAACATGCGCTGGGCGCCCTCCAAGTCCACCGCCGTCCACGACATCTACTATTCCGGGTCCACCCTGCAGGTAATCGCTGAAAGCAAAACCTGGTGCCAGGTTTATGATACCCAGAAGAACATTTGCGGTTTCATGATGAAGGAATTCCTGGTGCCCCTGAGCTTCGGTTTGGAGGAGGTAAGTCAATGAAGAAGTTGATTGCACTGTTGCTTGCCGCACTGCTCATGATGAGCTTTGCCTGCGCGGAAGAGATCACGGCGGTGGAAACCACCATTCCCCTTTCCCAGCCGGATAGCCCGGTGACCATTACGCTGACCTATACCGGGACCCTGGACATTGAGTTCAGCCCCTACGCCCCCGCCGATCAGGTTCGCGCCACGGTTCACAGCGACGATCACGCCGACGTGGTCATCAGCATTGCGCCCTCCGACGTGTACGCGGGCATGTCCATGTCGGATCTGACGGAAGAGGAGATACAAGAGCTGCAGGAGATTGCCGGCTCCCAGTATGAAAACCCAACCTATGCCACGGAGACCTCCCCCGAGGGTAACCTGTACCTGTTCGTCAGCTCCAATGATGAATGGGACGTGGATTCCCTTTTCACCATCTACGAAGGGTACTTTGTGGAATTGATCCAGTACCACGACGACTTTGCGGAGCAAACAGAAGCGGATGACAATTTTGCCCGCAGCCTGTTGTACGGGATTGCCTTTTCCACCAACGAGCCACAGGCGGAATAATGCCTGACACGTTTCCGGTCGGTCTCCATGCCAGCCGGAAACGTTTGCGTTTTTTCATGACCTGCTAAAACGCAGCAAGGTTCCCGCCCACCACTGACCCAAACCCATGAAGGAAGGACCCGTGAGGGGCGCGTGCATGCACGCGCCGGTGAAAAACAATGACGATGCGTAGAAGGCTTCTCTCCCTGTTGCTTCTGCTGGCCCTGGTGCTTAGCCTGGGCATCTGTTCGGCTGCCGCCGAAGAGGACTTTACCATTGAGAGCAAGGCGCTCTATGGGAATGATCCGCTGTATATCGACCTGAACCTAAACGCTGAAGACATCACCGATGATGCCAATTTCGTCGTCATGCGTGAAGGTTCCGCCATTCTTTACGCGGATGCCAGCATGAGCATGGATGCTTCCGATGACAATACCACCTATACCCTCTACAATCCCACCAGCGAGGCGAAACGCATCGCGCCCGGGACACCGGTGGCCTTTATTGACGAAACAACACTGGAGGCCTTCTTCTTTCTCCCCACCCAGGTCACGGTTCAGTCCGACCGCATGGTCTTTACCTGCAGCCCCGAGGATGTGCAGCCGGAGGAGCTGTTTTTCAAAATTGGCATCGATACCTCCAAAACCTTTCCTTTCAGCCAGAATCTTTCCTTTAGCAACCCTGCCGGTACGCTGAAATTTAGCGGCGCGCTCACCGGGGATTTCTACGTCCAGGTAAAATACAACGGTTTCACCCTGGAAACGAACACCTGGGTGAGCTATAATTTGAAGGATGCTGTCCTTGAAGTCAGCGACAACTTTGCCCAGGAGATTCCCATTTTGAAGTTTCCTTTCTCCGGCATACCCGGCGTGGGGCTGGAAGTCGGGGTTGGGCTTGGGCTCTTTGTTGAAGGAGACACGAAAGTCAGCTTTGACATGCAGGACGGCAAAACCGGCTTCGGCTTCAAAGCCGCGCCTTTCTCCACGCCGAAGTTCAGCAACCTATCGCAAAAACCCCAGCTGAATGTGGAAGAGATCATTGCCAATGGCAGCTTTGAAGTGGACCTGACCCTTGGGCCCTCCCTGGATGTGCTTTCCGTTGCCGGCATAGGCTGCGACATTGCCGCGGGCATTGCCATTTCGGCTGATCTCACGGGGGACGAGGGCGGCAGAGACCCCGATCCGCTGGTGGGGGTGCGGCCCATCAATCCCAACGAGTGGCACGTCTGCAAGGAGCTCTCCTGCCTGCAGGGGGAAATTGATGCCCTGGTGAAGCTGGAAGCCTGGGCGCAGCTGGCCGGACACGTCTGGTCAGCGCACTATGACCTGGCCCATGAAAAGTACTCCGATTTTCACTACTCCTTTACCTTTAAGGAGTTTGAGCTCGCGCCCTGCGAACACTATCTCTATCAGGTAGACGTACGCGTCCTGGAACAAGGTTCGCAAAAGAAAACCCCGATGGAGGGCGTGACCGTCACCTATACGGAGGTGCCGCCATATGCCGACCGAAGGGGCAAAAGTTACATTGAAGGGGTAACTGACAAGGACGGCTATGTCTACCTGTACATGCCCGTAGGCGACGTCAAAATCACCGCCACCTCATGGCAGGATGATCCAGACACTCCTGTCACTGATCCGCACAAAGTCTCTACTACGGCAGAGTATAAAGTTAGGCCGAGCAAAGAAGGCCAAAAAGTCGACATCGAGCTTATCCGTTATCACTTTATGACACTGGTGTACTTTGACGAAAACGCAGGCGGAGAAACCGTGGAAAATATGCCAAATCCGTTTTGGGTGGAAGAAAACCATACGGGCACCATTCCAAACGAGGTTCCGCGGCGTGAGGGCTACATTTTTGTAGGTTGGTCAGCGGATAAGAACAGCACGACAGCCGGGTATATCCCAGGTGCCGAGATCAAGGTTGAGGCATCGAACATTCAGCTGTTTGCGATTTGGACGAAAGATCAACCCAAGGTGAATTTCCGCACCATTACCTACGTCGCCGATGGTGATGGTGATGGCGCTGACGTAGTGCTGGCGGACAATCCCCAGATCTACTTTTCTAACGTCGATGGCTTCCCCCTGGTCAACCCCTGGCGCAAGGATTACGTTTTTGTTGGCTGGACATGTGAAGAGGAAGTGGTCGGACTCACCACACCAAAGCTGGATGTAACTGTCCAATGGAATCAAAAATTTGGAACTGAATCTGACTTTGTCAACAGAACCTACGTGGCCAACTGGAAGCCCGTGACCTACAATGTCTTCTGGCTCAACTGGGACGGCGCTCTGCTGGATGCTAACCGCGACCTGGATGCAGGGGTTATCCCCAGCTACACGGGAGAAACGCCGCACCGTGAGCCGGACGATTCCTGGTACTATGTTTTCTCCTCCTGGCAGCCAGCCATCGAGCCGGTCTCCAAGGATACCACCTATACTGCCACATATACCAGTTACCCGTTGCTGAAGCTACTGTCCTCGCCCCAGGATGCCGCTCTGCGCAAAGGTGAAAGCGCGGTCTTCCGCGTTACGGTATCCGGCGGTCAACCGGCCCTGGCCTATCAATGGTATATGATTCCCGCCGGCCAGAGCGGCGATCCCGCCTCCGGCGCCGGTTCCCCCATCAGCGGCGCCACCACCCCCACCCTTTCCGTCACTGCGGACTATGCCATGGATGGCAACCGGTATTACTGCGTGGTACAGGATTCGGTGGCGCAGCAGGTTGTATCGGACGCCGCAATGCTCACGGTACGGAAATCCCCGCTGGTGCTGCTGTCCTCCCCCCAGGATATTTCCGTGAAAAAGGGCGAGACAGCCCCCTTTACCGTAAGCGTTTCCGGCGGCGAGCTGCCCCTGACCTATCAGTGGTATCTCATTCCTGCCGGACAGTCCGGCGATCCCGCCTCCGGCACTGGTTCCCCCATCTCCGGGGCCACCAGCGACCGTCTGTCCGTAACGGGCGACTACGCCATGGACGGCAACCGCTATTACTGCGTGGTACAGGATATGGTGGCGCAACAGGTTGTTTCCGCCGCGGCCACGCTGCGCGTAACGCAGTCACCGCTGAAGCTGCTTTTCTCCCCCGATGATGCCTGCCTGGAAAGCGGTGAAACGGGCACCTTTGCCGTGGGGGTTTCCGGCGGCGAGCTGCCCCTGACCTATCAGTGGTACCGTATTCCCGCCGGGCAGTCGGGTGATCCCGCCTCCGGCGCGGGCTCCCCCATCTCCGGGGCCAATGCCGCCACCCTGACCGTTACCGCCAGCCAGGCGCTGAACGGCTACCGTTACTACTGTGTGGTGCAGGATGTGGTCAACCAGCGGGTGATTTCCGGCGCCGCAACGCTGTATGTCTCCCAGCCGGCTTTGATCCTGCTCCAGTCGCCCCAGGATGCCACACGCCTGGTGGGCGAGGACGCGGTTTTCAGCGTTTCCGTTTCCGGTGGCGTGCAGCCGTATGCCTATCAGTGGTATGTCATTCCGGGCACGCGCGGTGAGAGCAGCGTCTTTGCCAGCGCCATTGCGGAAGAAGGAACGCCCGTAGCCGGGGCTGTTTCCAGCCAGCTGACCGTTACCGCCAGCATTGAGCTCAACGGCAACCAGTATTATTGCGTCATACAGGATGACATTGGGCAAAAGGTTGTCTCCGAAGCAGCCAGGCTGGATGTGGTCAAGCCTGCGCCGCAGACCGGGGACCAGTTCCCGCTGCTGCCCCTGCTGGCAATGCTCCTGGGATGCGGCACCATTCTGGTGTTCGGCTACCTGCTGGGCAAGAACAAGTTTTTAGGTAACCGCCGGTGATTCCCGGCGCGTGGCGTGCTCTGCCGGTGCGGCGGGGCACGCCATGCGTCCCCTTTGAGGCCCCGTGCTGATTGTTTTTTCTTTGTCCTCGCCCGGATTTTTGCCCCAAGAGGGTTTGCGTTCTCCTTGAAAACATGGTACCTTCCAAAATGAGCAGGCAATACATCAAGAAAGCGAGGCAAAGAATGTTTGATTACCGATGAAGAGCTGTATGCCCGCTTTCTCTGTGGGGAGGATGACGGGCTCAGGGAGCTTATGGACCGGCACATGAACCGGCTGACGCTGTTCTGCTTTACCTTTCTGCACAGTGTCACGGAGGCTGAGGAAATGGCGCTGGACGCCTTTGCCGTGGTGGCCTTGCGAAAGAGCCTGTGGCGTGGCGGCAGCTTTCAGGGCTGGCTATACCGGATCGCAAGAAATTTATCCATTTCGCGGTACCGGAACCTGCGAATGAACCAAATGAACCTGGGCGCAGCGCAATGCCTGGCGGCTTCCAGCGCAGAAGCAGTCTACCTGCAGCAGGAGGAGCGGCAGGAAGTACTGGCGCACTTGAGCCGCTTGCCCGAGGGCGAACGCCGGGTGCTGACGCTGCTGTATCTGGAAAACATCAGCTATGCCCAGGCGGCCACAGTCCTGGGCATGGATAAAAAAAAAGTGGATAACCTGGCCTATCGCGGGAAAAAGAGGCTGCGCGAATGGCTACGTAAGGAGGAAAGGTAATATGCATGAACTTCTCACCTGCTGCCTGATTGCGGTGCTGGCCTTTCTCTTTGGCGTGGTTGCCGCCATGCTTGTAAAAACGCTGCACATGGAGACGAAGCAACATGGACGCAACGATTCTCTATGAAATGCTGCATTGTCTGGTCTGTATGGTGCTGGCATGCTGGTTGATTCAAAAGACCCTTCACGTGCCGGGGTATCCTGCGCTGTACGCGATAACCGTTGCAGTCGTCTGCCTTTTCCTGGGGGATGTTTATTGGCTGGCGCACCTGATGATCCGGGGCAGCACGCCGGTGATCCTCTCTGCCTGCGATGCGGCCTATCTGGGCTTTTGGCTGATTCTCAACGCGGGGCTTCCCCGTGCGGCGCAGCCGGAGAAATCAAGCAAGGCCTTTGCGGCGCTCATGGGGGTTTTTATCCTGCTGAATTGCATTGGTTGGATGGTTTGGACCAGCAGTTGGTTAATTAACCTGCTTTGGGCCATTCCACTGATGTTGATTGCCGTGCGCAGCGCTCTGCGCACAAAGGTGGACCTGTCCTCCCGCACCTTTGCTTTGTATGCACTGCTGCTGGGCGCATTGATGGTGGCAGAGACGTTTGCTTTCCTGCTGCCGGCTGTCCATTGGGAAAAGGTCAAGCTGCTTTGCAGTTTGATATGGCTGCTCTCCCTCGTCCAGTTCATCCGGCTGCTCAAGGGGAAAGGCACGCTTGCGCAATTAGCCATGCCCGGCCCGGTGCTCATCCTGGTATACTGCGAGTGCGCTTCTTTTCTGTGCACAGGCGTGGCATACAACGTCTTTCAGCTATTGATGCTGGGGTTTCTGGCCTATTTTGCCCGATCCGTTTCTAAGGAAGGTGAAGCGTGCCATGCGCTCTGAGCTCTTGCTGGCCTGCATCAGCGGGCCGCTGCTGGCCGCGCTGTTGCTTCGGGGAAATGCTCGCCGCCTGCTGGCCGCGGTCTCCGGTGGCATGCTGGCCGCCTTTATCTCCGGTACTGTCAGCGGTGTTCTTGCAGGAATCGTGCAATACGACAGCATGGCCGCTGTACTGTACATCAGTCCCCTGGTGGAAGAGGGAGCAAAGCTCCTGCTGTTTGCGCTTTTCTTTTTCATATGGCAGTTACAGGAAGGGGAAACGCAGGAAATTGTCATTGGCATAGGCATTGGGTTTTCTTTGCTGGAAAGCATTGCTTTGCTTTTTTCCTCTGGGAACGCGTCGCTGCTGGCGCTGTTTTTCCGGTGTTTCTTTTCCTCCGCGATACACGTTGCGTGTGCGCTGATGCTTATTCTGTCCATACAAATGATCCATCGCATGGCCATGGAAACCGTAACCGGCCTGATGGCCGTTTACGCGGTTACCGTCACGGTCCATGCGCTATACAATTTGCTGGTGTCCTGCGCCGGCCTTTCCCGTGTGCTTGGGTATATGCTCCCGGTCGCCCTGATTGGCGCAGGTAAAGTTCTCTTTGCAAGACAACGGTTAGAACGGGGTGAAAAACATGCGCATCAATGATGCCTTAATGCAGGAGGTCTTCCGGCGCGCCGAGGTCATCCGCGAAAAGCAACTCCAACGAAGGAAGCTGCTCATGGGCCTCAGCTGCGTGGTACTGTCCCTGGCGCTTCTCTTTCTACTCAATGGCAAAACCGGCATGACCGTCGCCAGCTATACCGAATCCTACGGTTCGCTTGTGTTTGAGGGCAGCGGGAGCCATTACGTAATCATTGCCGTGGTTTTCTTTTTCCTGGGCTGCCTGGTTGGCCTTGGCGCCGATAGGCTGTACAGGCAATGGCATCGCAAGCGCGTCCGGCGCTATACGCAAAAGTGGATTGGCGATGGCGGGGCGTCCATTTCCAAGATACCGCGCACGCCTGCCAGCGCAGGAAAATCATAACGTAGTACGGGCCTGGGCGGCAGGCTGAAAATGCTCCCTCTCCGGCACACAGTGCAAAAACTGCGCGTCAGAGAGGGAGCTTCTTGTTTTTTCTGTTCAGGTTTTCCGGTGCTTTTCCCCTGGGGGAATTCTTCCTTGTGCCCACACAGATGATTCAGCTCATGCACGGCAGTGCACAGGCGAAACGCCGCTTTCACTGTTTGCCCAATGCCTGCCATGCAAAGGTCTTCTCCTATTGCTTCTGCGTCCCATGCAAATATTTTTTCTCAAACGCTTCCGCCGAAAGCGGGGGATCAAAGAGAAATCCCTGGCCATAGATACAGCCAGCCTGGAGCAGCACCTCTTTTTGTGCCTGGGTTTCCACGCCTTCCGCCACGCAACGCATGCCGCTGGTATGGCAAATCTCCACCAAATCCCGCACCAGCATCTGGCTGCAACGGTTTCCGGCCAGATCGGAAATCAGCGTCCGGTCCAGCTTCAGGCAGTTAAATTTCACATGGGTCAGCAGGGCGGCATTGGCGTACTGGGAGCCGAAATCGTCCAAGGCAAATTGCAGTCCCAGCTGATGGAACCGGTCCATGGCATCCGAAAGGCTCTTGCTTTCCACATTGCCGGCACTCTCGGTAATCTCCACCTCCACCAAGCCGGGCTCCAGGAGGGGGTACTGGCTTTGGATCGCCAGCACGGAAGCAGGCAAGGCGGGATCAAACAAGGTAAACCGGGACAAATTGACCATTGATGATATGCCCTTTTTCCGGATCCAGACCAAATTCAC
>USCR01000048.1 GCA_900553295.1 uncultured Eubacteriales bacterium | reverse complement strand
TCAATTCCTTACAAATTCGGACGACCTCTGGTTGGCCGAATTTGCTTCTTCGCAAAAGTGGTGAAAACCACTTTTGCGACATGCTGAAGCCGGTACCTCACTCTTTGAGGTACCGGCTTATCATCGGATCAGGCCGTTTGCCTTGGCGCAGAATTATGCCATGTGGCCCTTCTCCTGCAGAATATGCACCACTTCTTCCACATATGCGCGGCATACGGGTTCGTTCTCCGCTTCCACCATCACGCGAACCACAGGCTCCGTACCGGATTCACGGACCAGAATGCGTCCCGTCTCCCCCAGCTTTTCTGTCACACGCTGCACAGCCGCTTGCACATCCGGATCAGCCTGCGCCGCTGCCTTATCCTTCACCCGGACATTTTCAAGCACCTGGGGATAGATCTTCAGGGGCGCTGCCAGCTCGCTGAGCGGCTTTTTCCTGTCTATCAGGACTTGCATCATCTTCAGGCTGGTCAAAATGCCGTCGCCCGTACTGGCATATTTGGTGAAAATGATGTGACCGGATTGCTCTCCGCCAATGCGGTTACCGTTTTTCATCATGTATTCATACACATACCGGTCCCCCACCGCGGTTTTTGCATAGTTAATTCCCAGTTCGTCAAAGGCTTTGTACAGGCCGAAATTGGACATGACCGTCGTCACCACGGTGTTGGTCAGCAGCTTTCCACGCTCTTTCATGTACCGGCCATAGATGTACAGGATATGGTCGCCGGTGATCACGTTCCCCTTTTCATCTACGCACAGGCAGCGGTCTGCATCGCCATCGTACGCAAAGCCTACATCCAGCCCTTTTTCCACCACCAGCTTCTGCAACCCCTCAATATGGGTAGAGCCTGCGTCCCGGTTGATGTTCAGGCCGTTGGGTTCCGCGTTGATCACGCAGGTGGTGGCTCCCAGGGCGTCAAACACCGCCTTTGCAATGCTCCAGGCGCTGCCGTTGGCACAGTCCAGCCCCACCTTTATGCCCCGGAATGAGAACATCCCCAGGGAGATCAGGTAACCGATATAACGGTTCCGGCCGGATACATAGTCCACCGTGCAGCCAATCTTTTCCCGGGTGGCAAAGGGAATCTCTGGCCATGCCTGCCCAAAGGCTTCCAGCTTACCGTCCAGATATGCCTCCACCAGGGCGATGGTCTCATCATCCATCTTTTCCCCGCGGCCATTGATGAGCTTGATCCCATTATCGTAATAGGGATTGTGGCTGGCTGAAATCATGATGCCGCAGTCGAAGGCGTCCACTCGGGCAATGTATGCCACGGAAGGCGTGGTGGTAACATGCATCAGGTAGGCATCCGCGCCGGAGGCCACCAAGCCACCCACCAGCGAGTATTCAAACATGTAGCTGGACCGCCGGGTATCCTTACCGATGACCACCCGTGCCGGGGAATTATCTCCCGCCTGGCGTTTGCGCTCGCCATAGTACCACCCCAAAAAGCGGCCCACCTTATACGCATGGTCCGCCGTCAGGTTGACATTGGCCTCGCCGCGGAAGCCATCGGTGCCAAAGTATTTTCCCATGGTATTGTCTCCTTCTCTTCGCCCAGCTCCCGACGGATTTTCCGGGGAAAGCGAATGCTTCTCATTTTTTTCTGCAAAAGGATAGGCACTTGTGCATTTTTCACCCCTGGCTTTGCAGCACCGCGCAAACCACCGCGTTTTCAGCGCCGTACGTATCGCCCGCTGGGGAATCTGTCGCAAGCCCATATAGAATACAATTCAACACAACTTGCGCACTTTCCTCTATTTTTTCCCATTTTCTCTTGCTGAATTTCCAAATCTTCCGGGAAAACATACCCTATGGCACGTCGCTTACGTTTCCTCCAGGGCCTGCTGTATGGCCTGGGCCAGGTAGGGCACGCTGCGCAGCACTTCCTCCAGGGTGTTCATATTGTTGCCGCATTCGATTAAGACGCAGTTGGAGGCGACATGCTGGTTGAACCGTCCGGTCTTTACGCTGATACGGCGGCAGAAATCTTCCTTGATGTCATTCAGCGCCTCCGTGATACGTTCCGCCAGCGCATAGTTGGCTTCCCAGTCAGGCTTTACGGTAAAGCTATCCCCTGTTCCCTTTCCAATCAGCATCATAAGGCGGGCAACTTCCTCTCCGCCAATGTTTACCGTTTGCGCAATGCCGGAGCCCTCCACATAGGCATCCCGATGCAGGTCAATGTACAGGTCATAGCTTTCGCCGCGATTGATTCGTTCCTCCAGCATGGCCAGAGAACGTGTGTAGGCATCGCTTAGGTTGGGCGGCTCAAAGGCGGTAGTATCGTGGACCACTGTGTAACCCATGGCCTGTAATGCCGCAGTCAGCGCTTCGCCCACAGCCACCACATTTGCGTTATTGTCTTTGGTCCGCCACTTTTCCGTTTCCTCATAGGGCGCTTCTTCCACCTGGGCAAAGGCTTCCCAAGTATGCGTATGGTAAATCAGAATGGATTTTTCCACTGGAGGTACGGGGGTTGCGCGGATGATCTCCACCCGCAGTTCCCGATTTTCCGTAGGAGAGGGTGTCTCCTCCACTATATATGAATTATCATCCTTAATTTGCGATGTTTCTTCCACCGCTTGTGTATTTTCATCGTAATATACAGGGATTTCCACCACTCCTTCTGTTGCTTCCGGCGTTTCATCCATGGTGAACAGGCTCCCGGCCGCAAAGGCTGCCACCGCGTCTTCCTCCGGCGGCTTCCCGCCAGGAGACCACAATAACAGTGCCGTTACCCCCATGGTTAGTCCCAATATCATGGACAATACCGCCAGTGCCTGTCCCCTGCTCCACACAATCATCCGCATGGTTGCGCACCTCATCCCAAGAATTGATACATGGTATGAAGCCCAAGGCATGAATATGCGTCAGTGGAGGCGGAAGGATAGCTCCCGCGCCGTAAAAGAGGGCTGCAATGCGATATTGATGGCCAGCGCCAGGGTATCGGCTAAGTGCGCCACCAGTTCATCGATGCTTCGGGGCGTCACGACCATTTCCCCCAGCGCCCCTTTGGAAAGCCGCTCAGCCATGGCTTCCGCCGCGTCTTCCGTGCTTCCCTGTGCCAAAATATCCTTCAACGCATCCCGGACAATGGTGGAGGCATACACCACCATGGGAATCCCCACGGCAATTACCGGCACACCCAGCGTTTCCCTGGTTAGTCCCGCGCGATGGTTTCCCACGCCGCTTCCGGGCTGAATGCCCGTGTCCGTCACCTGGATGGTGGTACATATGCGTTTGGTCTCCATGGCTGCCAGCGCATCCACCGCGATAACCGCCTGGGGCTGCACCCGTTCCACCACGCCGCGGACCATTTCCGCCGTTTCTACCCCTGTAATGCCCAGCACCCCAGGCGCCATGGCGCTTACGGGGCGCAATGTACGCCGTTCCTGCGCCTTCAGGTGCCGGGTCACATAGACGCCCTCCGCGGTCCTGGACCCCAGGGCATCCGCCGTCATATACCGGTTTCCCAGCCCGACCACCAGCACCGCGCCCTCCCGCGGGAGCATTCGCCGTATCTCGCCGGCAGTGAGCTCCGCCATGCGCATGCGCTCCTCCGGGTCAAGCTCCGGGAGGCATGGATGTTGCAGCGTCCAGTACTCCCCCTGCGCCTTGCTCAGGCGCTTTGCCGCTTCTTGATTGATAATGCGCACCAGCGTGGTCTCCACAGCGCCCTGGCAGCGGCTGCTTACCTCAATGCCCCGCGCGCTGTCCGGCATATTGCCGGTGCGTTCCATGGCAAGATCCGTTCTTGCGTTCTGCATCCTCTCGCCTCCCTTGTACAAGTATGCACCCATTCGGTCAAAAGGATACCAGCAGCAGCCTACTATTGACACCTTTCCTGCCTGCGTACTACAATGGAAATGCGCTCACCAGCCTGCCAAGACCTTTCAACGGGAGGAATGCCCCATGACTGTGGAAGCGCTGCTGGACAACATTCGTCAGCTGCATCAGGACGTGCTTGGACAACTGCTCATCGGTTGCTATGTCCATGGGTCCTTAGCCCTGGGCTGTTTCCAGTGGAACCGAAGCGATATCGACTTTCTCACCCTTGTCCACGCACAGCCCAGTCCAGCGCAGAAGGAAGCGCTCATTGCCGGGCTTTTGCGCCTGGAACCGAGCGCTCCCCCCAAGGGCCTGGAAACAAGCGTATTATGCCAGGATGCCTGCATGCCTTTTCAGTATCCAACGCCGTTTGTCCTCCATTATTCCAGGATGCACCGTCCCCAAGCCACGCGGGATCTGGCAGGATATTGCAAAGCCATGCATGGTGTGGACAAAGATTTGGCCGCTCACATCACCGTGACACGGCAGTCCGGCCTGGTGCTGTGCGGAAAACCCATTCATGAAGTGTTCTCTGCGGTTCCGCCTGCCTGCTACCTGGATAGCATACTGGCGGATATCGGACCCGGCGCCACGCTGGATAGCGACCCTGCCTATACGCTGCTAAATCTATGCAGGACCTGGGCCTATCTGGATGATGGGCTTGTACGCTCCAAATTGCAAGGCGGTCACTGGGCGCTAAGCAGGCTTTCAAAGGATCAAAGCGAGTGCATTCGGGCAGCATTGGCCCATTACGAAGGCCGTTGCGCCACCTTTCCGCCCAGGCATGCCCTGCAGTCATGCGCCGCATGGCTTCTGACACAAGTGCGTAAAAATTTGCCTGTATACACGAGCCCATAAACACCAAAAGGAGCGTCTCCCATGAAAAAAGTTTCCCGCTGGTCAGCCTTTCAGATTCTTCAGCTGCTAATCTTCCTGGTGATTCTTCTGCACATTCTCTTTCGCCCCGTAGACGGCGCAGGAGCAGTGCAGACCCCGGAAATCCGTCTTGTCAGTTTCCTGTGCTGGATAGGTTTCTACGCTTTGATCCTAGCGGTGGAATGGCTTCCCCGTTGGATTCGGCGCCGCCGGTAATGCTTCCCCATACAGGGCGCATGGGCTGACGCATAAAAAAAGGGCGCTGCCGCAGTGACTTTGCACCGCGACAGCGCCTCTTCTATTTTGAATTTTTCTGCACCTGCAGACGGCTTAATACATGCCGCCCATGCCGCCCGCGCCACCGGCAGGAGCCGCGGGTTCGGGAGCGGGAATATCCGCAACCAGGGACTCGGTGGTCAGCACCATGGCCGCCACGCTGGCCGCATTCTGCAGCGCAGAGCGGGTTACCTTGGTAGGATCGATGATGCCGCGCTCGATCATGTCCACATACTCACCCTTGAGCGCGTCGAAGCCATAGCCGGGCTTCTTGGCGTTCTTGATGTTCTCCACGATCACGCTGCCGTCGATGCCGGCATTGGCCGCAATCTGACGGATGGGCTCTTCCAGGGCACGCAGGATGATCTGCACACCGGTCTTGGCATCGCCAGCATAGTTGCTCAGCAGCGCCTGCACCTTGGGAATAACGTTCAGCAGCGCAATGCCGCCGCCGGGCACAATGCCCTCTTCCACTGCCGCGCGGGTAGCCGCCAAAGCATCCTCAATGCGTAGCTTACGCTCCTTCATTTCCACTTCGGTGGCAGCGCCGACCTGGATCACCGCCACGCCGCCAGCCAGCTTGGCCAGGCGCTCCTGGAGCTTCTCACGGTCATAGTCGGAAGTGGTATCGGCAATCTGGGAGCGGATGGACGCCACGCGGGCATCAATTTCTTCCTTGCTGCCGGCGCCACCAACGATGGTGGTATTGTCCTTGTCCACCTTTACCTGGGTAGCCTGGCCCAGCATATCCATGGTAGCCGTCTTCAGCTCCAGGCCCAGTTCCTCGGTAATTACCTGGCCACCGGTCAGGATAGCGATATCGCGGAGCATTTCCTTGCGGCGATCGCCAAAGCCAGGCGCCTTGACGGCCACGCAGGTGAAGGTGCCGCGCAGCTTGTTGAGCACCAGGGTGCTCAGCGCTTCGCCTTCCACATCCTCAGCGATGATCAGCAGCTTCTTGCCAGACTGCACCACCTGCTCCAGCAGGGGCAGCAGCTCTTGGATGTTGCTGATCTTCTTGTCGGTAATCAGGATCAGCGGGTTGTCCAGAACGGCTTCCATCTTGTCGGTATCGGTTACCATGTAGGCGGAAGCATAACCACGGTCAAACTGCATGCCCTCGGTGGTGGTCATGCCGGTGGTCATGGTCTTGCTCTCCTCCACGGTGATCACGCCGTCGTTGCCAACGGTTTCCATGGCGTCGGAGATCAGCTTGCCAATGGTATCATCGGCGGCAGAAATGGCAGCCACCTGCGCGATGGACTGCTTGCCGGCCACAGGCTGGCTCTGCTCGCGCAGGCCCGCCACAGCCGCTTCGGTAGCAGCCTCAATGCCCTTCTTCAGCACCATGGGATTGGCACCGGCAGCCAGGTTGCGCAGGCCTTCACGGATGATGGCCTGGGCCAGCAGGGTTGCGGTGGTGGTGCCGTCGCCGGCCACATCGTTGGTCTTGGTGGAAACTTCCTTCACCAGCTGGGCGCCCATGTTCTCAAAGGGATCTTCCAGCTCGATTTCCTTGGCGATGGTCACGCCATCGTTGGTGATCAGCGGAGCGCCGTACTTCTTGTCCAGCACCACGTTACGGCCCTTGGGTCCCAGGGTGATTTTTACGGTATCCGCCAGGGCATTTACGCCCTTTTCCAGGCTGCGGCGAGCCTGCTCGCCATACTGAATTTGCTTAGCCATTTTTATTACACTCCTTTAAGCAATACAATTTTGGTGGATCAGCTTACTCCACCACAGCCAGGATGTCGCTCTGGCGTACAATAATGATTTCCTCGCCGTCAATCTTAACTTCGGTGCCGGCGTACTTGCTGTAAATAACCTTCTGACCCACGCTCACCTGCATGGTGACTTCCTTGCCGTCCACCATACCGCCGGGGCCCACAGCCAGCACTTCCGCCATCTGCGGCTTTTCCTTGGCGCCACTGGTGAGGATCAGGCCCGACTTGGTCGTCTCCTCTGCTTCTACATTTTTGATGACTACGCGGTCACCCAAAGGCTTCACGGTCATTGTGAAATTCCTCCTTAAAATCCTTGCGCTTGGTCTGTTAGCACTCAATGGACGTGAGTGCTAACATCGAACGTTGTTAGTGTAATGCATTTGGTAAAACCATGCAAGCGGAAACTTTTCGAAAAACGCATGAATTCGCTTGAAATTCGCGTTTACAAGCAAATATCTATTTATTTCAAATATTTTATTTTGTTTTCAGATTATTTCTTATGTTTTTAATTTTTCTTATTTTTTAGCTGCCTTTTCATGGTAGAATAATACCGCTTTATTGAAGGAGGATCTACCTTATGGAAGAAATCGGGCACTTGTTGCTGCCCTGGTACGACCGTTTTCACCGGGAGCTTCCCTGGCGCGGCGTACAAGACCCCTACGCCATATGGGTCTCGGAAACCATGCTTCAGCAAACCCGGGTGGAAACCGTACGGTCGTACTTCCCGCGGTTTATGGCACGCTTTCCATCCCTGGCCGCACTGGCGCAAGCGCCCCTGGAGGACGTGCTCAAATGCTGGGAGGGATTGGGCTATTACCGGCGTGCGCAAAACCTGCACCGTGGCGCGCAGCAGGTCATGGACGCCTACGGCGGCCGCTTGCCTGCCGATCCAGCAGATCTGCGGCGCATCACCGGTATCGGTCCCTATACAGCGGGGGCCATTGCCAGCATTGCTTTCGGCATTCCCTGCCCCGCGGTGGACGGCAATGTTATCCGCGTGGTCAGCCGGGTGGCTGGTATCCGGGAGGACGTGGCGGTCCCCTCCGTGGCCCGGCAGATTGCCGCAATCGCCGTATCCTGGATACCGCCCCAGCGCCCCGGAGACTTTAATCAGGCGCTGATGGACCTGGGCGCATCCCATTGCTGTCCCGGTACGCCGGACTGCGCCCGCTGTCCCTTGGCGTCCCTGTGCAACGCCTATGCTACGGGCGACGCGGAGGAGCTTCCCCATAAAAGCCGTTCCACACCTCCGCGGCTTCTTCCTTATGATGTTGTTCTTCTCCGGCAGGAGAACCGCATGCTTCTGCGTCAGCGGACGGAGAACCTGTTGCAGGGGCTATGGGTTTTCCCTTTGCTGGAGGGTGAAAAAACGCCCGCGCAGCTGGTAAAGGCGCTTAAACGTTCCCTTGGGCTCAGCTGCACGTATATCCGCCCGCTGGGCCCTGCCAGGCACGTGTTTACCCATCAGGTGTGGGAAATGCGCCTTCACCTGCTGCATGCTTCCGGTACAGCCCCTGCGGGGTATCAATTCGCTACTACCAATGAAATCAACGCGTTGCCGATTCCCACCGCCATGCGCCGCCCCAAGGCGCTGGCCCTGGAGATACTGTCCGGCATGGAAGGAGCCATCCCATGCGATTGAATGAACTACACTGGTTTGCCACTGCCGCCTTTGGGCTGGAAGGCATTGTAGCCGCAGAACTGAAGCGACTGGGCATGCGCGATGTGCTGGCGCAGAATGGTGGCGCTGCCTTTGTGGGCTCTCCCAGCGATGCCTTCCGGGCCTGTCTGTGGTTGCGCAGCGCGGACCGGGTATTGCTTATGCTGGCACAGTCGGAGGCCCGTACCTTTGAGGAGCTGTTTCAGCTGGTGAAATCCGTCCCATGGGAGGAGTTTCTGCCCCGAAACGCCCGTATTCCCGTTACCGGAAAATGCGCCCGCAGTCAGCTGATGAGCGTGCGTGACTGCCAGGCAATCACCAAAAAAGCCATTGTGGAGCGGTTGCGTCACGCCTGGCATGTGGACTGGCTTTCGGAAACCGGGGTCAGTTATCCCATCGATGTGGCCCTGCACGGGGACGTGGCGCGCATCACCCTGGATGCCTGTGGGGATGCGCTGAACCGCCGCGGTTATCGCACCTGGAACGGTGAAGCGCCGCTGCGGGAGACATTGGCCGCCTCTCTGCTGGAGATTTCACCCTGGCGGCCCGGCCTTGCCCTGCATGATCCTTGCTGTGGCACGGGAACGCTGCTCATCGAGGCTGCCTTTAAGCAGGCCCGCCGGGCGCCGGGGCTTTTCCGTCCCTTTGCCATGGAGCAGTTCTCTTTCTTTTCGCAGGCGGAAGCCGATGCCCTGCGCGCGCAAGCGCGGGAGCTCTACGATCCCGAGCGCATCCATGACTTGAGCGGCTCAGACATCGATCAGGAGCCGCTGACCCTGGCCAAGCGGCACATAGTGCAAGCGCAGCTGGGCGGACGCATTACCCTGACCCAGCAGCCGCTGGAAACCTTGCAGCTATCCGGTACGGAAGGAGTGTTTATCGCCAACCCGCCCTATGGCGAGCGGCTTAGTGACCGCAAAAGCTGCGAGCGGCTCTACGGGGATCTGCGCCGGCTCAAGGAGCGTCATCCCGGTTGGTCCCTCTGCGCCATATCCAGCCACCCGGGCTTTGAGCGCTGTTATGGCCGCCGTGCAGACAAGGTGCGCCGGCTGTACAATGGCAGATTGGAGTGTAACTTCTTTATTTATAAATGACACGCATGCAAACAAGAGCCGTGCTTCCCGACGGAAACACGGCTCTTGTTGTGTTTCAGCGGATTTTTACGTCTCCGCTGGTGGTTTGCGCGTTGATGCATACGCTATTTTCCATGCCCAAATCCGGGAAATGGTTGCGTATGTCACCTACGCTGCTTTTTCCCGTGAAATGAACGCTGGGCGTATCTTTGGGCAAGCGGATGTCCACATCCCCGCTGGTGGTTTTCGCATCCACCTGGCGCAGGGCATGGCCCTGTTCCTCAAGGCATATATCACCGCTGGTGGACTTCATTCGTGCCTGTTCAAAGCACCCCTGCAGGTCCACATCTCCGCTGATGGACTGGGCTGTGAGCTCAGGACAATCTCCGCGGAAAGTCACGTCCCCACTCATGCTTTGAAACTCCATGCGCTCCGCACTGCATGTCACGTTGATGTCCCCCGAGGTGCTCTTGAGCATTACCTCCCGCATGCGGTGCGCCGGGTCCACCTGTAGGGTAATGTCCCCGCTCATGGTGTCCAGGCGTACATCCTGAACCGCGATGTCCAGCATCCGCAAATCGCCGCTGGTGGTATGTACGGTTAGCCTGGGGCAGCAGGAAGCCGGAAGCTCCACCTCCACCTCTTCCCTCCAGGAAGAGAACCATACCCATCCCCACCATCGTGAGCCCTTTCCCGCGTTTTCCTCCTGCCGGGTAATGTACAGGGTTTCGCCTGCCAGCCGCGCGTTCAGATGGATGCCTTCCTTTCCCTTCAAGTGAACCACCACCTGGTCGCCCTGTCCTGGTACCAGGGCTATATCCTGAGAGAGCAGGTTAACGTCCACCCGCTTTACCTGCGCCGCGGGGAAATACAGTACCCTGCCGTCTTCATCCGTTTCCTGGGCATGGGACGCTGCACTTCTTGACCGCGGATAGGCGCCAATGACTTCTTCCATGCCCTTGAGGCTCTCCACCACCAGGGCGATGGCTTCATCCTCGCTGCGCCCCTGGGCAACCAGATCCTCATATCGCTGCTGGCAGTTATCCATCAGTTCGTCCCGCATGGCCTGCACTTCTTCGGTCATTTCCGTATCCTGAAATAGTATCTCCACAATGCGCTTTACAGTTTCGTTCATACGCTGTTCCTCCTATTTATTCAGACACGATCCGGTATGGGTCATGGTTCCAGCAGCCTGTCCAGCAGCCGTCGGGTTTCCTGCCATGCCAGGCAGTCCTGACGCAGCCGTTCCCGGCCGCTTTCGGTCAAGGCATAGTACCGCCGCCGTGCTCCGCTTTGCTCATCGCCCCAGTAGGCACGGATTAGTCCCGCGCCTTCCAGCCGTCGAAAGGCCGTGTAAAGCGTCGCTTCCTTCATCTCAAAAATTCCGTCTGTTATTTGCGCCACTTGCTTATTGATTTGGTAGCCATAGCTGTCGCCTGCCGCAAGCTGGCGTAGGATGATGGTGTCCGTATATCCCCGCAGGATATCCGCCGTCAACGCCATAGGCTCACCTCCGAGATACATTATATTTATAGATACCTCATCTGTCAATGTATATTGGAAATTTAAGCATATTCTAATAGCAAGGGCTGTGGCTGCACGCCCTTTGCTGTTTCCATATTTTTCCTTCCAGTGACTTGACATTTTGCTTTCCTTTTTATAAAATGGTTGCGCACGCAATCGTTGACCTAGCAACTGAATACACAAGGAGACGGCCATGGAGATATTGACACGTACCATCAATATTATTAACCGTTGTACCAATCTGTACCGTGATACGCAGCTGGATGACACCAGCTTATCCGGCTGCCAGGTACCGTATATTCTGCGCATTTGCCGTCAGCCGGGGCAAACCCAGGAGGAGCTGGCGCAAGGCCTTCATGTTCACAAGAGCAGCGTTGCCCGAAAGCTGGCTGCCCTGGAGACAAACGGCTGGATTACCCGCACCCCTTGTGCCCAGGATCGCCGTGCCCTGCGGGTCTATCCCACGCCCAAGGCGGAGGCAGTCATTCCACAGCTGCATCAGATGCTTACGGAATGGAGCGACTATCTTACTGCCAGCCTTTCCCCCCAGGAAGCGGATACCTTGCTCGCGCTGCTCAACCGTGTGGCGGACCGCGCTGAGGCATGGGCCACGGAAAGGGGGCAGGACTGATGCGCACAGTTTATCAGTATATCCGCCCCAAGCTCTCCAGGATCGGCCTGACCATGGTGATCAAAATCGGCGGCACAGTGATAGAGCTTTACTTGCCCTGGCTGCTCTCCTCCATACTGGATGACTGTGCCGCCGTGGGTGATCTTCAAGGTGCGTGGCTGCGGGGCGGGCTCATGGTGCTTTGCTCTCTGTTGGCACTGGCTGGTAATGCCATCGCCAACTATATGTCCTGCGCCACTTCCCGGGATATTACCCGCCGCCTGCGCTCTGACCTGTACCACAAGACCATGCATCTTTCCTGTGCCCAGGTGGATCATTTCACCGTGCCATCCCTGATGTCCCGCATCAACAGCGACATCTATAATGTTCACCAAATGATTGACCGCATGCAACGCCTGGGCGTACGTGCGCCCATGCTGCTGCTGGGCGGCATCCTGGTGGCGCTGACGCTGGAGCCGGTGCTTTCCCTGGTGCTCATTGCCACCTTGCCGCTGCTGGGCATCACCATGGTGTACGCCTCCCGCCACGGTGTACGCTTGTACGAGGCGTCCCAGCAAAGTCTGGACCGTTTGGTACGCAAGGTGCAGGAAAACATGACCGGTGCCCGGGTCATCAAGGCGCTTTCCAAAACAGACTGGGAACGCCGCCGTTTTGACGAAATCAGCCGGGATAACATGCAGCGGGAAGCGAAGGCTGCCAACACCATGGCCCTTACCGGCCCGGTGATGAACTTTCTGCTCAGCGCCGGATTGGCGGTGGTGATCTGGGTAGGTGCCGTGCGGGTACAATACGGCCTGACCCAGCCGGGCAAAATTATCGCCTTTCTAAGCTATTTCACCATTATTTTGAATGCGTTGCTGATGATCTCCCGAATCTTCACCTTCTACTCCAAGGGTGCGGCCAGCGCCCGCCGCGTGGAAGAGGTTCTCACCGCACCTGTGGAGCTTACCCCTGTGCCAGCGCCCGTGCAAAAAGATCAGAGCGCAATCCGTTTTCGGGATGTCCGGTTTTCCTATAATAAGGTGCACACCGATCTTGGGCCGCTGAACTTCGCCGTACAGCCCGGCGGTACCCTGGGGATCATCGGACCCACGGGCAGCGGTAAAACCACGGTGCTTAGCCTGTTGCAGCGCTTCTACGACCCGGATGAGGGAGAGATCCTGCTCTCCGGGGTACCCTTGCGCAGCCTGGACAACGATGCCCTGCGCAGCCGCATTGGCGTGGTGCTCCAAAGCGATTTTCTCATGGCCGATACCATCGACGCCAATATCCGCTTTGGCCGGGAAATCAGCGCTGATTCCGTCCATCAGGCTGCCCGGACAGCCCAGGCCGATTTCATTTTGCAAAAGGAAGACGGCTTTGATGCCATGCTTACGTCCCGCGGCTCCAACCTAAGCGGCGGGCAGAAGCAGCGCCTGCTCATCGCCCGCGCCCTGGCAGGAAATCCGCAAATTTTGCTGCTGGACGACTGTTCCTCTGCCTTGGACTATAAAACCGATGCAGATCTTCGCCGGGCCTTGAAGCAGCGCAAGGGGCTCAGCGCGACGGTGATTGTGGCACAGCGGGTTACCGCTGTGCGGGATTGCGATCAAATTCTTGTCCTGGACCAGGGGCAGCAGGTGGGCCTGGGGTCCCATGAGGAACTGATGCGTACCTGCCCCATGTACCGCGAACTGTACCACCTGCAAGTGGGAGAGGAGGTCGAGGCCATATGAATCGTGGACCCGGTGGAGCCTTTGAGCGCCCCAAGCG
Source organism: uncultured Eubacteriales bacterium (assembly GCA_900553295.1). GTDB lineage: Bacteria > Bacillota > Clostridia > Christensenellales > Aristaeellaceae > Egerieenecus > Egerieenecus merdigallinarum. Next base: position 1,593 of record USCR01000048.1, on the reverse strand, counting down.
CCGTCCAACGCAGGTCTTGCGCCGCCTGTTCCAATATTTCCGTCCCCATCTTTGGCTGATTGTTCTGGCCGTTGTGCTTTCCGTGGCGGGCAACATATTGTCCCTGGTTTCCCCGCGGCTTTCCGGCGCGGCCATTGATGCCATTATTCCCGGCAACGTGGATTTTCCGGTGGTACTTCGCTATGTGCTTTTGATGATTCTGTGCGCCGCGGCTTCGGCGCTGATGAGCTATCTGCTGGCCCGGCTGATGGTGCGCCTCAGCCGCAGCGTGGTTTATCAAATGCGCAAGGATCTGTTTCAGCGCCTGGGCGAGATGCCTGTCAGTTTCTTTGACACGCACCAGACCGGTGACGTGATCTCCGTTTACTCCTATGACGTGGATACCGTCAACGCTTCCCTTTCCAACGACCTGACCCAGATGCTGTCCAGTCTCATCACCGTGGGCGGCTCCCTGTACATGATGCTGGCACTGTCGCCCTTACTGGTATTGGTGTTTGCCGTAACCATTCCCCTCTCCCTCATCTTCACCCGTTATCGTTCCAAGCGGGTTCGTCCGCTTTACCGTGCCCGCAGCCGCACCCTGGGGGAAATGAACGGATACGTGGAGGAGATGGTCAGCGGACTGAAAACCGTGAAGGCCTACGGCCGTGAGGACATCTTCCAGGCTCAGTTTGAGGAAAAGAGCAACGCGGCGGTGGAAGCCAACTATAACGCCGATGCCTTCGGCTCCGTCACCGGCCCCACGGTCAACTTTCTGAGCAATTTATCCTTGGCGCTGGTCAGTCTCTTTGGTGCGCTGATGTACATGGGCGGCAGTATTTCCCTGGGAAACATATCCTCCTTCGTGCTGTATTCCCGCAAGTTTTCCGGTCCCATTAACGAGTTTGCCAACCTGATTAGCGAATTGCAGTCCGCCCTGGCAGCTGCGGAGCGCGTGCTGGCCCTGATTGACGCAGAGCCCGAACCCGCCGATTCCCCCGACGCACTGCCGGTGCGCGATTGTCAGGGCGCAGTTTCCCTGCGGGACATCTGCTTTGGATATCAACCGGGGCAGGAAATTCTCCACCACATCAGCCTGGATGTATCGCCCGGGCAGGTGGTGGCCATTGTGGGCGCCACTGGCTGTGGCAAGACCACGCTGATTAACCTGCTCATGCGCTTCTACGACGTTACCCAAGGCGCGGCCATGCTGGACAGCCGGGACATTCGCGCCTATCAGCGGCAAAGCCTGCGCCGGCAGTATACCATGGTTTTGCAGGACACGTGGCTTTTTGAAGGCACCATTTATGAGAACATCGCCTACGGCGCCCAGGATGTTACCCGTGACGATGTGATTGCCGCCGCCAAGGCCGCACACATCCACCAAACCATCCTCTCTTTGCCGCAAGGGTACGATACCCTGCTTACCGGCGACGGCGGAAATATTTCCAAGGGACAGAAGCAGCTGCTTACCATCGCCCGGGCCATGCTGGTGAAAAGCCCTATGCTCATCCTGGACGAGGCCACCTCCAACGTGGACACCCAAACGGAAAAGATCAGCCGCAGCGCACAAAGCCATTTTTCTCCAGCAGGTGCTGCATTACTTTGTTGTCC
>USCR01000047.1 GCA_900553295.1 uncultured Eubacteriales bacterium | reverse complement strand
CAGCTTGCTGGCTTCCTGCCTGGCAATGGGGGCCTGCATCGTTCCCGCGTACTGGGTCAGCGCTTCAATCTGGGTCAGCTGTCCCTCGTTTCGCCTTTGCCGCTCCTGCGCGGCGTAGCTGTACCCGCTTTCCAGTACCCCCGCTTCCTCCAGGGTCTTGATGGTCTCCTTGTCCCGTTCATAGGCCCCGTATTGTTCCGACCATACTTTATAGTCGTAGACGTCCTGCCCTGTCAGCTCCTCTCCGCGCTCCACCCGGGCTTTCAGATCCTGATACGCCTTGTTTTCCTCCGGCGCAATCACCCCGCCCAGGGCGATCTCCTCATCCATCAGCTCCACATTGCGCTTTGCCTCCAGATAGGCTTCCAGGTCCTTGGAGCCTCCCAGGGCATACTTGTCCACCGTCTCCGCCACTTCCCCCGGCAGCGCTACCCCGCGGTCCCGCATCACCTTTTCCTCGTTGTCAATCAGTCGATTGACCTCCGCCAGGCCTTCCGCGTCGCCCTTGGCTTCCAGTGCGTCCCGCTGCGGATACAGCTCTTCCAGCCGTTTTCTGGCATTGTCAACAAAGGCCTGGTCCTCCTGGCTCAGCTGCGGCAGTTCCTTGTCCCTGGCCTGCTCCATGGGCGCAATGGAGTTCGCATTCTGCGCCGCCATAAACAGTGCGCGCCCTGCCCGGCTTGGCACGCGAGTGTTCTCGATCTCCTCCAGCGCCTTTTGCGTGGCCTGCGCCTGCGTGGTGTTCGCCTTCCACAGCTGCCCAATGTCCGAAAGCACCGGATTGTTTTGTACCTGCTCTTCCGTGGGCTTCTGTCCATACTTTTCAAAATAGCTCTGGTACTGCTCCAAGGCCTCCCGCTGCCGCTTGTTCCATTGGTACTGCTCCCGAGCCTCCCGGGAGCTTTGCGGCGTGCCGTACCTCCGCCGGTATTCCTCTTTCTGCTCGCGCTTGGTAAAGTTCCTGCGCATGGCTTGCGTCTGCGCCGAAGAAGCCGGCCTGCTCTGGGCGGAGCGGTTCAGCGCCTCCCGCAGTCTGGCCTGGTTTCTCGCCTTCTGCTCCTCCCGGCTCATGGAAAGGATTTCCTTTGCCCGCTCCTGGGCCGTCTGTCCCTTGGTTCCCGCAGAGCTTTGCACCGGCAGGTATTTCTTGCCGGTCTCCTTCTTTTCTTCTTCCTGTTTCTCCTTCGGCCTTGCCATACGCCTTTCCCTCCGTTAAATGTTGTTGTAGCGGTCCGACCATTGCAGGTACTGCTCCAGGGCCGTCAGGTATTCCTGATTGTACTGGTTCAGCGCCCGGTCATAGTCCTGGTTGTACTGGCTCAGCGCGTCCTGATACCTGCCGTATTCCACGCTTTGCCCCTGGCGCAGGGCGTTCAGCTTGTCGTAGTAATCGCCCACCTGATCCCGGTACCGGTTGTAGTCGCTGCTTTCCTGGTTTTGATAGTTTCCCAGCAGGTTTTGCAGCCGGTTACCCTCCGCCTCATACCGCGCCAGGGCATTGCTCTGCAGGTTCAGCAGCTGGTCGTTCAGCCCGCCCAGGTACTGCTGGTACGCCTGATTCCCCGCCGTGGACGCATAGGAGGAGCCATACCCCCCCGTCAGCGCCGCCGCCTGCCCCATGGTGTCCTGCATGGCCAGCCGCCCGCCCTGCACGTATTGGTTCTTGTATGCCTGATACAGCGGATCGCTGCTCACGTCATAGTTGAAACTCCCCCGCCCCGCTACCTGATCCAGCAGCGCGTCAATTTGCTGCTGGTATTTGCTGTTGTATACAGGCGTCCCCGCCTGCTCCATGGCCGCAATCCTGTCCGCGTAGCTGTCCGTATAGGTGGGCTTTTCCATGCTGGGCTTTTGCAAACTGTTCAGGTTGCTCTGCCACTTGTCCATCTGCTCCTTGTAGGCCGGGTTCGCCACTGGCGCCGCGCTGGCGGACCTGCCGCCCCCGCCGCCGCTTTTCTTTTTTTCTTTCGGCTCCTCCACCGGCGTGGATGTTCCGCCAGCGGATTTTCCCGGCTGATAGGCAATCTGCTGAAATTTGTTGTTCGCTTGTACCGGCATCAATACTCACTCCCATATCCCACGTATTTGCTCCAGTTCACCAGCCGCGCATGGCCCACCCCCGTCAGGCGAATCTCCATCCGGTCGCACCGCCTGGGGTAAATGGGTAGGGTGCAGCGCCGCTGATCGCCGCCGCTCAGCTCCTGTACCGTCTCCCATGCCCCGCCGTCCCGGCGCAGGGCCACCTCCGCCCTCGCCCCCGGGTCCAGCTCCAGGTACAGCTGTATTTTCCCAATGTACTTGTGATCCGGCAGCTCCCGCAAAATCTCCCCCGTGCGCAGCTCCCAGCTCACTTCCTCATCCGTCTCCTCCTGGGCATACACCGTGTAGTCACTGCCCACCATAAAGAAATCCTTGTTGTATTCCCCCGGCAGCAGCGCATACAGCTCCCCGTCCGCCCGGAGCATAAAGGTCTCCGTCAGGCAGCTGGCAAAGCCCAGGGCGTGGGTGCCGTCCTCCCGCGTCCATACCCCCGCCGCCGTGTCATATACCAGCAGCTGCCATGCCCCTTCCTGATCCTCCATGGACAGGTACAGCCTGTTCCCGCATACCCCCGCCACCGCGTTTTTGTAGCTCTCCGTCCCCAGCGCCGCGGATATGCCCGCCACCTCGCTGTCCGCGTATACGCATACGTCAAACACGCTCTTGTAGTACAGGTATTCGTTCACCCGTACCGCGCTTTTGTGGCATCCCTGCTGCACCCCCCGCAGGTTGTCCACGTATACCGTGAAGTTGGATGGCTGTGTGCCGTATACCCGGTGCAGACAGTTTTCCTTGAAGAAAATCACCGCGCTGCCGCTCACCGCCGCCCCCGTGAAGGGCCCCGGCGTCCCCACCGTCACCGCATAGCTGTCCGTGGCTACGCCCTGGTACGCCCGCCAGTTGGTGGGGTCGCCCAGCTTGCAGCAGTAGATTTCATGGTCTGCCGAGGAGCAGCCCCAGAGCCGGTTGTCCTTCTCCACCACAAAGTCCATCTCCGGGCAGGTCCGCTCCACCCGCACCTCCCCGGCCTGGGTCAGTGCCTTTTGCAAAATTCCCGTAAACAGGATGTAGTCCGGCCCCGCGTCCGTGAGTATCCAGTCCCCGTTCAGCCCGCTTTCCTCCAGCCCGCTCACCGTCACCCCGTCCAGGGCCTTCAGCCCCTGGCCAAGCCCCGTGGCGCTCACCAGCACATAGGTGGTGGCCTCCGCAACCCATAGCCCCTGGGCCTCGCTCCAGGTTTTCATCACCGGCGCATCCCCGCTGGTGTCCAGCCACAGCTGCCCGTTTTCGGGATTCTCCGGCGCCGTGCCGCCCTCCGTGTACTCCCCGTAGGGCGTGCCGTCCCCCTTGGCCAGGGTCACCGATACCGTGCCGCTGCTCACGTTCTTCTGCTCCATGTCCGTGAAGGATAAGGTGGTGGTGTCAAAGAGCTTCTTGTCCGGGAAAATGGCAATCTTCGCCCCCATGGGTACCAGCGTCTTTTCGCTGTCCTCCACGTCCCCGTAGTAAAAGCCGTTGTAGTAGAATTTCACCCCGTCCACAAAGCAGAGCCTGTCCGTGGCGCATAGCCCGTTGGGCTTGTTGAGCGTCGCCACATGGACGCGCTTTTGCCGGCGCGCCACCGCCGGATACTCCCTGGTGTCCATGTTCTGCATCCAAGCCCATTCCCCGTCCCCGATCCCCTGGGACAGGTTCAGCCCCCGAAAGTCCGTGGTAATGCTCCTGTTCCTGCCGCGCTGCTGTAAATACGGCGCTTCCCGCATGCCCCTTCCCTCCTTATGCCAGGGGATCGTTGCTATCCCTAGGCGGATCGTATATTGGGAAAATGTTTCGCAATCTGCTTCCCTGCAAGGGCATGTGCTCCCGGTTGTAGGCCTGCCGCGCCTCCAGCATGCCCTGGTTGTACAGCGCCGCGTCGTTGTTGTATCGGTCAATCTCCCCCAGCCGCTGATCCGTCTGCATGTACAGAAAATGGATGTACACCTCGTCGTAGGGCGGCGCGATCAGCAGCGCCACGCTCTTGTCCCCGTCCGTGGTGTAGGGCGCAAAGGTCGTTTCCTCCGCTCCCTCATGGGTCAGTACCATTTCACGGTACCATTGCCCGTCCACCTGGCTGAGCCACCGGAGCTTCTCTTCCTCCGTGCTCTCCCCGGGGCGTTCTCTGTCGATTCGCTCCAATACCTCCGCCAGTGTCATGGCGCCCGCTCCTTTCTACGCAAAAGGGCCGCCGCCCTTGCAGCGGCGGCCCCTGCCGTCATGATTATTGCTTGTAGCCCGCTTCCAGCTTGTCCACCATGGCCGCGGCCACCATGTCCTGGCTCATGCTGTTGTCCAGCACCTCCTGGACGTATCGGGGAACCTGGACCTCCACCCCGCGCTTGATCTGGAAAGTGCGGCCGTTCACGCTCACAAACACATCGTCCCGGTAGCGCTCGTTATCCTTGAACAGCCGAATGGTCACCAGCTCCTCCAGGGGATTTTTGCCCTCCGCTTCCTGGGTCTGTTCCTGGATTGCCGCTTCCTGCTGCGGGGCTTCCTTCTTCGTCTGGCTCATGGCCGTCTCCCTCCCTTAGTTCGCCTTGACCTTCTTGGACCATACGGGGCTCAGGCTCTCAATGCGCACCATGTACTCCTCACACAGGCGCACCGCCACCGATGTGGCCTTCCAGCCGCAGCTGGAGCGCTGGTTCAGCGGATCCTCGCCGTAGCCCAGCTGCTTGACAATGTGCTGCAAGCCGCCGTTTTCCAGCTCCGTCACGCCGTAGGCGTTGGCCCCCAGCAGCAGGGAGGTGAACACGCTGTAATAGGTGCTTTCCTCCACCACCGGGCAGGTGCTGTCGTTGATGACCTTCGCCTCGCTGGTGGTCACCACCCGCACATCGCCAATCTTGCCGATCTCCCCGGAGAAGGTGTTGTTCCCCTCCTTGTACTTCACCACGTCCACCCATCCGGGGCTTTCCTGGAGGGTCTCCCGGCAGTAGGGATGGGTAATCAGCACATAGCTGCCGTTGATCTTGGGGGTGTTCATGGCCTCCAGGGTCGCCGCCGCCCGCATCACCACAAAGGGGGTCAGCACGCACTCGGGGGTCAGCGTGCTGCGGCTGAGCACCTCGGTCTCGGCGCCGTCCACCACCTTGGGCGCGTAAATCACGTTGGTGCCCCCCGCCAGCACTTCCCTGGTCACCGTGTCCAGGGTGCGCCCCGCCTGGCTGGAAAGGAGCTTCGTGGCCTGCACCACGTTGTTGTCAATGGCCGTCATCTGCAGCATGTCGGAGAGCTGAATCCAGTCGCCGTACTGCTTCACCGTGCCCTCCACCGTGGTCACGGTCAGGCTGTTGCCCGCCGGGGTCACGCCTTCGGTGAGGGCCGTCAGCGCCTTGGGCAGCGCGCTGTACTTGCGGAACTCAATCTTCTTGCCGCTGCCCGCGGGGATGGGATACTTGTCCCCAAACTGGTTGTGCACCAGCAGCGGCTCGGCCTGGTCCAGCAGCCGCTTTTCATAAAAGGTTTTCATTTCCGCGGAAAGGCTGCCCGTTTCCGTGGTCATGGTGGTGGCAAACAGCTGCAAATTCAGCCGCAAAAGGCTCTTGTCCATGGTTGTCCTCCTTATTCAAACATCTTCTCCGGGGTGATCCGCTCGCCCCGTGCGCTCCGGCGCTCCAGTTCCTCCATCTTCGCGCGGCTCAGCTTGCTGATGTCGAATTTTCCCGCCCGCTCGGCGCTCATGCCCACACCGTTCTCCGCGGGCCGCATGCCCCGGGCCGCAATGGTCTCCAGGGTGCGCTGCTGCGTACGCTGCACCGCCCCCGCCAGGGTTCCCTGCATCAGCTCGTCCATGTGCAGCACCTTGTAGGCGTGATCCATGGGTACGCCGCTTTCCAGCAGGCGGAACATCTCCCCGTTGCTGCTCTCGATCTCCGCGTCCAGGGAAAAGTCCGGGAAAACCTTCTTCAGCTCCGCCTCCGCCTGCCGCCAGCCCAGCATCTTCCGGGCCGTCTGCCGGTCCCGCTCGCTGGCCTCCTGCTGCTCCCGCAAGCGCTGGTTCTCCATCCGCGTCATTTCCAGCTGCTTGAAGGTCTCCACATCCATGCCGTGCCTGGAGGCTTCGTCCTCATAGTAGGCGTTGTCGTTCATCACCGCGCGGGCCAGGTCCTCCACGTTCTGCACACCGTAGCGCTGCTGCATCAGCCGCAGCATGGGGGACAGCTTTTCCATCTGCTCCTCCATGCCCTTGTACTTGCCCAGCCGCTTTTGTACAATGCTTTGCACTTCCTGGTCGTACAGGTCCTTGTGCTGCTGCACCGCCTGCTTCCACGCGGCTTTCCGCGCCTTCTCGTCAGGGGCGGCCTGACTTTGCTCTCCGGCAGTTTCTGCCTCTCGCCCTTGCTGGCCGGCGGCGTCCCGGCCTCCTTCGCCCGCCGCGTCCCCGGCCTCGGCTCCGGCGCCGCCGTCTCCGCCGTCCGCCATGTACCAGGGCCCGCGCATCCAGAAATAACGCATGATTGCTCCTTTCTCCGCACTTGCAGCGGGTTGGCCAGGCTCTCCCCCGGCTCACAGCCGCATTGTAGCATCCGCATGGGCGCCCGCAAAACCCCGCCTTTTCCCCCCTGAGTGCCTTCGCCCGCGTGATGGAATCCTTGCTCGTTATGAAAGTGGACCATGAGGAGACAAAAAAAATCGCCAGGCAGGAAAAAGGCGCTGAACTGCGTATTATTTCCTAAAACAACTTCTTTTTCCCAGCAACGACTTCCAGGTCATTGCATCTCTTGCCTGCGATTTTCATACAAAGAAGGAGAAAGACCATGGGACTTTCCTATCTATCCATCACTCGCTCACGGGATGTCTATTTGGTACACGTCTGCTCGAAATGCCATATGGTTGTTCTGTCCACGGTGCAAATTACTGCCTTTGCAAGGATTGGTTATACGTATAATGCCGCTCACGCAGAAAGCATGGTCGAAAAGGTCGCAAGGAGCGCTCTGGCACAGGAAGTGCGTCATCTGGAAGCATGCTGCCGTGACAAGACGTCCTTTGACTGGAAGGGAACGGATGAACCGCATGTCGCCCGCAACCTGTCCTGCAGGACAACCCTTCGTCATCTGGGTTCCCCCTGCCCCAGCTGCGGACGTGTTGAGCCGTGGGAATCCTTTTCCGCGCGCATATCCCTGTCCGGCAAGCGCCTGACTGAACTGGACAAAGCCAACTTTCCCAAGCTCTATGAAACCATGGAGGACGCAGACCGCGCCGCCAAAGAACTCGTAACCCAAATGATCGCGCAAGTGAACCAGGCGCGGAAGAATAGCGAGGTTGTCCAGCAGGCCAGGCAGGATGCTGCCGTTTCCGCGCAAAAAGTAAAGGCCGTACAGGAAGAATTTCGGAACATTCCAGAAGAAAAGGAAAAAGAACAGTTGTCCAGCGAGCTTGCCGAGCGCAAAGCCCGCAAAGCCAAAATCGGCATCCTGGACATCAAACGATATAGCGAAAACAAAAAAGCCATCGCGTCGCTGGAGGCGACCCTTGCCCAGCTGGATCAAACCATTCAGCAAAAAAGAATGAATTTGAAGTGGCGTTTGAACCAGGCGCTTGCAGCATTCCTCCAAAATCAGGCACTGGCCTATGGATGTACCAGCGATTTTTTGATTCAGTATGCCTCCGGAGCACAATACTATTTTTATCTTGCGGCGGATACCCCCAGGGAGCCGGCTTCCAGTGTGTGCATTCACCAGGATAACCATCCTGCGCCCGCCAGGCAGGATAGCCCGCCGCTTCAGGGTCCCGGCGCTGAAAAGCATACCTATTGCTCGTATTGTGGTTTCAAGCTGCTGCCTGAAAGCAGATACTGCACAAAGTGCGGAAAAAAAGTAACGCAGGAGGGATAACCATGCCTTATATCCACTATCAGTACGATCCCAATGATCCCGAAGGCCGCGAAAAGGCCAGATTCCGTGCAATATGGCTATATTTTGCTTTAATGTTCTCTTTTTGTTGCCTGATGCTGGCCGTCATCAGTTACTTGACGGCTTTGTCCACTGCTTTGAAGAGCGGGACGTACGATGACTGCATTTCATCTTTTCTTCTTTGCCTGCTCGCTGGCGTCATTCAATTCTTTGCCATTCATATGGGAGAAACAAAAGCGGAAAAAAAGCAGGCGATCAAAGGCTACTTTTTGAAGCTCATCGGCACCCTGCTCGTCCTGAGCGGCCTCTTTGTCATGAATCAATCCTTTTCCCTTTTCTCTCATGGGCAAAACGGATGGCCCCTTCTCCTGGGCTCCGGCCTGCTAACGGTCATTGTGATTCTGGTGTGCGTTGTCCTGTACCGGCGGCTGAAAGGGCTGCCTGTTTCCCTGCGCCTGTTCTCCAGCAAGGATATAAGCTCCCCCCGGCGGAAGCGCCTGTCCTGGCCAAGCCCACAGAGCCAAAACCCGCTCCCGAGGAATCCTGCATTTTCTGTCATCAATGCGGGAAAAAGCTGCCCAGCGATAGTACGTTTTGCAGCGCCTGCGGCGCAAAGCTCAAAATGTAAGCGCTGCCTCAGCATGCCGAAAAAGTATCGGGAGCCGCTTCCCGCCCGTTGGTAAAGGGTTCATTGCACGCTTGCCCGCCCAGGCAGTTTCGCGCCTGCGCGGTTAACCTTTCCTGAAAAAGGGAAAAATCCCCCGCGCGACCCAAGTGTTTTTCGCTCGTTTCGCTTGAAAAAAAAGGCGGGCATCGCTGTCCAGTGGCGGCTATGCCCGCCTTTCCCTTTGGAAACCTCCTCCCCCCATGCCTGTTGAACTCCCCCCGCACGTCACGAAAAAAAGTCCACATACCAGGACGCCGTGGTCCTTTCTCCCCCCCACCCGCAGCACAGCGCAGGCAATCCATTATTGTTGTTCTCTGACGATTGTGGTAGAATAAATCCGGAAAATGACGGATGACCTCTGCCTATAGCCCCTTTTTCACGCACTTTTTCGGAACGCATGGAGGATACCAAAGTGAGCGGCATCATTCCCAAGTGGCAAATGACCGAAGAGGATATCAAACTCCATTACATCACGCCAGCCCTTTCCCCCCAGTGGAAAGGGCTGATGACCATGGAAACGCAGATAACTGATGGCCGCATCAATCTGCGGGGAAATCTGGTGTCGCGCGCCCGACCGAAAAAGGCGGATTACGTCCTGTATATCAACGCCAATCATCCCATCGCCATTGTAGAGGCAAAGGATAATCGGCATGCCGTGGGGGATGGCCTGCAGCAGGCCATGACCTATGCGCAAATGATGGACGTCCCCTTTGCCTACAGCTCCAATGGCGATGCTTTCCGGGAACATGACTTTTTCACAGGGCAGGAGCGCGATATTCCCCTGGCAGACTTCCCCACCCCCCAGCAGCTGTATGCCCGCTTCAAGTTGGGCGCCAACGGCGGAAAAGGCTTAACCCCCCAGGAGGAAGCCATCATCAGGCAACCGTACTATTCCAGCCAGACCACCTATCCGCCCAGATATTATCAGCGCGTGGCCGTGAACCGCACGCTGGACGCCATCGCCCGCGGTCAGCAGCGGATTCTTCTGGTCATGGCCACCGGAACGGGCAAAACCTATACGGCTTTCCAAATCGTTTATCGCTTGCTGAAAAGCAATGTCAAAAAGAAAATCCTGTACCTGGCCGACCGTAACATGCTGGTGGATCAATCCATCCAGCAGGATTTTGCACCACTTGCAAAGACCATCCACAAGATCGACGTGTCCAAGGATGACCCCGCCAGCATCACAGCCTATGAGATCTATTTTTCCCTGTATCAGCAGCTGGTGGGCGATGATGACGTGGCGCATTACGCAGCCTTGTTCCAGCCGGACTTCTTTGACCTGGTGATCGTGGATGAGTGCCACCGCGGTTCCGCCAAGGAGGAAAGCCGCTGGCGGAGGATTCTGGAATATTTCTCCTCCGCCACACAGATTGGCATGACCGCCACGCCCAAGGAGACCCGGTACGTGTCCAATATCTCCTACTTCGGCGATCCCGTGTATGCATATAGCCTGCGGGAAGGCATCGACGATGGCTTCCTTGCGCCCTTTAAGGTCATCAACATCACCACGGACATCGGTGATGGGTGGCGGCCCTACAAGGGACAGCGCGACATCTTCGGCCAGGAGATCCCGGACCGTATCTATAACAATAGCGACTATGATTACAATATCGTGATCGAGGACCGCATCCAGCAGGTGGCCAGGGAGATCACCGCCTACCTGAAAAGCACCGACCGCATGGCCAGAACCATCGTGTTCTGCGCCACGGAGGATGCCGCGCTGCGCATGCGCAACGCCCTTGCACAGCTTAATCCGGATATGATGCAGCAAAATGCGGACTATGTGGTCCGCATCACCGGCGGCGATGCCTACGGCAAGAGCAAAATCCCGTACTTTATCTCCGTGGGCCAGCAGTATCCCGTGATTGCCACCACCTCCAAGCTGCTGTCCACCGGCGCGGACTGCAAAATGACCAAGCTGATCGTGCTGGATGAAATGATCGGCTCCATGACGGAGTTCAAGCAGATCATCGGCCGCGGTACCCGCCTAAGGGAGAAAGAGGGAAAAACCCATTTTGTGGTGATGGATTTCCGCAACGTGACTCGCTTGTTTGCCGATCCGGACTGGGACGGCCCCATCGAAATGGCCGAGGGCTTCACACCGGGCGGAAGCCCCGTGCCTCCCGGGCAGCAGGACCAGCCCGGCGCAGCGGACAGCCCACCCACGGGCCCCGAGCCGCCGCGACAAATGCCGGTGGTGGATGCGAATGGGTGTACGGTGCACATCATCAATAAAACGGTGTCCATCTATGACGCCGGGGGTAAGCTGCTCAAGCAGGAAAGCATCGTGGATTACACCAAGGAAAACATCCGTGGCGAATACGCTTCCCTGGACCGCTTCATCCGCCAGTGGTCGGCGCAGGAAAAGAAGGAACAGGTGCGAGACCTGCTCCGGGAGCGCGGCATCGACCTGGAAATGCTCAAGGCCGATCAAAAGATGAGCGATGTGGACGACTTCGACTTCATCTGCCATGTGGCCTTCGATCAAAAGCCACTCACCCGCCGGGAGCGCGCCAACAACGTGAAAAAGCGTGATTTCTTCAGCAAATACAGCGGCGTGGCCCGGGAGGTGCTGGAAGCCCTGCTGGACAAGTACATGAACACGGGCATCTATGAAATCGAAAAAACCGAAATCCTCAAGCTGGACCCGTTCCTCAAGCTGGGCAAACCCGCAAAAATTGCCGGTTATTTCGGCGGCAAAGCCGGATACTTGAAAGCTGTGCAGGAACTGGAGCAGGCAATCTATTCCAACGAGGTAGGATGATCTATGGAGAAGATGACTTCCTGGCACGTCGGCGTGTCCGCTGAGGCCTTCGCTGCGGCCTTGTTTGCAAGATTTCGCTACGATGTGTCTGTTCAATATGGCGCAAATCAGCCAGAGTACGATCTGATTGCCTCCATCGGTGACAAAATGCTGAAAATCTCGGTAAAGGGCAGCCTGGATGGCGCCTGGGGATTGACCCAAAGCTACAAGAAAGGTTGCGACTACCACCAGGCAGTTGCAAAGTGGCTGAACGGCCACCATCGAAAGACCATTTTCTGCCTGGTGCAGTTTCAAGGAACAGCCGATGATGAAATGCCCCGGATGTATCTGGCCTCGCCCGCAGAGATTGCGGCCGTGCTGAACGCTTCTGCCGGCGGCCGCGGGGCAACCATTTTGTATGAACATCATCCCTGGGGCCCTCGCGCCGCCGCAAGCGGCACCGTTGACCGTATCCCGGAATCATGGAAATTTACGGCCGAACGGGCACAGTACATGTTTGATACTTACGGACAATAAGCAGGAAAGGTCATGCTATGAGCAATTTAACCGGATTCGTCAAGCGGCTGCGGGATATCATGCGCAACGACGCGGGCATCAATGGCGATGCCCAGCGCATCGAGCAGATCGCATGGATGCTCTTTTTGAAGGTTTACGACGCCAAGGAGCTGGATTGGGCCTGGGATGACGAGGGCTATCAGTCCATCATCCCGGAGCCGTGCCGTTGGCAGCACTGGGCCCATGATGACAGGTCCGGCAAGGCCATGACCGGCGACAAGCTGCTGGATTTTGTCAACAACACGCTTTTCCCCGTGCTCAAGGGGAATGACATCAAGGATACCTCCGGAAACGTCCTGATTCCCGGCGTGCATGTGGATGCCAGCACCCCCATCAGCAAGGCCATCGTGCAAACCACGTTTGCCGATGCCAACCAGTACATGAAGGACGGCGTGCTGCTGCGCCAGGTCATCAACGTCATCGACGCCCTGGACCTGAGCGACTATGAGGAAAGCCACGCCTTTGGCGAAATCTACGAAACCATCCTCAAGGAGCTGCAAAGCGCCGGTTCCGCCGGTGAATTCTATACGCCCCGAGCCGTCACCGACTTCATGGCGCAGGTGATCCACCCGCAGATCGGCGAAACCATGGCGGACTTCGCCTGCGGTACCGGCGGCTTTCTCGTCAGCTGGCTGAAAGAGCTGAAAAAGCAGGTTACCACCACCGATGCCGAGGAGGCCTACAGCCGTTCCATCTATGGCATCGAAAAAAAGCAGTTCCCCTATATGCTCTGCGTCACCAACCTGCTGCTCCATGGGCTGGATGTGCCCCGGGTATACCATGCCAATAGCCTCCTGCGCGATGTGCTGGACTATACCGAGGCGGACAAGATGGACGTGGTGCTGATGAATCCGCCCTACGGCGGCAGCGAAAAGGCGGAGGTCAAGAACCACTTTCCCGCCGACCTGGCCAGCAGCGAAACGGCGGACCTGTTCATGTCGGTCATCATGTACCGGCTCAAGCAAAACGGCCGGGCCGCGGTAATCCTCCCCGACGGCTTCCTGTTCGGCACCGATAATGCCAAGGTGAACATCAAGCGCAAACTGCTGCGGGAGTTCAATCTCCATACCGTCGTCCGCCTGCCGGGCAGCGTGTTTTCTCCCTATACGTCCATTACCACCAACATCCTGTTTTTCGACCATACCCACCCCACCGAGGAGACCTGGTTCTACCGGCTGGATATGCCCCAGGGGTACAAGCACTTCTCCAAGACCAAGCCCATGCAGCCCGAGCACTTCCAGCCCGTGCTGGACTGGTGGAACGACCGGCGGGAGATCACCCAGGACGGCTTTGACAAGGCCAAGAAGTTCACCGTCCACCAGCTCACCCAGGAGCTGGGTTACAACCTGGACCAGTGCGGCTATCCCCACGAGGAGGAGGAGATCCTGGCCCCCCTGGACCTGATCCACCGCTACGAGGAGCAGCGGGCATCCCTGAACGCGGAAATCGACCGGGTGCTGGCCGAAATTACCAACCTGCTGGGAGGGAACGCCGAATGACCCCGCAGGAACTGAAAAACAGCATTTTGCAGCTGGCCATTCAAGGCAAGCTGGTGGAGCAGCGCCCCGAGGAAGGCACCGCCCAGGAACTCTTCGAGCAGATTCAGGCGGAAAAGCGGCGGCTGATCAAAGCCGGAAAGCTCAAAAAGGAAAAGCCCCTGCCGGAGATCGCGGAGGACGAAAAGCCGTTCGAGATTCCGGAGAGTTGGATGTGGGTGCATCTAGGGGAGGTAGTAACCGTATTAGGTGGAAAAAGAATACCTGCTGGAAGACAGTTAGTAACCGAAAATACCGGATATAAATATATTCGTGTGTCTGACATGAAAGACGGAACTGTCTTAACAGATAAACTACTTTATGTTCCATCGGATATATTTCCGTCTATTTCTCGGTACATTATTCATAAAGAAGATGTGTACATTACAGTGGCAGGTACAATTGGACGAGTCGGGAAAATACCAGAAGAAATTGATGGAGCAAACTTAACTGAAAATGCGGACAGATTGGTATTTTCCTGCATTCAACAGGATTGGCTAATTAAGTGCTTAGAGTCCAGTATTGTTCAGTCACAAATTGTCGATGTCACAACGAAAGTAGGGCAACCTAAATTAGCAATTAAAAGGATACAAGAATTACTAATTCCTCTCCCTCCCCTTGCCGAACAAAAGCGTATCGTCGCCAAAATCGAAGAACTGCTGCCCTATATCGACCGCTACGAGCAGGCGTGGGGCAAGCTGGAGCAGTTCAACAGCCGCTTTCCGGAGGACATGAAAAAAGCCCTCCTACAGTACGCCATCCAGGGCAAGCTGGTGGAGCAGCGCCCCGAAGAAGGTACAGGCGAGGAGCTCTTTGCCCAGATTCAGGCGGAAAAACAGCGGCTCATCCAGGCAGGAAAAATCAAAAAGGAAAAGCCCCTGCCGGAGATCACGGAGGATGAAAAACCGTTTGATATTCCGGATAGTTGGAAATGGGTTAATTTATTGGACATTATTGAAGAAAAACCCTCAAATGGGTATTCTCCCAAAGGAGTTGACCATATTACTCCAATTCGCAATCTTACACTAACAGCAACGACTTCTGGTGAATTCAGAGAGGAAGCTTTTAAATATGTGGATATTCCTCAAACGGATGCTGAAAAGTATTGGCTTAAAAAAGGCGACTTACTTGTCCAAAGAAGCAATTCCAGAGAATTAGTTGGAACCAGCTGCATTTATACTGGTGCCGATAATGCCTATATTTATCCCGACTTAATGATGCGAATGCGCGTTATGAAGGGTATCTGCACAAAGTATGTTGATTATACACTCAAGACGCCGATGGTACGAAGCTACTATATGGCAAATGCTTCTGGCACTTCCGAAAGTATGCCAAAGATAAATCAGAAAACAGTTGCGCTTACTCCAATCCCCCTCCCGCCCCTTGCCGAACAAAAACGCATCGTCGAAAAACTGGGACAGCTGCTGCCGCTGTGCGAAAGATTGAAATGAGGTGAAATAATGTCTTCTTTTAGAAAACCGAAC
>USCR01000046.1 GCA_900553295.1 uncultured Eubacteriales bacterium | reverse complement strand
CGCCCCCGGTCCCCCCGTTGCTAAGCAACAGTGCACCGCTAGCCTCGCAGGGGCGCGCCCGGCTGGTCTTACTGCGTACCTGGGAGGGCCGCTGTCGCCTTCGGCGCAGTCGATCCCTCCCCCGGTGCGTTGGCGCCGGTTGATCCTTGGAGTGATGGCAAGGGGCCGCTGCCATAGGGGCACTTTGCAGCGGTACCTTGCCGCGGTGTGGGGGCCATGCAGGCTGCGTGTCCGTTACGGACTTTGCCGGTGGAGCCGCGCTGCAGGAAATTTCCTTATTATAAAGTCAAAGGCCGGGAAGCACATGCCTCTCGGCCTTGGTGAATGGAGAGATTGGGGACGACCGGGGAGCGGCGGTGGCCTCTCCGCTTATTCTCCCAGCGCTTGCTGCAAGGTGCGCATGTTTTCGCGCATCACGTCCTCGTATCTGGTGAGCGCGGTCTCATCCGTGGGTCCGGTGACCACCGGGTCCAGGGTGTATACCTCTGCGCCTGTTTCCTGGGCCAGAGTCCGGGCGGCCAGATCGTCATACTGCGGCTCCACGAACAGCGGCGGCGTGCCCAGCTCCTCCACCACGCCCACCAGCTCTGCCAGCTGCGCGGGAGACAGGGCGTCGCCGGGCTCCCGGTTCACCACGCCCACCACGTTCAGCCCATACGCCCGGGCAAAGTAGGGAAAGGCTTCGTGAAAGGTGATGATGTCCTTGCGGGGCAGGTCCGCCAGCCCGTCGCGCAGCTCCTGGTCCAGCTCCGTCAGGCGCTGGGCGTAGGCGGCACGGTTGGCCTCAATGGCCGCGGCGTAGTCCGGGAAGGCTTCGCACAGTCCGGCGCTGAGGTTGTCCACCATAGCGGCCGCGTTGGCGGCGTCCAGCCACAGATGGGCGTTGACTTCATGGTCGTGGGCTTTGGCCTCTGCCTGGTCATGGTCGTGGAGCTGGCCGTCCTCCTCCAGCAGGGGAATGCCCGCGGAGGCGTCCACCACCGGCAGCTCCGGGAAAGCGTCCATCACGTTTTGCAGGTAGCTCTCCATGCCCGCCCCGTTGATGAGGAATACATCCGCCTCCGCCAGGGCTTTCATGTCGCCGGTTTGCAGCTGGTAATCGTGCAGGCATCCCGTTCCCGGGGCGGCCAGGTTGCGCACCTCCAGGCCGTCGATGCCTTGGGTCAGGCTCAGGGCAAACAGATAAATGGGATAAAAGGAAGTGGCCACCGTTTCGCCCAGGGCGCACAGGGGCAGGGCGAGCAGGAGCAGGGAAAGCAAAAGAGCCAGGGTTTTCTTCATGGATACGTTCCTTTCTTGGGTTGGTGTGCCAGGGGCCGCTTATGTAACGGTCCAGGAGGGGCCATGCATCCCGTCTTTATGTTAGCCAGGCGGCATAGCGCTCCGGGGGATAATTATCCCGGATAATGCGGGCGATGAGCTCCTTTTCCTCGGGGGGCTGGAAGGCGTCGAACTTCTGGTAGAGTACCCGCATGGCGCTCAGGGAACCGGCGTGCAGGGAGTAATCCTTGAGCTTTGTATAGGTGATGGAATACACCTGCATGCTGTCAAAGAGCACGCCCATGACGTCGTCGGCCAGCTGGGGCAGCTCCCGCATGCGGATGCGCCGCAGCTCCCCACTGTCGGTCTTTACCGTCATGTCGTCGCCCAGGTAGCCGTACAGGGTATCAAACAGGTAGCTTTCCACCCGCTGGGCCAGCTCTTCGAGGGTTTCCCGATAGGGCGCAAAACGCTTCAGCAGCCTGGCCGCGCCCTCGCACAGGCCGGTTTGCTCCAGCACGGCGGAACCCAGGCTGGGGCGCAGCGCTTGCGCCACCTGTTCCGCAGTGACATAGCCGGGCATGAACCTTTCCCCCTTCGCTTTGGTAAAATATGCATTCGACAGCCGGGGACAAAACTCCTTGCGTCCGGGAAGATTCCCTTCCCGTCCATGGTTGAGCTATTCACGCAGTTTTCATACAAACTCCATGATTTCATCAGGTGGCCTATAAAACCTTTTCAAGCAAAAAGCCTATGCTTGGAACGGTTTCTCAACAATGGGAAAAATATGGCGCGCAGGGCGCGAAGGGAGCAGGACATGGGGCGCGGAAAGAGCCGGGTATGGCAATGGACAAAGCGGGTGGCGCTGCTGGCGGTGGTTGCGGCGGTGTGCCTGGCGGGATACAGCTATATTTATCCCATGGCGGCAGGAGCGGAGAAAACCGTCTATGCCAGCTATACCGCACAGACAGGGGACATTGCAACCACCATGAGCTTCAACGCGCAGATCAGCGCCATACATACCGAAACGCTGCAAAACAGCGGCGAGGCCACCGTGAGCAACATCTATGTTACCCAGGACCAGGCGGTAAAGGCGGGGGATAAAATCCTGGATTTGTCCAATGGCGAAACCCTCAAGGCGGGCATCGACGGCACCGTGAACGAGATCGCCGTGGCCAAGGGCGATTGGCTCCGCCGCAGCCAGGGCCTGGTGCAGATTGTGGACTTCACCCAGCTGCAGGTGGACCTGAGCGTGGATGAATACGACGTGCAGAAGGTGTACAAGGGACTCCCCTGCACGGTGACTATCATCTCTCTGGGGCTGGATATCGAAACGGAGATCGACCACATCAACCTGGTCTCCGGGTCCATGGGCAACGTGGCCAGCTATTCCGCCACCGCTCGGCTGGATGCCCCGGAGAATGTGCTGCCCGGCATGGCCGCCACGGTGACCATTGCCGACGAGGAGGCCCTGGGCGTTACCACCCTGGAGATGGCGGCGCTCTCCTTCCACGAGGATGGCACGCCCTATGTGCTCATCCGCCAGGCGGACGGCAGCTATCAGGAGCGTGAGGTGGAAACCGGGCTAAGCGACGGCATGCGGGTGGAGATTGTCTCCGGGGTGGAACCCGGGGAAACCGTGTGGGCCGTGGCGGGCACGGAAGCGGCGGAGGACTTCTCCCTGGGCAAGCTGTATGCCTCCCTGGTGGGCCAGACCGTGGTAATCCAGGAGGGCGAGCGCAGCCGGGACACCAACCGGAGCTTCTCCCAGGATTGGACGTTCCCCGAAGGCATGGAAGTTCCCGAAGGCGGTGAGATGCCCGAGGGCATGGAAATCCCTGAAGGCGGCGAGATGCCCGAAGGTATGGAAGCGCCCGAAGGCAGCCAGACGTCCACGGAAGCCGAAACGTCCCAGCGCACGGATAACCTGCAAAGCACCGAAGAGAACGCCGGCACAGAGGAATCCACGAATACCGGCCGGCCCGGAGCCGGCCAGCAAGGCGGTCGCTCCACCGGCCAGGATACCCAGGACGCGCAGGCGGACAGTCCC
Source organism: uncultured Eubacteriales bacterium (assembly GCA_900553295.1). Classification (GTDB taxonomy): domain Bacteria; phylum Bacillota; class Clostridia; order Christensenellales; family Aristaeellaceae; genus Egerieenecus; species Egerieenecus merdigallinarum. Next base: position 11,777 of record USCR01000046.1, on the reverse strand, counting down.
GCGCAGCCCCAGGAGCAAACAGGAGGAAATGAGTCATGAAACGTAAGCTATGGGCCGCGTGGCTACTGACGTCGCTGCTGCTTCCCTGGGGAGCGCTGGCCCAGGAAACCTTTGACGGTACGGTGGTGGCCGGGGAAACCGTGGCAATCACCGCGCCCTTTGGGGGCACGGTCACCGCCCTGGACATCCGGGAAGGCCAGCTGCTGGAGGCCGGGGATGCCGTGGTCACCCTGAGCACCACCAAGGTATGGGCCACCCAGGATGGCACCGTCAACGGCGTCTTTGCCCAGGAGGGTGACAGCGCCGAGGGTACGGTGCTCTACCTTTCTCCGGTAAGCCGCTATACCATCTCCTGCACGCTTTCCAAGGCCCATGAGGATGTGGACACCTACTATGTGGAGCTGGGGGAAAAGGTATATATCCAGTGCGTGAAGGACGGCAGCCACCGGGCGGAGGGCATTGTCACCGGGGTGAGCGGCTCCTCCTACACGGTGACCACCACCGCCGGGGAGATGTATCTGCAGGAATCCGCCTATATTTACCGCTCCCCGGATTATGACGCGGACAGCTGCCTGGGCACCGGCGTGGTGCAGCGCACGGCGGAGGTAGCCGTCAGCGGTACGGGCAGCATTCTGAAAATGTACGTCTCCGACGGGGATACCGTGGAGCGGGGCCAGTTATTGTTTGAAACCGTCTCCGGCTCCCTGATGGGCCTGAGCGCCACCGGTAGCCCGGAGGTAACGTCGGACAGCGCCGGCGTGGTCACCCAGGTGCAGTGCAGCCTGGGACAGCAGGTGCAGCAGGGGGCGACCCTGGCGGTGCTCGCTCCCCGCGGCGGGGATCAGGTGGCGTTCACCATCCCCGAGGATCTGCTCAGCCAGGTTGCCGTGGGAGACACCGTGGAGATTTACTTCAACTGGAATGAGGATAAGTCCCAGCCCGCCACGGGACAGGTGACGGCCATTTCCTATGTCAGCGACGCGCAGACGCAGGGAAGCGTCTCCACCGAAGCCATGTATACGGCCTATGCCACCTTTACCCCCGGGGACGATGTCCGCCTGGGCATGACGGTAACGGTGGTTCCCCTGAGCGACGAAACGTAAATGGAGGTGTGCATCCCTATGAAAAGGTATTTCACCGGCGGGCTGGCGCTGCTGCTGGCCCTGAATCTGGCCCTGCCGGGCAGCACGGTCACCCTGGCGGAGGACATGGCCACATCCTCGGATATGGACGCCTCCATGCCTACGGCGACAGCTACCGTCATGCCCACGGCAACGGCCGCTCCTACGGCGGAGACTACCGCTGTGCCCACGGCGACAGCCACGCCTGAGGTGGCCGCCAACGGCCCTGCCTATTACCTGGAGGGAGAAACCCGGCGCTATGGGGAACTGGCGGAGCTGATTCCCCTGGCCCAGGCCCTGGGCCAGCCCGTGTATCTGGCATCCGCAAAGGTATATGAGCTGCCGGGTTGGACCCTGGAGCAGGCCAGCGACCTGGCCTTGGCCCTGGATACCACCGTTTTCCCCGAGGAAAACCGCGTGGTGATGCTCTCCGAAACCAACCCCGCCGGAAACAGTGCCGAAAATACGGTGTACCTGTGGGTAGGCTTCAAACTGCCGGTGGAGGAAGGCTCCAACGGCGGCGAAAGCCAGGAGATCCTGGAAATGGAGCTGCAGGTCACTCCCCAGAACTATGATGAAAGCAATCCCTGTACCCCCACCTTCACCCTGGCCGCCATTCCGGAGCTGACGCAGGGGCAGACCTACGGCGTGGAGCTGGACGGCGTTCAGGCGCAGCCCTTGAAAGGCAATACCTACACCCCGGATGCCTCCGGCAGCTATCGCTTTGTGGTGCTGGATGAAGCCGGAGAGGTACTGGCACGTTCCCGGGCCTGGGCGGTAACCCTGTCATCGGGGGCTGACACGGCCCCCACGGCCACGCCCACGGCAGAGCCTGCTGCGAATTCCACGGCCACACCCACGGTGGAGCCTGCTGTGGAACCTACGGCGACACCTACTGCGGAGCCTGCTGCGGAACTCACGGCTACGCCTACTTCGGAAATCGCACCCGTCCCCACGGAACAGCCTGAGGCGCTCCCTGAACCGGAGCTGCTGGTGGCCGCCGTGGACTACACTCCCGATACCCTTTCCGACGCGGCGCCCACCTTCATCCTCAGCGGCATAACCGACGCGGACTGGTACTATGCCGTCAGCGTGGACGATGCCGCACCCATGGCCCTGGTAGGTGACCGGTACACCGCCACGGCCTCCGGGACATATACCCTGCGCTTCTATATGATGGATGACGACGGCCAGACCCTGGCCACCTCCGCGCCCTATACGGTGCGCCTGGACTTCACCACGGAGTCCTCCATCCGCAAGCAGGCCTGGATGGGAAACCCTGACGGCAGCGGACCGGTCTACGGTACCCTGGAAGGGCTGCTGGCCCTGGCACCCACGGGCAGCACCATCTATCTGCTCACCGGGGACATCATTATTCTTTCCGGCGGCGCGTCCCAGCTCAGCGGCGTGCAGCTGGCCGCGGACCCCGGCGTGTTTGCCATCAGCAGCTGCGCCGTGCGGGTCACTACCCAAAGCCCCCTGGACGGGAGCGCGGGCCTGTTCGTATACGTGGAGGAGGTCACCGCCGGGGAGGAAACCGCAACGCTGACCCTCCAGGCGGCCTGCGACCAGGTGCTGGATGATTCCTGGCTGACCACGGCCCCCACCTTTACCCTCTCCAGCGACGTGGAGCTGCCCCAGGGCTGGACCTGGGCGGTGCGCTATGACGGCGGCGCTCCCGTGACCCTGGCGGGCAACACTTTCACCGCCCAGGAGGAGGGCGCCTATACCTTGACCTTTGTGGTGCTGGATGGGGCGGGCCAGGTGGCCGCCTCCACCCAGGATGTGACCCTCCGGCTGGATACCACCCCGCCCCTGGTGCAGGCCACTGCGGGAGCAAACCTCACCCTGACCGTCACCGCCTCGGATGCGGTGAGCGGCATTGACGGCCTGTCCATGGACGGCGGTGCCAGCTGGTATCCCGTTACGGAAATGGGCGAAGGCGTGTGGGGGCTGACCTTCACCGCCGCCCAGGCGTATACCTTTGCCCCGGGAACCATCGTGGCCCGGGACGGCGCGGGCAACCTGGCCGCCTATGAAAAGGAAGTCACCCTCCAGAGCAGCCAGGGCCGGCCCAGCGGCGGCTTCTCCGGCGGCGGTGGCGGCGGTTCCTCCTCCACCGTGGCAACCACCCACGCCACCTCCGACACCACCGCCGTGGTGGCCTATGACGGGGTGGAGCTGGTGGTGGCCGAACAGCCCATGAGCTCCCTGGTCATGGGCGAAACGGAGCTGGAGCTGTTCCTGCGGCCCGATGAGCGTCTCCTGGCCCTGCTGGGCGAGGATTACCAACCCGCCTTCACCGCTACCCTGTCCAACTGGATGGAGGACGCCTCCGACACCCCGGATACCCTGGTGCTGGCCGTCTCCCAGGAGGACCTTGCCCAGGCGGAGGACGCGGCCTTCACCTGGGACTTCAACGGTACCGTGTACAAAAAGCTGGCTGCCAGCGGCATTGATTACCTGGTGCTCCAGGTGGGGGATCAGGTGACGGCCCTGTCCACGGCGGGCTTTGCGGCAGGGGTGCGTTACACCATGTACCGCGCCCAGGGGCTGAGCAGCGAGGCCTTTGACTACCATGTGGCCATGACGGAAGCGGGAGAAACCACCCTGTCGGTTACCGTGGCCGGGGAAACCTGGCCTCTCACCGAGGAAGAGGGCGGAGCGTTCTATTATTACGACGTCTACACCGGCACCCTGGAGGAGCTGGCGCAGGCGAAGGAAGGGTAAGGTGGATGGCGATGGCAAAGCCGAAAAAGAAGCGCCGGTGGCTCCGGCGGCTGATAACCTGGCTGGTGTTGCTCACGGTGGCGGCGGGGGCCTTTGCCCTGTTTGTGCTCCCCACCTGGCGGGCGGAGGCTACCACGACCTACGTGAAGTACACCGCCTCCCGGGGGACCATCTCCAATGCCCTGAGCTTTTCCGGCTCGGTGAGCGTGGTAAATAACGAAACCCTCACCGCCGGGGCGGCGGCCACCGTGCGCACCGTATACGTGGCCGAGGGCGACCAGGTGGAGAGCGGCGACAAGCTCATGCGCCTCTCCAGCGGCGAAACCCTGGAGGCAGGCTTTGACGGCACGGTGAATGAGCTCAGCGTGGAGGAAGGCGACGAAGTGGCCGCCGGCGCCAGCCTGATCCAGATTGTGGACTTTGCCCACATGAAGGTGACCATGCGCGTGGACGAATACCAGATTTCCCAGGTCAGCGAAGGGCAGGCCTGCCGCATCACCGTCACCGCCCTGGGCGAAACCTTTGACAGCGAAATTACCCATATCAACCGCATCAGCGCTTCCCAGGTCTCCACGGCCTACTATACCGTGACCTGCGAAATGGACGTCACCGAGGACGTGCTCCCCGGCATGGCGGTTACCGTGACCATTCCCCAGGAGGAAGCCGTGGACGTGGTGGTCCTGTCCAAGGACGCCCTGTCCTTTGACGTGGACAACAGCGCCTATGTCCTCCGGCAGACCGCCGAGGGCGTCATGGAAAAGGTTCCCGTGGAGATCGGCGTGGACAACGACAACTATGTGGAGATCACCGCGGGCCTGTCCGAAGGGGACGTGGTCTACGCGGAGGAAACCACCTCCGCCAGCGCTTCCACGGGCCTGAGCAGCCTGATGTCCCTGTTCGGGGGCGGCAGCATGCCCGGCGGCAGCGCGCCCAGCGGCATGCAGAACAGCCGGCAGAACCGCGACTTCGGCGGGGATTTCGGCGGCGGCAGCATGGGCGGCGGCTTTGGCGGCATGCGGTAAGAAGGGGCAGAAACGTGACGGAACAGCGCATATTCTTCCGCATGCGGGACATTACCAAGAACTACGCCCTGGGGGATGAGGAGGTCCCCATCCTCAAGGGCATCAACCTGGACGTGGCCCAGGGGGAGTACCTGTCCGTGCTGGGGCCCTCGGGCAGCGGCAAAAGCACGCTGATGAACATCATCGGCTGCCTGGACCAGGCCACCAGCGGGGAATACATCCTCCAGGATCAGCGCATTGCCGACCTGGACGAAAAGGAGCTCAGCCACATCCGCAGCCGGGAGATCGGCTTTATTTTCCAGAATTCCCAGATGCTCCCCCGCATGGACGCGGTGAAAAACGTGGAGCTGCCGCTGATCTATGCCGGGGTACGTCCCCGGGAGCGCGCCCGCCGGGCTGAGGAAATGCTGGTGAAGGTGGGGCTCAAGGATCGGCTGCACCATGCCCCCAACCAGCTTTCCGGCGGCCAGCAGCAGCGTGTGGCCATCGCCCGGGCGCTGGTGACCCATCCCAGCATTCTCCTGGCGGACGAACCCACCGGCGCCCTGGACCAGCACACCGGCCGGCAGATCATGGACCTGTTTGAGGAACTCAATGAGGAAGGCAACACCATCCTGATGATTACCCATGACCTGAACGTGGCCAGGAAGGCCCGCCGGGTGGTGCACATCATCGACGGCGAGCTGACCGAAGCCGAGGAGGCGACCTTCGCGTGAAAACCCTGCTGCGGTATGTTTCCACCGCCACCACCACTTTTGTGGAAAGCGTGCGCATGTCCGTGAGCAACATTTGCCAGAACCGCATGCGCTCCTTTCTCACGATTCTGGGCATTATGATCGGCGTTACGGCGGTCATCGCGCTGATTACCACCATCTCGGGGGTGTCCTCCTCCATTTCGGATTCCTTCACCTCCATGGGCGCGGGGACGCTGACGCTCTCCGCCCCGGGCAGCGACCTGAAGGGCGGCCTCACCGCCGAGGACATGGACAGCCTCACGGCCCTGGACCATGTGGAGGGCGTTTCCCCCACGGTGAGCCTCTCGGCCACCGCCGCCCGGGACAACGGCTATGAGTCCTCCGTGTCCATCGCCGGGCGCAACGATTACTATTTCACCGTGAACCCGGGCCTGGTGGATCAGGGCCGGGCCATCAATGCCATTGACGTGGACCAGTCCAGCCGGGTGTGCCTGATTTCCTCCGAGCTGGTGGATACCTTCTTTTACGGGGTGGCGCCCGTGGGGCAGACCATCTACCTGGGCGGCCAGAGCTTCACCGTGGTGGGCACCCTGGCCGAGGACGGGGACAGTTCCATCTCCAGCATGATGTCCGGCAGCAGCGATGTGCTGATTCCCTACACCACCGCCCTGAAAATGAACGGTGAAAGCCTGGTGACCAACCTCACCGTGTACATCGACAGCGCGGACAATTCCGACGCCATTGTGGCGGAGATGGAACCCCTGCTGGACAGCCTGTTCAGCTATGAGGACGATACCTACACCATCACCACCATGGACGCCATTGAGGACACCATGTCCAGCATGCTGTCCATGATGTCCATGCTCCTGGGCGGCATTGCTTCCATCGCGCTGCTGGTGGGCGGCATCGGCATCATGAACATGATGCTCACCAGCGTCACTGAGCGCACCGTGGAAATCGGCCTGAAAAAGGCCATCGGCGCGGAACCGGTGCAGATTCAGCTGCAATTCCTGATTGAATCCTTTCTGCTGTCCATGGCGGGCGGGCTCATCGGGGTGGTGCTGGGCATCAGCCTTTCCGCCATTCTGTGCTCGGCCATGGGTACGGCCTTTACCATTTCCTACGGGGCCATTGCCCTGGGGGTGGGCTTCTCCGCGGCGGTGGGCATTGTGTTCGGCTGGTCCCCTGCCCGCAAGGCCAGCCGCCTGAGCCCCATCGAAGCGCTGCGGCGGATGTAATCCGGCCCACCATCACGCAATTTCAAGGAGGGAAAACCCATGCGAATTCACAAGCTCCTTTCCCTTTTGGCCGCGGGGCTGCTGCTGGCGCCCCTGAGCGCCCGGGCGGAGATCACCTTTGACGGCACGGTGGTGGCCGGGGACGCGGTGAGCGTTACGGCGCCCTTTGGGGGCATGGTCAGCGACGTGGCCGTGAAGGCCGGGTCGGAAATCACCCTGGGAGACGCCATTTGCACCATTGAGACCACCAAGGTTTACGCGCCTACTTCCGGCACCGTCTGCGGCCTGTTCGGTCAGCCCGGGGACGCCGTGGACACCGTTACCCAGCGCTATGGCGCGGTGCTGTACCTGAGCCCCGCGGAGAAATACACCATCTCCGCCTCCATCAACAAGGCCTACAACAGCAGCGAAACCCGCTATGTGACCATCGGCGAAACGGTATACATCTCCTGCACCGCCGACGGCAAGCACACCGCCACGGGCGTGATCACCGGCGCGGAGGGTACCAACTACACCGTGGAAACCACCTCCGGGGAGCTGCTCATGGAGGAGACCGTGGCCATCTACCGCTCCGCCGACCTGGACAGCGAAAGCCGCCTGGGCCAGGGCACCGTCTCCCGTACCACGGAAACCCCCGTCACCGGCAGCGGAAGCATCCTGCGCGTGCATGTGAGCGAAGGCGAGCAGGTGGAGCGGGGACAGCTGCTCTTTGAAACCGTCAATGGCAGTTTGGACGGCCTGTACGCCACGGACAACCAGGTGGTTTCCAAGGTCAGCGGCATTGTGGCCCAGCTCAACGCCTCCGTGGGTGCCACGGTGAACAAGGGCGACACCCTGCTCACGGTTTACCCCCGGGAGAGTCTCCAGGTGGAGATTTCCGTGAACGAGTACGACCTGGGAGAGATTGCCGAGGGGGACACGGTACGCCTGAGCTTCACCTGGGATGAGGACGCGGCGGAGACGGTCACCGGCACCGTGGAGATGATCTCCCACGTGAGCTCCTCCGAGACCGGGGAAGCGGCCTACAAGGCGTATATATCTTTTGAGCCGCCTGCCCAAACGCGTCTGGGCATGACGGTGATGGTCACCACGGGAAGCGCGGAATAAGCAAGGGCCGCGGCAGGGATGAACTGCCGCGGCGCGCTTTTGTTTATGCAAAGGGGCTTTTGCGATCCTTCACAGGAGCATGCCAGACCTTGGACTTTGCGGAGGAATGGGCGAGGATGGTTTTTCCACAGGCTGGTGAAGCGTTCCCGGCGCCCTGAACAGTGTGCGCGTTTCACAGGGAAAGGCCGCATCGCCTTCAGATTCTATCCAGATATGGAAGGTATTCATTGGGCAAAGTTCCGTTTTTCGCCAATTTGAGCACCTCTCCGCTTTGGGCATTCAGCTCAACGATACCGCTGGGAAAGACCGGGTTTCCAGTCTTCCAAAGAATAACACGCCATACACATTCTCCCGTGTGCGTGGCAAAGAACGAATAATAGATCTCGGCATTCGCGGACCAATCATCAGGCAGATCATACGCTGCTTGCACCGCCTCCAGGGCAATCCGCTTGGCCTCTTCCTGCGGCAAGTCGTCCGTGCCCGGAAGGCAGAACCCATATTGAGAAATGCCGACAAGCTCGTCATAGCTCATGTTGATTTCTTGGCTTGCCTGGGCCAAACGCAGCTTGTCCGGAAGGGAGTTTGCATATTCCATCTTCTCTTCCAAGGACCACTTGAAAAAGGCGCCCCTTGCTTCCAGCAGCTGGTTGTACTCCATCTCTAAATCGCCCAGCCGCTTTTCTTGAACGCAGTAGCTTACCTCACCACGAAGTACATGCACAGCAAACAGGTCCCCGCTGGCATATTCGATGCCAAAGCGCCACATGCCCTGTGTGCTTCCGTTCTCTGTGGCATAATAGGAAGCAGTAGCCTGATAGTCACTGGTGTCATAGGCCGCGCCATACCGGTTCACGATTTCGGATACGGCCACATCCAGCGCGGTTTCCTGGTCGATGACATCGGACGCTGGGTCCAGGTTCATGCGGTACGGTAATTGCCCCAGCAGCACCATCAAGGAATCAAACTGGTACCGTTGCGTTACGGTCCACGCATAATAATCTCCGCATGCTTGCTCGCAGATGTCCATCAAGATATCGTACAGATCATGGGCAGCGTCACCTTCCGCATCCATATCCACTTGGTAACCCCGCGCAGCCAATGTCTCCTGGACAATTTGAAGCGCATCCGCCTGATCTGCGTGCGCTGTGGCAAGGTACAACGCTTGCAGCATATCCGTTTCAGCACGCACACTTCCACAACTTGCAACAAGCACTACCAGACTCGTGAAGATCGCAATGAATTTTTTCATGCCCTAACCTCCTTGCAGAAATGAAAAAATTTTTTATACGGATGTGCAGAGCTCACGATATATCCTGAGCGGCCTCCCGCCGCATATCCCCTTTGGATATGGATGTCCTGCATACTGAATTGATGGGTCCGAACGAATATATAAGCCGCTCTGCCTTCACCGTACAAAGCTAAACGAAGCTTGCGCCTGACCGACTTGATTGCGGTGCCTTGCCGAGGCATACATTTCCATGGCGCAATTTTCCTAACGCTTATGAAACGAAAAAGCAATGTATTTTATTCCATATTTGGTTATGGGCACGCTAAAACGCGCCGCGGCATTCCTTTGCCGCGGCGCGTACAAATGCTATCCCCGCTGTGGAATCAAAGTCAGCAGCTCCCGCAGGAACGCCCCGCAGTCCGCCACCACGGCTTCATCCGCCTGGGCGAAGATGGGCGCGTCGGGGTCGGCGTTCACGGCGATGATCCTTTCCGCCTGTACCCCGGCCATGTGCTGAATGGCGCCGGAAATTCCCAGGGCCAGGTAGACCTTGGGGGCCACGGTCTTGCCCGTCTGCCCCACCTGATGGGGGTAGGGCACCCGCCCGGCGTCCACCAGGGGGCGGGTAGCGGCCAGGCCGCCGTCCAGGCGCTGGGCCAGCTCCCGGGCCATGGCCAGGTTTTCGTCTCCGCCAATGCCGTTGCCTACCGCCACCAGAATGTCCGCGTCCAGCCGGGCATCCCCGCCGGGAGCGGGCAGCTCTTCCAGCAGATGCACCGGGCTTTCCATGGGCGGCAGGGCCTCCCGGCACTCTTCGCCCCGCCGGTCAGCGTCAAGGGCGGGCATGGGGAATACCTTGGGCCGCACGGTGGCCATCTGTGGACGATGCTCCGGGCAGAGAATAGTGGCCATCAGGTTTCCGCCGAAGGCCGGCCGGGTTTGCAGCAGCAGGCCGTTTTCGTCCAGGTCCAGCCGGGTGCAGTCGGCGGTCAGGCCCGTGCGCAGCAGCGCAGCGGTTCTCGGCGCCAGGGAACGCCCCACCCCCGTGGCGCCCAGCAGCAGCATGTCCGGGTGGTGGCGGCGGCACAGCTCCGCCAGGGCCTGCGCCTGTAAGCCATCCTCGGCCGGGAAAGGCAGCCCTGCCCCCACCAGCACGCGGTCCGCGCCCGCGGCAATCAGCGCTCCCGTGTCGCAGTCGCCCAGGGCCACGGCGGTCACCTGGCCGCCGCAGCGGGCCGACAGCTCCGCCGCCTTGCCCAGCAGTTCAAAGGTCACCGGGCGGATTCCCTCCCGGCAAAGCTCCACATACACCCACAGCTCAGTCATGGATCTCCGCCTCCTTTCCGCGCAAGGCCTGCGCCACGGCTTGCGCCATCTCTTCCAGGGTGCCCGTCAGGCGGCGGCACTGGCCGCGCACGGGGGGACGGCTGGTGGCGGTTACCTTGGTGGCGGAGCCCTTCAGGCCCACCTGGGCCGTATCCACGCCCAGCTCCTGGGCGGTCAGGCAGCGCACTTCCCCCTGCTCGCCCCGGAGCACCCCGGCGATGGAGGGCAGCCGGGGCACGTTGATTTCCTTGACCACGGTAAGCACCGCGGGCAGGCTGGTTTCCACCCGCTGGTAGCCCTCATCGGTGAGGCGCAGCAGCCGGGCGGAGTGCTCGGTGATCTCTTCCACGGCGGCCACGTCGGTGACGCAGGGCAGCCCCAGCATGGTGGCCAGCATGGGCCCCACCTGGGCCGTATCCCCGTCGGAGGCCATGCGCCCGCACAGGATCAGCCCCGCGCCGCCCAGATGACGCACCGCGGCGGAAAGCGCCGTGGCCGTGGCCAGGGTGTCCGAACCCGCAAAGGCCCGGTCCGTGAGCAGTACCGCCCGGTCCACCCCCAGGGCCAGCACGTCCCGCAGCATGCGCTGGGCCGAGGGCACGCCCATGCTCAGGGCCGTGATTTCGCCGCCCAGCTTTTCCCGCAGGCGCAGGGCCTCCTCCACGGCGTAGGCGTCAAAGGGGTTCAATATGGCCGCCCCGTCCCGCAGGATGGTGTGGGTCACCGGGTCCAGGCGGGTTTCATTGGAGGCGGGCACCTGTTTTACGCATACGATGATGTTCATTGTTCCACCTCCGTGAGCACATTGCCCGGGCCCAGCAGCAGCTGCGGATCCAGCTGGCGCTTGAGTTCCCACAGCTGGGCCATTTTCTCCGGGCCCATCATAATGGCCTCCAGCTTGCGCTTGATTTTCCCTGCCCCGTGCTCGGCGGTGATGGTGCCGCCCATGGACGCCACGAAGGCCGCCCATTCCTCAAAGAGCCGGTGCCCACGCTCCCATTCCTCCCGGGTACGGGCCAATAGGTTGGGGTGCACGTGGTTTTCGCCGATATGCCCAAAGAGCAGGCAGGGCATGTTGCAGGCGTCCAGGTCCCGCTCGTAGCGGTGGAACAGCGTCTCAAAGTGCGCGTCGTCCACGGCCATGTCCGTGGAAAGGATGGTGATGCAGGGGTCGTTCTTGCGGTTCTTTTCCACGATCAGGTCGATGGTTTCCGGCACGGTGTGGCGGAAGAACAATAGCTTTTCCAGCTCCCGCTCGTTGCGGCCCTCGCAGATATAGGCGTGTTCCAGCGCATAATCCAGCGTGCTCT
>USCR01000045.1 GCA_900553295.1 uncultured Eubacteriales bacterium | reverse complement strand
CATCGGCCGCTGCCAAAAAATCCTGGGTGCGAAACCCGGCAGCCAAATCCACCAACAAAACTCTGCGGCCCGTTTCGGCCAGTTCTGCGGCAAATACAGCAGCTGCACAGGAGACCCCTGTGCCGCCTTTTCCGGATGTGATGACAATTACGCAGCCCACGGCCATTCCTCCTGAAACTTCTGCTTCATTGTACCATAAACCTACAATGCTTGCAACCATTTTTTGTGCAAAGACACTAAACTTTTGTCTCCTTGATCTTGGTCCATTTCCGGGGATAGCTCCCAGGGGTGGGCCGGGCCTTAAAGACTGTGACCACCCGGTGATAGACCTCTGTCCCGGGGACCAGGTAATCCATGACAAAGGGCTTTTCTCCCCCCAAAGCCTGGATGATCTTTTCAGCTCCCGCGATCTCCTCATCGGTCTTGTTGCTCTTCATGGCCAGAAAGAGGCCGCCGGGCTTGACATAGGGCAGGCACAGCTCCGCCAGCATGGGCATGGCGGCCAGAGCCCGGGAGACCGCCACATCGTACTGCTCCCGATGGGTCTTTCGCCGGGACAGTTCCTCCGCCCGGCCCTTCAGCAGCACCACATCCGGCAGGTCCAGTTCCCGGCAGAGCTCTGTGAGCCACTCCACCCGTTTCCCCAGGCTGTCCAGCAGGGTCAGACGGATGGTGGGGTCCAGAATCCGCAGGACCAGGCCGGGAAACCCCGCCCCGGTTCCCACGTCGATGAGCTTTCTTCCCCCCAGGGCCCGGGTGGGCAGAAGGGCCGCGCTGTCCAGAAAGTGCAGGGTCATCACATCCGCCGGGTCCGTGATGGCGGTGAGGTTCATCACCTTGTTGGTCTCGATCAGCAGATCCCCATACCGGACCAGAGCAGGGATTCCCTCCACAGGGAGGTTCAGGGCGGCAAGACCCGATTGCAGGCGCTGTTCCATCATGTCCTCTCCTTCAGCAGGTCTCGGATCTCCGCCAGCAGCACTTCCTCCTGCGAGGGCTGGGGCGGGGGAGGAGGAGCGGCCTCCTTCTTTCGGTGGAAGCGGTTGATAGCTTTGATGAGGCAGAAGACCGCAAAGGCGATGATGAGGAAGTCCAGAATAGTGGAGAGAAAAGAGCCGTAATTGATGGCAACAGCGGCGCGCACTTCGCTGCCGCCGGCGTCATACACCGCCTCCCGCAGGACCCATTGCCATTGGGAGAAGTCCGCGCCGCCGGTGAGCAGGGAGAGCAGGGGCATCAGGATATCGTTGACCAGGGAGGTGGAAATTTTGCCGAAGGCGCCGCCGATGATGACGCCCACCGCCATATCCAGCACATTTCCTCTGGCAATGAATTGGCGAAACTCCGCCAGGAAGCCGGTGGTCTTTTTGGTAAGTTCAGTCATGGGACTCTCCTGTGTGAAATGAATGGGCGCCTGTGTACGTATGCTGTAACCATTGGAGCCCAAGGCTTTCAGAGATTTGACCCGAATGGAGCCGCTGGAGGGGCACCGAATGATCCGGAGCAGGGCTGCGCGCCGCTCCAACGGCTGGAAACGGGTTCAACGATTTGTATAAATAAAACAAAAAATTACAAATTGGATTTTTCCGCGGGGACCAGCAATTCCTTGCCGCCCATATAGGGCCGCAGGACCTGGGGGATGCGGACAGTGCCGTCGGCCTGGAGGTTGTTCTCCAGGAAGGCGATGAGCATCCGGGGCGGGGCCACCACGGTGTTGTTCAAGGTGTGGGGCAGGTAGTTCTGGCCGTCCTCGCCCTTGACGCGGATTTTCAGCCGGCGGGCCTGGGCGTCGCCCAGGTTGGAGCAGGAACCCACCTCAAAGTACTTCTGCTGCCGGGGGCTCCAGGCTTCCACGTCCAGGCTCTTTACCTTCAGGTCGGCCAGGTCGCCGGAGCAGCACTCCAGGGTGCGCACGGGAATGTCCAGGGTGCGGAAGAAGTCCACGGTGTTCTGCCACAGGCGGCGGAACCACGCCATGCTCTCCTCCGGCTTGCACAGGACGATCATCTCCTGCTTCTCAAACTGATGGATGCGGTACACGCCCCGCTCCTCAATGCCGTGGGCGCCCACTTCCTTGCGGAAGCAGGGGGAGTAGCTGGTCAGGGTGATGGGCAGCTTGTCCTCCTCCAGGATGGTGTCGATGAACTTGCCGATCATGGAGTGCTCCGAGGTGCCGATGAGGTACAGGTCCTCGCCCTCGATCTTGTACATCATGTTTTCCATTTCCGAAAAGCTCATCACGCCGTTGACCACTTCCGAGTGGATCATGAACGGCGGCACCACATAGGTGAAGCCACGGTCAATCATGAAATCCCGGGCATAGGAGAGGATGGCGGAGTGCAGCCGGGCCACGTCCCCCATGAGGTAATAGAAGCCGTTGCCGGAGGTCTTGCGGGCCGCGTCCAGGTCAATGCCGTTGAGCCGCTCCATGATGTCCACGTGGTAGGGCACCTCAAAGTCCGGTACCACCGGCTCGCCAAAGCGCTCCAGCTCCACGTTTTCGCTGTCGTCCCGGCCCACGGGCACGCTGTCGTCAATGATGTTGGGGATGACCATCATCCGCTTCTTGATCTCCGCCTGGAGCTCATCCTCCTTTTGCTCCAGGGTGGCCAGGTCGTCGGCCAGGGCGGCTACCTTGGCCTTGGCAGCCTCGGCCTCTTCCTTCTGGCCCTTGGCCAGCAGGCCGCCGATCTGCTTGGAAAGGGTCTTGCGCTGGTTGCGCAGGCCGTCCGCCTGCTGGCGGGATTCCCGGTATTCCTTGTCCAGGGCCACCACCTCGTCCACCAGGGGCAGCTTTTGATCCTGGAACTTTTTGCGGATGTTTTCCTTGACCCGCTCGGGGTCGTTGCGCAGCAGATTGATGTCCAGCATGGTTACGTATCCTCCTCTATGTTTTTTCCCTGTTTCGCCGGGAAAAAAGAAAAAGCCCCCCGTCCCTGCCTGGGACGATGGACCCGCGTTGCCACCCGGCTTGCCGCGTCCCGGAGAACGCGACCACTCATGCGCCGTAAGGGAGCGCCGCCCGCAGACTCCTCGCCTGCCCCTGGGGGAATGGAGCCACCGTTCCGGCCACCGCCTCGCACCATCCGGCGGCTCTCTTACGCGTCGAAAACGGATTGTTTTCCCCTCCTGCGGGAACTATGTACGCCTGATATTATACACCCGCCCGCGCACCTTTGGCAAGGGGGAAAAGCGGCCCAATCTGCCGCGACTGAAAAAACGGGAGCCGCCGTTTCTCCGGCCGCTCCCGTCTTGCAGGCTATCCCTTTACTTCCCTTCCCGAATCAGTTTGCGGATGTCCTCCACCAGGGCCGCCATGCTGGGGGTGGTTTTCAGATTCTTTTCCACCGTGTTGCAGGCATAGAGCACCGTGGAATGGTCCCGGCCCCCAAAGGCCCGGCCGATGCTGGGCAGGCTCAGCCCCGTCATTTCCCGGGTCAGGTACATGGCCACCTGCCGGGGCACGGTGATCTCCCGGTTCCGGCGGGAGCTCTTCAAATCCTCGGGGGTCACGCCGTAGTAGTCGCTTACCGCGCTCATGACCACGTTTTCGTCCACCCGCCGGGGGGCCTTCTGCTCAAAGACCTCCTTCAGGGCTTCCTCGCACAGGGCCACGTCAATGGGCCGCTTGTGCAGCGTGGAGAAGGCCACCAGCCGGGTGAGGCTGCCCTCCAGCTCACGGATGTTGCTCTCAATGCGGGAGGCAATCAGCTCCAGCACGTCGTCCCCCACCATGATGTTTTCGCTCATGGCCTTCTTGCGCAGGATGGCGATACGGGTTTCGATGTCCGGCTTCTGTATGTCAGCGATGAGGCCCCACTCAAAGCGGCTGCAAAGGCGCTCCTCCAGCCGGGCAATGTCCTTGGGGGGTTTATCGCTGGTCATTACGATCTGCTTGCCCGCGGTGTGCAGGGCGTTGAAGGTGTGGAAGAATTCCTCCTGGGTGGAATCCCGCCCGGCAATGAACTGGATGTCGTCCACCATGAGGATGTCCACATTGCGGAAGCGGTTGCGGAACTCCACGTTGCGGTTCTGCTGGATGGCAGAGATCAGCTCGTTGGTAAAGTTTTCGCTGGTGATGTACATCAGCCGCATTTGCGGATACTGCTGCTGCACATAGTGGCCGATGGCGTGCATCAGGTGGGTCTTACCCAGACCCACGCCCCCGTAGATGAACAGGGGGTTGTACGCTTCCGCCGGGGATTCGGCCACCGCCAGGGAGGCCGCGTGGGCAAAGCGGTTGCCGTTGCCCACCACAAAGGTGTCAAAGGTATACTTGGGGTTCAGGGACATGGAAGTAAAGCCCGCCGGGGCCTCCGGCTCCGCCTGGGACTGCTTCTTGTCCACCTCCGCCCGGGTCAGGATCTCCACCTGCATGGGGTGGCCGGCCACTTCGCCCAGGGCGTTGGCAATCAGCGTGGCGTACCGGCTGGCGATCATGGACTTCATGTACTCGGCGGAGGTGCACAGGGTGAGGCAATCCCCCTCCAGGGACAGCGGCTTCAGGGAGGACTGAATCCACGTGTTGTAGGAAATTTCGTTCATTTCCCCCTTGAGCAGCATACATGCCTTCTCCCAAAGCTCCGTCATATCCATGCGCTTCATCCTCCGCTTCCAAACACCCTTGCGCCGCCGCGCCTGCCGTGCCTGACAAATTCCCCGTTTTTCCCGGCAGGAAAAAGGGGGTGAAAAAAGCGTCCCGGCCGTTTTCGGGCCGTACGCTGTGGATAACCCGCTTGTGGAAAACCCTCGCAAAGATTCTCACTCCGTGCAATCATATCATGAAACGCCTGAAATATCAAGGGGTTGCGCCAAAGAAATCTCCCGGCAAAACTGTTGATAACTTTTTCCACAATCCGTTGTGGTGCGCTGCTGCCCTTCCACAAGACTTGCTCCATGTGCCAAAACGTGGTACACTATCCCTGGTATGAAGGAGGGATTTGCCATGGGATGCCTGCGCCGTTTGCTGGCCCTCACCCTTTGTGGGGGAATGCTGTTTGCCTTGCCCGCCCGGGCAGATGAAGAAGAACTGTCCCTGGGGGATGTGCTGGACCCGGAAACCTATACGGAGGTCACCGCCACCCCGGAACCCACCCCCGTCCCCGACCCCAACGATCCCGCCACCCTGGTGCCCGAGGAAATCCGCAACGTGCTGGACATCGCCTACAATGAGTGGGAAACCCTGGGCGGCAAAACCCTTTCCCAGAGCAACAAGTATACCTGGTGGCGCTGCGGCAAGGGCTGCAAGTTCGGCTGGTGCGGGGGCTTTGTGACCTGGTGCATGCTGGAAGGCGGCATCCCCATGGACGAATTGCAGGACATCCCCGAGCAGGTGGGCAGCGTGTACCATGTGAAGGAAGCCAGCGTGGGCAAGCTCCTCAAGGGCTACCAGCAGCTGGGCCGTACCACGCAGATTCCCCAGCCGGGCTACGCCGTGGTCTATGGCGTGCAGAAGAGCGCCAACAAAACCGTGCACGTGGGCCTGGTCTACGACGTGCAGGACCTGGGGGACGGCATCTACCGCCTCACCACCATTGAAGGCAACGTCTCCAACCGGGTGAAAATGTACATCTACGATTACAACAGCAACGAGGAGTTCGCCACCGAGAATATGAGCAAAATCCCCGAGGAGGAGCGGACCCTGGAGGCCAACGTGTACACCAGCTACAAGCTGCACACGGACAACTGGTACATCAACACCTTTCTCATGAGCTGGGTGCCGGAGGAATAACCGGCCCCGCTTTTTTTGCGGCTTATCTTTTACATAACACAGCCAGGGCGGCGCTTCTCCCAGGAACGGGGAAAAACGCCGCGCTTTTTTTATTTCCGCGCCGGGGCGTTCTATTTGGACCCGGCGGGCCGTATGCTCAAGTGTGAAGGCGCTGGGCGCGCGCGTTTTCACACTTTGTTTGTCGAACCCTGGCATATGCCAAATGTTGACTTCTTTCGTGCGTCATGTACCACATATAGTAGGTAAAGGAGGATGAGATCCATGTCCCAGTCTCCCGTTCACCTTCGGCCCAAGGCCAAGCGCGCCCTGAATTGGGACGCAAAGCCCCCGGAAAAGCCCCGCCGTGTGCGCAGGTGGGCCGCCGGCCTGGGGGAGCGGCTGAAGGCCTGGCGGCATCGTCCCGCCCTGCGCCAGGCAGCCCTGGCCCTGGCCCTGTGCCTGCTGGGCTGCTGTTATGCCATGATGCCCCCGGAGAGCGCGGCCACCAGCGTGCTGGCCACCAAGCGGATTCTGCCGGTGTACAGCGTGGAGCGGGAGGACCCGGTGATCGCCGTCACCTTCGATGCCAGCTGGGGCGCGGACAATACGCCCAAGCTCCTGGACATCCTGGATGAATACGACGCCAAGTGCACCTTCTTCCTGGTGGGGCTGTGGGTGGATAAGTACCCGGAGATGGTGCAGGCCATTGCGGAGCGGGGACATGAGATCGGCAATCACTCCGATAACCACCCGCACATGACCCAGCTGTCCGACGCGAAGATTCGCGAGGAGCTGCGCATGATGAGCGACAAGGTGGAAAAACTAACCTCCGTACGGCCCACGCTGTTCCGGCCCCCCTATGGGGACTATAACAACCTGGTGATCCAGACGGCGCGGGACGAGGGCTACGAGGCGGTGCAGTGGAGCGTGGACTCCCTGGACTGGAAAAACATCAGTCCTGAGGACATGATCCGCCGGGCCGGGGATGTGCAGAGCGGGGACATCATCCTTTTCCATAATGATTCCCAATACCTGCTGGACGCCCTGCCCACACTGCTGAAGAGCTACCAGGAGAAGGGCCTGAAGATGGTCAAGGTTTCCGAAATCCTGCTGGAGGGGGAAACCACCATCGACGTGCAAGGGAAACAGCACCCTACTGCTGTACAAGACACATCCAAGGAGAGGTGATACGTCATGGAGGAACTGGGGAACTACTTGCATCTTAGCGGCGTAATCAGTCAGAGCCCAACCTACGGCCATGAAGTGTTCGGGGAGAAGTTCTACTACGCCACGCTGTCCGTGCCGCGCCTGTCCGGCGCGGAGGACCTGCTGCCCATTACCCTGAGCGAGCGGCTCATGGAGGGCGTACCGCTGGAACTGGGCGCGCCCCTGACCATCGAGGGGCAGCTGCGCAGCTACAACAAGGTCATCGAGGGCGCGGGACGGCTGCTGATTACCGCCTTTGTCCAGCGCATCCTGCCCCCGGACAGCGAGGAAAACCCCAACCAGGTGCAGCTTCAGGGCGCGCTGTGCAAGCCCCCGAGCTACCGCACCACGCCCTTTGGCCGGGAAATCGCCGACCTGATGCTGGCAGTGAACCGGGCCTATGGCAAGAGCGATTACATCCCCTGCATTACCTGGGGACGCACCGCGCGCTTTGCCTCCCACCTGCATGTGGGGGATAAGGTGCAGCTCCTGGGCCGCTTCCAGAGCCGCGCCTATCAAAAGCAGCTGGCGGACGGTACGGTGGTCAGCAAAATGGCCTATGAAGTCTCTGTGGGCCGCCTGACCATGGCCGCGGACCCGGAGCAGCCCGTGTGCTTCCATGACCTTTCCGGGGAGAACTCCTATCTGGGTTCCCCGCAATGACACCCAGGGCGGAGCGCGTTTCCCGCGCGCTTCCGCCTTTTTTTTCATTTTTGGCGAAAAACCCCTTGACATACGGCGCAAAACGCGTATAATATCTTTTGCTAAGCAAGTTATGCACCATTAGCTCAGTTGGTAGAGCACCTGACTCTTAATCAGGGTGTCTAGGGTTCGAGTCCCTAATGGTGTACCAGATCAAGGCACCGTGCGCGTTCATCCGCACGGTGTTTTGTTTTGTATCCGTCAGGAAACATGGAAGGAGGCCCCCCATGCAGGTACAGTATGGCAGCGTCGCGATGATCCAGCCCTGGATGGCGCTGGTGGAGGAGATCCGCGGCAATTTCCCTGGCCTGGAGACCCAGCAGGCCCTGGAGGAGCACCGGCAAACCGTGCTGCGCTTCATGGAGCACCGGCAGGCCCTGTGCGTGCGGGATGGCGGCCGGGTCGCGGGCGTCCTGCTGTTTTCCCGGGGCCGGAACATGATCTGCTGCCTGGGCGTTTCCCCGGCGTACAGGCGGCGGGGGATTGCGTCCCTGCTCCTGGGGGAGGCCCTGGCACAGCTGGACCGCACCCGGGCGGTCACCGTGTCCACCTTCCGGGAGCAGGACCCCAAAGGCGTCGCACCCCGGGCGCTGTACCGGAAGTTCGGCTTTCGGGAAGGCCCCCTCACCCAGGAATTTGGCTATCCCAACCAGGTGATGGTGCTGCCCCCGGCGGAGTGACGCCCCACGCCTTGACTTGGCCCGGCGGGTGGCTTATAGTAGAAAAAAACCGCTGCTTGGGAAGGCATGTCAGCATGATCGAAAGATTCGACGTCAATGAAGCCTGGGCGCATTCCGGCATCATCAAGGCCGGGGATTTCTGCTTTCTGAACTACTGCGTGGGCAATGTGGGCGGCACCATCGAGGAACAGATCAACGGCGCCTTTGACGAGATGGAAAAGCGCCTGGCCATGGTGGGCCTTACCCTGGAACATGTGGTGCAGATGGATTGCTTGTTCCGGGACGTGTGGAACATCCCCGTCATGGAGAAAATCATCAAGGAGCGCTTTCACGGAAAGTACCCCGTCCGCAAATCCATTGAAACCAACTTTGCCCACGCCGGGGGAGAAAAGGGTCTGCTCTTTCAGGCGGATGCCATTGCCTATTGCGGCTGAGGCATCCGCCAGCAAGGCAGCGTAAGAACCCTGCATGCTCCCGGAATACCTGGCCGCCATTTTCCAGGCCGGAAGCGCGTGCCTTGCGCCTGGCGGTGCAAAGCACGCCCATGGCTCCCCGCAGATCAGCGGCGGGGGACAGAAACGCCTCAAAAATTTTTTGCTTTGCCTGTGTTTCTTTGCTTGACAGGAAATGAACAAACCGCTATAACCCCTTCTAGTACGAATGCACTAAAGCATCGAGGAGGCAATCATCATGGCAAAGAAGCTTGTTAGCCTGCTGCTGGCCCTGACCCTTGCGGTTGTGTGCGGCGCGGCCCTGGCAGAAACCACCACCACGGGCGTTGCTTACGGCGTGTACTCCAACGAGGGAGAGCATCCCGATAGCCTGATCCGCGTTACGCTGACCCTGGACAACGGCGCCATAACCGCCGCGGAGCTGGACGAGAAGCTGATCCCCGTGGCCATGGGCGGCGCGGCCGGCTGGGCTGAGCTCACCGACGAGACGGCGGCGCTGCTGGGCGACGCGGTCATCGAAGCCAACGACAAGAAGTACCCCGCGCAGTTCACCCTGGGTGACTACACCTGGACCGGCGCGGCGGATGAAGCCCTGGGCGTGGGTTACACCACGGAAATCAACGGCGAGACCGTGTCCTTCATGGACTACGTCGTCACCCTGGAAGGCGGCGACTGGTATTTCGCCCAGACCGAGGCTGTCCTGCTGAACGCTGCCGGTGAGAACGCTGTCACCGTGGAAGTGAACACCAAGGAAGGCATTGGCCACGGCGAGGATTTCTGGCCCAGCGACCTGAAGTACTCCGGCAACATCGCGGCCATCGAGGCGTACCTGGTGGCCAACGGCGTGGACTATGACCTGACCACCGCTGCCCAGGATGAGAGCGGCGTGTGGACCGTGTCCGACACCACCACCGGCGCCACCCTGGCTGGCACCACCAACTACCTGCGCATTGCCCAGGAAGCTTACGCCAACGCCCAGTAACATCCCATACAATCAACACCCCCGCTTTCCAGCAAGGAAGGCGGGGGGTTTTGCTATCTATGGGTTTCATCTCCATTTTCCCGGTTGAACATCCACAGCATGTGCTGGTAGTCCTTCACAAATTGTTCCGCGCTGATTTGATGGGTGCGCAGCCGTTCCCGCAGCTGATAAACCTGCGCGTCGGTGGTATCATACCGCCAGCGCTGCTGGTAAAATACCAGGTTAGGCGCAATGGCCTGATAGCTGGCAATGGCTTGGGGACTAACCTGCCATGGATCGTCCCGCAGGGCCTGCAGCCGCAGTTGCACTTCCTCCCGCTCAAGTTGCAGCGCCTCCACCTCCGGCTGCGCTGCCAGCTGCGTGTCCAGGGCGGACAGCTGTGCCTCCAGGGCGGCAAGCTCCTCCTCCAGGCCTGCCTTTTCCACGGGCTCGCCGCGCTGGGGGGAAAGGGCAACCCATGCGGCAGCATCCAGGTTTTCCGCGCAGAAAGCCAGGAACTCCAGGCAGCGCTCCGGCTGCCGCGTGCCGGCGTAGATCATCATGACCGGCATGGAGGCGGGCAGCAACGGGGATTGCTCCGGGGCGACGGACAAAACCAGCGGCCGGTAATCCTCCATGTCCCACAGGGCCTCCCCCAGCTGCACGCTGGTCATGCGGGCAAACAGCGCCTGGTCTGCCACGCGGTCCGCGTTGGCGTAGGCGCTGGCGTTTTGCTCCCACAGGGTGAGGAGCGCCCGGGCCACGTCCAGGTCCGCCCCTTCGCCCTGGAGCAGGGCAAGGTCCATGGTCTGCTGCAATAGTGCGTCGCTCAGGGGCAGCAGGGCATCCCGCAGCATGCCTACCTCCGGGGGCAGGGAGACTTCCGCGCAGCATCGCAGCAGCTCCTCCACCGTGGTGGGGACGGACAGCCCCAGCTCCGTAAACAACCGCTGGTTATACCACATGGTTTCCATGGAGAGCCCCAGGGGCAGGGCAAAACGCTGCCCGTCCCGGGTCACCTGATCCTGAATGGCGGGATACATGCTGTCCACGGCGTTCGCGCACCGGCTGTCCCCATCCAGGGGCAGGACGTACCCCTTTTCCAGAAGCGGCCCGTACAGTTCGCTGGCGGTAGATGTGATGATGATGTCCGCCTCCAGGGTGCGGTTGACCAGGGCCTGGGCGAAGGCGTCCTCCTGGCTGGAAAGTTCCGGGGAAACGGCCACCGCCACCTGGGGATACGCCTGCCGGTAGGCATCCAGCAGGGACGCGTCCGGAAACACCCCCGCAATGCGCAGCACTTCCTGCTGGGGCTGGCCCAGGGAAAGCGGCCACAGGCTCCCGTCGCTGTAAAAGCGCAGGTAGCATCCCTCCGGCGTCACCGCGCCGCTGCGGAAGTCGCCATTCTCGTAGTCCGGGGCATAGGCGGCTTCCCGCAGGGCGCCGCCCTCCAGGGCCAGGATGACGCCGTTGGCCTGCATGTAACACACCTGCGCCGCGGGATCGTAGGCAAGCCCCCCGGGCGTGTAGGCCTGGGTGGCCGGGGCGGCACATAGCTTCTGCGGCCCGGAGCCCATGCGCCAGGCGTACAGCCCGCCCTCCTGGCCAAGGGGCGCGCTGTATAGCAGCTGCTGCCCACCTTCCCCGCAGGTCATGTCCGCGGTGGCAGGCACGGGGCAATCCTCCTGCTGCCCGGTGGCCAGCTCATAGGCCCAGACGCCCCGGAAGGGAAAGGCCGTCTCCTGGGCGGTGAGCAGATACAGCACGCCCTCCGCCACCACGGCACGGTAGATTTCATCCGCCGTAAAGGGCAGCGGGTCCACCTTCCAGGTGGCCATGGCGCCATAGGGCGCGGCGGTTTCCAGCTGCGTCAGGGTCTGCTCCTGACAGGAAAACAGATATAGCCCCTCCAGGCTGTCCGCCAGCATATTCCCCGGCACCGGGGACAGCCCCGCCGGGACAAAGTCCTCTCCGGCGTTGTCGTAGCGCAGCAGTTCGCCCCGCTGCAGCGCGAACACCTGGCCCCCGGCCATGCCTACGCTCCCACAGGAAGCAGGCTCCTGGGCACAGGCTCCCGGCAGCACCCATAGCGCCGCCAAAACAAGAAGAACAAAGGCCATCCATCGCTTGTCAGCCATTTTGCACCTCCCAAGGTCCGCGGGTGAATTCAATTTTTTCTCTCTCTTTGCCTCTAGCATAGCATATGGCTGCCTGGATGTCCATGGCCTTGCGGCACAAAAAAAGGCCCGCGCTTCCCGCCCCGGGCAACGGGGGAAAGCGTGGGCAGCAGCCTGTGGCGCAGGGCAAGACGGGCCGCAGGCTTCACGGCTCCTCCTCCACATATTCCAGGATGTCCCCCGGCTGGCAGTGCAGCGCCTTGCAGATGGCGTCCAGGGTGCTGAAGCGGACGGCCCGCACCTTGCCGGTTTTCAGGTAGGAGAGGTTCACGTTGGAGATGCCCACCTGGGCGGCCAGGTCGTTCAGGCGCATTTTCCGGTCGGCCAGCACCCGGTCCAGACGAATGATAATCATAGGGTGTGATCCACCTCATCCTGCAGGCGAATGCCGTAGTGCATAATGGACGCGGCCACCACAAAGGCAAGGCTCAGCATCAGCTGGTTGAGCATCCCCGAGCCGGTGGAGATGGACACCTGGCTCTCCGCCAGCAGATTGGCCAGGGAGCACAGAAGCATCCGCAGAAAGGGCGCCACCAGCGCCACCGCCCCCTGAAGCAGCCCAAAGCCCAGCAGATACACCGCGTTCTGCTCCGTAAAAATCTTCCCGCCCTGGATATTGCCCAGCACGCGAACCAGCAGCCAATAGGCAATGATGGCAGGCACAGCCTTTACCGCGAACATCAGGGAAAGGGCAATCTGCGTCACCAGGTCCACCTGCCCCTGGGCATTGCCATGCACGTACACCGGGTCGTCCATGGAAACCGTCAGGCTGTGGGAGGCGTCATAATCTGCCCCCGCATAGATGGCGTTTTCCTGAACCCCCGTGCTGGTGTACAGCTGGAAGGACTGCCGCCCCAGGCAGCTGAGCACCAGGCAAAAAACATAAAAGAAGATCACCAGGTAGCAGAACCATTTGACAAGTTGCACCGCAGGCTGCGCAAATCGCCGGGACATAAGCTTTTCCAGCAGCTTCATAGGTATCACCTCGGTTCCCATGATACCATGGCGCTATATCCTTGTCAAGAATTATTTAATGCTAATCATTAAATAATTCACGTTTCATTGCGCGGCGCCACCATATGCCCGGCAAATGAAAAAAAGGACGGCATGCCCCCTGGGAAGCATGCCGCCCTCCGCCTCAGGTGGCGCTTTCCGCCTCCTGGAGCATCCAGTCAATATACAGCCCGTACCCCTGGGTGGGGTCGCTGACGAAAACGTGGGTTACCGCGCCGATGATCCGCCCGTCCTGCACAATGGGGCTGCCGCTCATGCCCTGGACGATGCCGCCGGTGATCTCCAGCAGCTCAGGGTCGGTCACCCGAAGCACCATGCTCTTGGGGGCCGGGGCGGTTTGCGGGTTTACCCGGGTGATCTCCACCTCGTACTCCTTCAGCCCTTCGCCGCTGACGGTGGAAAGGATGCTGGCCTTGCCCGTGTGCACTCCGGAGCGCAACCCGATGGGCAGCCCGTCGGGGTACAGGGTCTGCTGGGGCGCCTCATTCATGCTGCCGTAAATGCCCAGGATGTTGTTCCGCGCGATGTCGCCCAGCACCACGCCTTCCCGCAGAAAGCTGCCCTTGAGCTCCCCGGGCGCGCCCTTTTCACCCTTTTGCACGGAGACAATGTCAGCCTTGAGGATCTGCCCCCGGTCCACGGTGAGCACTTCGCCCGTGTCCCCGTCGGTGATGGCGTGCCCCAGGGCCGCATAGGTGCCCGTTTCCGGATCGTAAAAGGAGAGCGTGCCCACCCCCGCCGTGGAGTCCCGCACCCACACGCCCAGCCGCGCCGCGCCCGTGGCGGCGTCCAGCTTGGGCGTGACGGTGACCTGCATCAGCTGCCCGTCCCGCTCAATGGTCAGGGGCAGGTCCTGCCCGCCCGCCTGGGCCACCAGCAGGGAAAACTGCGCGCTGGAGGTCAGCTCCACGTCGTTGACCCGCCGGATGAGGTCCCCGGGCAGAATGCCGCTCACCCGGGCCGGGCTGGGCCCGTCTGCCCCCAGGTCACTGGTGCCCACCACCAGCACCCCGGAGGTGTGCAGCGCCACGCCGATGGCCATGCCCCCGGGAATCAGCCGCTTTTCCGGGCTGACCTCCACCTCCACCTTTTTCAGGGGCAGCAGCCCCATCAGGGACAGCAGCAGCTCCGAGGTGCCCGCCGTCTCGCTGCTCAGGGATACCGCGCCCTGGGCCCGGAGGGTTTCATCCTCGCTGGCGGACACCGCGGCGGTGCCCGCCTGGGTGGTCAGGGTCAGCATGGACCCCAGTTCCAGGGTTTGCAGCTGCCCGGCGGTGAGATGCAGGGTGTCGGGCAAGTTTCTCAGCGCCTGCTGGCTGGGGGAGAAATAACTCAGCGTCAGCAGCAGCGACAGCACCAGCCCCGTCGCCCGCCGCAGCGCGGAAGGAGATTGCCTGCGTCTTTTCATGTCTGCGCCCCGTTTCCTTACAAGAATCGTTTGCAGTCTGCGTTTTTTTGCATCGATTCATGCTGGAAATCTTTTGACGGACGCAAAACAAGGCCCGCACCGTTCCCAGGGGCCACAGCACTTTTTACATGTTTTGCAACAGGGACGCTTACTTTTCCGGGGAGCGCTGCGCTTGCAGGATCTCCTCCGCGCACCGGGTCAGCCGCTGCACCAGCCCGGGCACATCCAGGGCGGCAAAGTCCGTGGTGTCCAGGACAATCTGCGGCCCATTGGCGGTAAAGCTGTCCATGCCCCGGGCGCGAATGCCGTCCACAAACTGCTCATAGGTGAGGGGCGCTTCCGCGGGCTGTCCCGGTTGCTGGGGGTAGCAGGTGTTCACCACATGGCCGCGGTGGCGCTCCGGACCGGCGTTGCGCAGGAGAAAGCGCTCGTAGATGCGCCGGTAATCCCCCGTGAGGGTCAAGGTAATGGCCTGGTAATCATGGCGCTCCAACAGGCGCAGCAGCGGCTCCCGGGAACTGTTTTCAAAGTTGTTCTCCAGGATAAATGGTTTGCCCGCGGCCATGAGCTGTTCCGCACAGTAATACATGGCGTCCATGGCGGCCAGGCCCAGGCGGACCTTTTCCTCCCGGGAGCGAAAGCCCAGGCGGTCAAAAAGCAGCTCCTTGATGCGGTCCTTGGAAATCCAGGGCAGGTGCAGGGCACCGGCAATCGCCGCGGCCAGGGTGCTCTTCCCGGACGCGGGAATACCTGTCACCAAAATGCAGTACATGCTGCCGGCCTCCCTTCGTTCCTCGCAACAAAAAAAACGGCGCCGGCCATGGATGGGCGCGGCGCGGTATGGTTATAGCAGGGCGCACAGCTGCAACAGGGGCTTCACATCCCCCTGTATGCGCACTTTGCCAAAAAGCAGAGCCTTCATGGGACTGGTCTTGCCGTTAATGAGGTCCATCAGCTGCTTTTCATCGGTGATGATAATGCAGTTGGGGTATTCCTCCGTTTCCGGTTCCACGGTAACCAGGCCGTTTTCCAGGCGGATGAAGCACTGCCTGTGGGGAAGCTGAAATTTATACAGCCCGTGGTGATCCTTGAGCTTTTCTTGGGCGGAAAGGGCCAGCTGTGGTAGCCTGGCCAAGAAATCGTCCAAGGATTCGTAGGGCATGGTAGGCGCCTCCGTTTTTCACGGGCATGCATACCCGCAGATCGTTCTATATTGATAAAATACTTCACTTTTCCCCATCTGTCAAGCCGGGTTTTGCTGGAATTTACACTGTTTTTTGCCTTGTGGGGAAAAAACGCCCAGCGTGTCGAAAAAGTGGTTAAAACCACTTTTTCGAGAAAGCAAATTCGGTCAACCAGAGGTCGCCCGAATTTGTAAGG
>USCR01000044.1 GCA_900553295.1 uncultured Eubacteriales bacterium | reverse complement strand
GTCCAGGAATAAAGATGGCGGAGAAATGCTGAAGCATATGGATCTTGGAACTCAGTCTCCGGTAGAAGTACGTGAAGCACAATCTGTAAATGGTCCTCTTGCAGTTCTGAATGAATATTATGACGTCTATGTAACACAGCCAGAGGATGCAAAATGGCGTCTGGACAATATGCATGAAACTTATTTACAGGATATGAACAGTAAATATGTTTATCCAAACGTATTCATGAGCATTGATGATACCAATAAAGTATCTCAGTATGATACAGATATCAAAAAATATGCAGAACAGAAGAAAGCAGACTGGATCCTGAATGGCGGAATTGAAAAAGAGTGGGATTTTTATCTGAAGAAAATGGAACAGTATGGACTTTCTGATTATATTTCAATTAAACAGAAATACTTTGATGAGTATCAGAAGTCGTTGAGTGAAGAAAAATAACGATACAAACAACAGGAGAATTTTCATGAGTGAGATGTTAGAAAAGGCTAGAAAATATGAAGTTGAACAGGGGCTGCAGATAAAAGCAGAGGATCGACCGGCTTTTCATGTGAGTCCATATGTTGGATGGATGAATGATCCAAATGGTTTTTCCTGCTATCAGGGAGAGTATCATTTGTTTTACCAGTACCATCCCTACGCGCCGGTATGGGGGCCCATGCACTGGGGACATTGGAGCAGCGAAGATCTGGTTCACTGGAAGGTGGAACCGGTGGCCTTGGCACCGGATCAGCCCTATGATGCGCAGGGGTGCTTTTCCGGCACTTCCCTGGAGGTGGACGGGCGCCTGTACCTGATGTACACAGGCGTATCCAAGGCAGACCCGGACGGCCCCTGCGTGCAGCAGCAATGCCTTGCCGTGAGCCGGGATGGCATCCATTTTGAGAAATATCCCGGGAACCCGGTGATTTCCAGCGGCATGCTGCCCCAGGGGGCTTCCCCGCAGGATTTTCGGGATCCCAAACTGTTTCGGGACGGGGAGGGCTTCCATTTGATTGCCGCTTCCCGGGGGCGCAAGGGCGGTCAGCTGTTGCGCTATTCCTCACCGGATATGCTCCATTGGCGCTATGATGGCGTTTTCCTGGAAAACCTGGGAGATATGGCGGAATGCCCCGACGTGTTTGTCCAGCAGGGACAGACCGTGGTGGTGACCTGCCTGATGCATGCGGATGCCCGGCGCTATGGATGCGGGCAGCTGGTGGTCTATGCGGCGGGAAAAACAGAAGGGGCGGCCTTTCGGGCAGGGTATCCCTTCCGGAACGTGGACCAGGGCATGGACTTTTACGCGCCCCAGTCCCTGACCCTGCGTGACGGACGTCAGGTGATGATCGGCTGGGCATTTACCTGGGAACATCGCTGGCCGGTTCAAGCGCGCCAATGGGCCGGCATGATGACACTGCCCCGGGCGTGCCATTTGGAAGGCGGCAGGCTCATGCAAAAGCCCCTGGAGGAACTGGCAAGCCTCCGGCAGGGGGAAGGGAAACGGGTTCCTCCCTGCGCGCTGGGGCAGGAGGCCTGGCAGCTGCACGACTGTGCCGGCCCGCATAAGGAGCTGCGTTTGACGGTAAGGCTGACCGGTAACGCACGCATGAGGCTTGCGCTCATGGAAAGCCTGGGGGAGCATGTGCTGGTGACCTATGACGGGGAGACACAGCGCTTGCAGCTGGATACCTCCGCCAGCGGTTATTCCCTGGGGGAGGCTCAGGCAGAAAGCTGCTGGCAGCAATGCCAGGCACAGGTGCCGCTTCAGGATGGGCAACTCCGGCTGCATATTTTTGTGGATGCTTCCATCCTGGAAATGTATGTAAACGAGGGCCAAACGATGATGACGGCACTTGCCTTTCCGCGAAAAAAGGAGTATGGTGTTTCCCTGGCGGTGGATGGTGAAGGCGAGCTGACCTACGGGGAAAGCTGGGACATGCAGTCCATTATGGTGGGCTGACAGCCGACTTCCACGGCCGGGCATCCCCTGGACGCGGCGCAGCGCAACCAGGGACTGGAATATGCCTACCCCATTCGGGTGGGGAATGATGTATGGATCGGTGCCTCGGTGACGGTATTGCCGGGCGTGACCATTGGCAGCAATACGGTCATTGGCGCGGGAAGCGTAGTTAATCGGGACATCCCGGACGGCGTGGTGGCCGTGGGCAACCCCTGCCGGGTACTGCGGAAAATCACCGAAGAGGACAAGAAAAAGTATTGGAGAGATCAGGCATGAAATGGAACGTAGAGGACTTGCAATGGACAAGACAGCCGGAGAGCTACAAAATTTCCCAGGATCAGATTGAAGTGGTTACCAAACCGCATACGGATCTGTGGCAGAGAACGTACTATCATTTCCGTAATGACAATGCTCCGGTACTTCAAATGACCACGGCGGAAAAGTACTTTTCCTTTGTGGTGCGGACGGAATTTACCGAGAGCCACCACCGCTTTGACCAGTGCGGCGTTGTGCTGTACCTGGACAGCGAAAACTGGCTCAAGGGTTCGGTGGAGTATGAAAACGAGCGCTTTCAGCATTTGGGAAGCGTTGTAACCAACCATGGCTATTCCGACTGGGCAACAACGGAAATTCCGGCGAACGTGAAAACCATGTGGTACCGTCTCAGCCGCCGGGAGAGCGACTTCTGCATCGAATGCTCAGCGGACGGCGTGGTGTTCCAGCAAATGCGCATCTGTCATTTGCACGAAGCGAAGGAGGAAATCCGCTTCGGCATTTATGCCTGCAGCCCCGAGGATTCTTCCTTCCGCGCTGTATTTACCCAAATGGAGCTGACCGAATGCCGGTGGCTGGCACATGATGGACAGGCGCCGGATGAAGAAACCAAATGAGGGAAAAGCTCCTGCCTGATTTATGAAGAAGGAGCTGCTCCCCCAAAACAAAAAACACCAAAGGGAAGGAAACGACCATACCCGATTACGCTGATGACCATGAATCAGCTTTTTCCAGCTGCTCAACGCAACGGTTGACAGCAAGGAGGAATAAAACATGAGGAAAGTGATGCTTTGCTTTGGGCTTTGCGCGGCGCTGCTGCTCTGCTGTGCCTGTGAATCGGAGGAGGAGGGCATATTCGATGGATTCAAGTCCCTTGATCTGCCGGTAGACGAGGAAACCGTGGAAGAGATGTCCCGTGGAATCGCCAAGGCGCAATATGCCCATGTCACCGCGGCTGATCGCCTGGCAACAGTCAAGGAATACCGCAGCAAGCATACCAAACTCACCGAACTGTGCAATGACGTGCTCAGCGATGGTGTCGTTACGCTGAATGAGTATATTGATGTTCTGGACCTGGCCAAAGAACTTGGCTTTTGATAGAAAGGAGCAAATACCATGGCAAGGAAACGCAGAGGGATTCCCGGCCTGTCCTTTTCCTGGAAGCGTGCCCTGGGAATTACAGCCGCCAAGCAAAGAATCGCCCGTGCCACCGGCATTCCCACCACAAAGGCAGGCCGTCAGCAGAAAATAGGCCGGATGCTCACTGGAGGCGGCTGCCTTTTCCCCGTTCTGAGCCTGATCACGCTGGCTGCATTGCTGATCGTTGCCGTTTTCGGATAACCGGCTGCGGCTACCATACGCTTTTTCCCGTTACCCAGCCGCGCCTGCACGCGTTCACGGACTATACCGCCGCCCTGAGAGGGGTTCTACTCGGGGTTCAACTCGCACAACAAAAGCCGCCTGAGCAGGTGAAACCCTTGCTACAGGCGGCTTTGCGGGGCGTCTATGTCAGCGCCGGCTCCTACAACCTGGCCCTGCATGGCATAGACAACGTGGAGATGAGGAGAGTCGAACTCCTGTCCGAAGGCTCGTTTACAGGACTTTCTCCGAGCGCAGTCCGTGATTTAACATTCCCTCCGCCTTACGCCCGCGGACAGGCTGAAGGCATCAGTAGCTTCATGAATACAAGCACGCTGCAAAGCTTAGGCGTTCTCGTTCCCCGCGTAAATGACGTCAGGAACCGGCCACGCGGGCAGGCCGGGCTGGCGTCGCGGCGTTAGGCCGCGAAAGCGAAATCGCTATTGTCAGTTCTTGTTTTTCCCCGTTGTTGCGCGGTACAGGGTCCGCGGCTCGCTTATCCTGTCCCCGACAACCCCCGTCGAAACCGGATCATCCCCAGGAACAGCTGACAATGTTTCGCCTTCTCTATTCTATGCCATCTGGGGCAGAGAATGCAAGTGTTATTTACAGGTAACGCAGGTTTTGTGCCTGCGTATCCAGCCGCGCCGCGCGGCCAATGGGTAATACCGCGTGATTTTCCCCATGACCGAAGTCGTCACAGTAGGCCACGGGAATGCCGTATTTCTCCCCCAGGCGCGTCAACCGCGCCAGCAGCTCCGGCGGCGGCGTCGGGGCATAGTGGCCAAAGAGCACGCCCGTTACCGATGCCATAAAGCCGCTCTGCTCTATATGGGAGATCATGGCGCTCACATAGTCCACGCCCCCAAACTGCTGGTGATCCTCCAGGAAAAGCAGATACTTTTCTTCCAGGGAACAGGGGAAATAGGGACTGCCCAGCAGCAGCGCGAAGTTCCGCGTATAGCCGCCCACCAGGATGCCCTCCGCCTGACCGGGCACCAGCGTGTGCCATGGCCCGGCGGCTCTGTGGCACGCGGCGTCGTCCAGCACCAGGTGGTGCAGGAATTGCCCCCGGTCATATTCCGTGAGGGCTTCAAAGCAGCTGGGGGACGGACCGTAATAGGTTTCCAACCCCGTCTTGGCCCAGATGGCGCACAGCAGCGTGGTGCCGTCGCTGAAGCTAGCCATGCGCTTGGGATGCCGACGGATGGCGCCGAAATCCAGCAGGGGCAATAGCTCATTGCCGCCTTCGCCGCCGCCAAAGAAAATCAGCCGTACGTCCTCGTCATACAGCAGCTGGTGAAAGTCCGCGGCGCGCTCCTCGGGGGTGGCCAGATAGCCGTAGGTATCCCGGTAGAGGTTGTCCCCTTCCCGCACCTGAAAGCCCAGGGCGCGGATGCCCGCTTCTATGCGCGCGTAGCGGCCGCGCTCCGCCACATGACTGGGGGAGCAGATGCCGATGACGCCGCCTTGGGGTAAACAGGGTGCACGCATGGCCATTGTCCTCTCCTTACCGTTTCTGCGCGTCCCGGAAGGCGCGCTGGATCTCCCGTTGGGCATCCTTGCGGGCCATGTCGTCCCGCTTGTCGTGGAGCTGCTTGCCCTTGCACAGGCCCAGCTCCAGCTTCATGCGCCCTTCCTTGAGGTAGACCGAAAGGGGAATCAGCGTGTAGCCCTGCCGCTGTACCAGGCTGTCCAGCTTGCGGATTTCGTTTTTGTGCAAAAGCAGCCGCTTGGGGCGCAGGGGATCACGGTTAAACTGGTTGCCCTGCTCATAGGGGCTGATGTGCATCCCTTCCACCCATACTTCTCCGGCGCGGACCACCGCCCAGCTTTCCTTGAGGTTGATCCGGCCCTGGCGCATGGACTTCACTTCCGTGCCGAACAGCTCCATGCCGCACTCGTACTTCTCTTCCACAAAGTAGTCGTGCCAGGCTTTGCGGTTTTGCGCGACGGGCTTGATGCCCTTTTGATGTGGCATCCAAACCCCTCCTCCTGCTATGCCACGCCGTTTTCTGCTGGTTTTTGATTATAGCACATCTTCCATTGCATTGCAATCAGTTGTTTTTTTTCGTATAATAGGGGCGCGGAAACGCAACCCGTGAATGATTCGGAGGAATGCCCATGAAGGATTTGCACGCCCTGGCCCGGGAGGCTCGCGCCGCCGCCTGGGAACTGGCCGCCTGCCCCCTGGAAAAGCGCAACGCTGCCCTGAACGCCATGGCGGAAAGCCTCCTGGAGGACCGGGCGGAGATCTTCCAGGCAAACCAGGAGGATCTCCGGCGCGCCCAGGAGGAAGGGCTGGCCGCGCCCCTGGTGAAGCGCCTGGGCTTTGGGGAGGAGAAGCTCAACGCCGTGGTGGAGGGCCTGCGGGCGCTGTGCACGCTGCCGGACCCCATCGGCCGCACCACCTTGAGCCGGGAACTGACCCCGGGCCTGAACCTGTACCGCGTTACCTGCCCCATTGGCGTGATCGGCGTTATTTTTGAAAGCCGCCCCGACGCCCTGGTGCAGATTGCGTCCCTGTGCCTGAAAAGCGGCAATGCCGCCCTGCTCAAGGGCGGCCGGGAAGCCCTGGGCACCAACCGCGCCCTGCACGCTTCCCTGACCCGCGCCCTGGAAAAGGCGGGACTTCCCCAAGGCAGCCTGATTTTATTGGAAACCCGGGAAGATGTGGGCGCCATGCTCAAGGAGGATGCCCTCATCGATCTGATTATCCCCCGGGGCAGCAATGCCTTTGTCCGCTGGATTATGGATAACAGCCGCATCCCCGTGCTGGGCCATGCGGACGGCATCTGCCATGTGTATGTGGACAAGGATGCCGACCTGGACATGGCCCTGCGGGTGGCCGTGGACAGCAAAACCCAGAACGTCTCCGTGTGCAACGCCATGGAAACCCTGCTGGTGCACCGGGACGTGGCGGAGGCCTTCCTACCGCCCCTGGCGCAGGCCATGGGGGCCAAGGGCGTCCAGCTCCGCGGCGACGAGGGGACCCGGGCGCTGATTGCCTGCAACCCGGCCACAGAGGCGGACTGGGACACGGAATACCTGGACCTGATCCTGTCCATTCGCGTGGTGGACTCCCTGGAGGCGGCCATAGATCATATCAACCGCCATGGCTCCCACCATACGGATTGCATTGTGACTGGGAATGACGCGGCCGCCGCGGAATTCCTGCAGCGGGTGGATAGCGCAGGGGTGTACTGGAATGTGTCCACCCGCTTTGCCGACGGCTTTGTGTATGGCTTTGGAGCGGAGGTGGGCATTGCCACGGGCAAGATCCACGCCCGGGGTCCCATGGGCCTGGAGGGCTTGACCACCTATAAATACAAGCTCCTGGGCGACGGGCAGCTCCTGGCGGAAATGAAGGACGGCACCCGGCACTATACCCACCGGGATTTGGATCAATCGTGCCCCCTGTAACCCTGGCGGGTTCCCTCCGCGGGGGAAAGGTGCGCGCCGTGTTTTCCCAAGCCTTACGAAAGGAGACGACGCCGGTGCAGCGTGTGAAATTCGCCTTGTTCGATTTTGACGGGACCCTGGCGCCCGGGGATTCCATTATTCCCTATTTGTGGTACGCCTGGCGGCGGGGCAAGCTGCCCCTGCGTCGCCTGGCTGTGGCCGCCTGGGCGGGCATGATGCCCATTTTGCTGCCCAAACGGTATACCAATACCTGGGCCAAGAACAAGGCCCTGTCGTTTTTGCAGGGGCACTCCGTGGAAGAAATGGACGCCTTTGCCCTGGAATTTTTCCATCAGCGGCTGGAAAAGCGGCTCTTTCCCGCGGGCATGGCGGAACTGCGCCGCCTGCAAAGGGAAGACTACCGCCTGCTGCTGGTTTCCGCCTCCCCGGAGGTATACATGCGCGCCATTGGGCAGGCCCTGGGGTTCGACGCCGTGCTGGCCACCCCCTGCGGCCTGGGGCCGGATGGACAGCGCTACACCGGCCTGGTGGGGGAGAACTGCAAGGGCGTGGAGAAATCCCTGCGCATTGCCGCCTACCTGGCGGCCAACCATCTGGAACTGGACTGGGAGGAGTCCCGGGCCTACGGAGACTCCCTGAGCGATGTACCCATGCTGACCCTGACGGCTTCCCCGGTGTGCGTCAATCCCCGGGCCAAGCTGCGCAGCGCACTTCCCCAGGCGGCCACCGTCCACTGGGAGAGAAAGGAGAAAAAAAGCAAATGAAGAAGGTAACCGCCGTTGTTGCCGGCGCGGGCCTGCGCGGCATGGAGGCCTATGCCGTATACGCCCTGGAACACCCGGAGGAACTGGAAATCGTCGCCGTGGCCGAGCCCAATCCCGCCCGCCGGGAGAAGTTTGCCGCGGACCATCATCTGCCCCCGGAGCGGGTGTTCACCACCTGGGAGGATCTGCTGGCCCAGCCCCGCCTGGCGGACGCGGCGCTGATCTGCACCCAGGACCGGATGCACTACGCGCCCGTGCTGGCCGCCCTGGACAAGGGGTACCACGTGCTGTGCGAAAAGCCCATGTCCCCCAACAAGCAGGAGATTCTCGCCATGGGCCAGGCCGCGGAGAAGGCCGGGCGCATCCTGTCCATCTGCCATGTGCTGCGGTACAGCCCCTTCTTCCGGCAGCTGAAAAAGCTGCTGGACGCGGGCACCATCGGCCAGCTGGTGAGCATCCAGGCCATGGAGGGCGTGGGGTATTACCACGCCGCCCACAGCTTTGTCCGGGGCAACTGGCGCAACAGCCAGGAAACCAGCCCCATGATCCTGCAAAAGTGCTGCCACGATATGGATATCCTCCTGTGGCTGGTGGGCAAGGACTGCCGGAGCGTATCCAGCTATGGCTCCCTGAACTACTTTAACCGCGCCCATCAGCCCGCCGGCGCGCCGGACCGCTGCTCCGACGGCTGCCCCCACGCGGAAACCTGCCCCTACAACGCCCAGCGCTTCTACCTGGAGAACAAGCGCCTTTCCGAGTACTTCTGCCACGCGGTGTCCTCCGACCTTTCTGAAGAGGGGCTGCGGGAAGCCCTGCGGGTGGGCCCCTACGGGCGATGCGTCTTTGCCTGTGATAACGACGTGGTGGACCATCAGGTGGTCAACCTGAATTTTGAGGATGGCATCACCGCTTCCTTTACCATGTGCGACTTCACCGCCCGCTGCACCCGCACCATCACCCTCATGGGCACCAAGGGACAGCTGTGGGGCGACATGGGGCTGAACCAGGTGATCCATACGGACTTCCGCACCGGCAAGGAAACCGCCTATGACATCACCACCGGCGAAAGCGGCCACGGCGGCAGCGACGAAGCCATTATGCGGGAGTTTGTGGAAACCCTGCGGGGGGATAGCCAGGCTATTTCCCTTTCCAGCGCCAAGGTGTCCGTGCAGAGCCATTTGATGGCCCTGGCGGCAGAAGAATCCCGTCTTACGGGGCAGGCTGTGACGCTGGCGGAGTTTGCCGGGCGTGCCTGAGCGCCGTAAGGCATGCGAGAGGAGGCAGACATGCCGAACATGATGGATTATCTGACCTGGCGCGGGGACCTGACCCTGCGCCAGGCCGCCTGGAATCTGGTGGATAGCCTGCTCATGGCCAGCCTGAGTTATAACCCCTTCCAGGATACCGTTTCCGACCCCCAGGGCAAGACCCTGCGGGAGTGCGCGCCGCTGCTGGGCCTGGAAAACATGACCGGCGGACAGTATTTCCAGCAGTGGCGGGCGTTGCTCTTTGCCATGGCGGAGTCCGAGCGCTTTGGCGGCATGCGCCTGCATGACTATGTAAACGAGGTGGACGAGGAGCGGATCATCCAGTTTTCCGCCCTCACCGCGGAGATGGAGGACGGCAGTACCTTCGTGGCCTTCCGTGGCACGGACAACACCCTGGTGGGCTGGCGGGAGGACTTCCATATGTCCTTTGAGACGCCCGTGCCTGCCCAGGTGGAGGCCCTGGCATATCTGCGCCGGCAGGCGGAGCGCACGGAGCGCCCCCTGCGGGTGGCCGGGCACAGCAAGGGCGGCAACCTGGCGGCCTATGCCGCGGCGCATCTGCCCCCGGAGATTCAGCGGCGCATCCTGAGCGTATGCAGCTTTGACGGGCCGGGACTGGACGAGGATACCATGAACTCCCCGGGCTACGAACGCATTCGCCCGGTGCTGCATTCCGTGCTGCCGCAAAGCTCCATTGTGGGCTTGCTGATGCACTACCATCCGGATTATCTGGTGGTGCGGAGCACCGCGGTGAGCTTCCTGCAGCACGACGCCTTCACCTGGCAGGTACGGGGAACGGGCTTTGAGGAGCTGCGCCAGGTGGACGCGGCCAGCCGGATTATGGACGAAACCCTGCATGCCTGGCTGCAAAACGCCAGCCCGGAACAGCGCCGGCGCTTTGTGGACGCCATGTTTGAGATCCTCAACGCCACCCACGCCGAAACCATTGCCGAAATGAGCAATGAGAAATTCCGCTCGGCCCTGAGCATGATCCAGGCTACCAGGGACATGGACCCTGAAACCCGGCGGATGTTCAATCACCTGATTGGGGAATTCCTCCGCCTGGGAGCGGGCAACGTGTGGGAGCTGATCTCCTCCAAGGTACCCCGGCCCAGACAGCGGGATGGCATCACCGGAAAGCCGCCGCCAGGTACCCCTTCCCTGTAATTGTCGGATAGAACAAGGCCCTTTCCGCTGACGGTCAAGCAGCGGAAGGGGCGCTTTTGTGGGATGCTTATTCGAAGGGATACCGCATGTCCCAGCTGTGGCGCAGGGTGTCCATCCAGCGCATGATGCGCAGGGTTTCGGCATGGGGCATTTCCGGGCATTCCAGGGCGCCCGTCTCCAGGGCGCGCAGGCAGGCGAGCACTTCATATTCATAGCCCGTGAGCTGCGGCGGCGCGTCGATGACGCGGGTTACGGAGGCGGGATCGTTGGCATTGGCATACAGGGTAATCCGGCGGGGATTGTTCACGTTGTCTACCTCCGCGCAGCCCTGATCCCCATAGATCCAGCAGCGCCGGGAAGTATTGCAGGCGGCGGTGGCCATGAGCTCGGCCATGCGCCCATCCGGGTAATGCAGGGTGATGCTTTCCTGCATGTCCACGCCGGTGTCCATCAGGCGCACGCTGCTTTCCATGCGCTCCACCTGGGTGCCGAACACCATGGCCGCGAAGTTCAGCACGTACACGCCCACGTCCAGCAGCGCGCCTCCCGCCAGTTCAGGACGGCGGATGCGCTCCTTGTCGTAGATGGTATAGCCCAGGTTGGCGGTGAGCACCCGGGGCGTGCCGATGGCGCCGGAAGCCAGCAGCTCATCCAGCATGCGCCGCATGGGCACATAGCGGGTCCAGATGGCTTCGGTGACCAGCACGCCTTTATCCTTGGCCAGGGCCAGGGCACGCTCCGCCTGGGCGGCGGTGGCGGTAAAGGCCTTTTCGCACAGTACAGCCTTGCCATGGGTTACGCATTGCTCGATTTGCTCCCCATGGTGGGAGTGCGGAGTGGCGATATAGACCAGATCCACGCCATCGTCCCGGAGCAGCTCCCCATAGGAACCATAGGCCTTGGCAAAGCCCTCCGCCTGCGCGAAGGCCTCTGCCCGGGCCTTATCCCGGGAACCCACGGCATACAGTTCCACCTTGTCGCCCCGGGCCTTCATCAGCCGCAGGGTTTTGGCCATTTGCCGGGCAATATTGCCCGCACCCAAGATTGCCACATTGGTCATCCATGTATCCTCCTTTTTAGGCTTCGTCCATGTTTTGCAAAATGCAGATGGAAGTTTCCATAAGAATTTTTTCCTGGGCCGCGCCCTCATTGAGCAGCAGCTGCCAGGCGGCGCGGAGGGCATCATGCCCCTGCCGCCGGGGCTGCTGGCAGATCAGTGCCTGAATCACGCCCCGGCGCATCATGGCGGCGTTTTCCGGCACCAGGTCGAAGCCGAAGACCTTCACCTGGCCGGCCTTGCCTGCGTCCAGCACGGCCTGACAGGCGCTGGCACAGCCTGCTGCCGCCACAAATAGCGCGTTGATTTCCCCGTGGTGCCGGAGCATGGCTTCCACGCCCGCATAGATGCGCGCGGGATCATCCTCGCCATCAAAGCATTCCAGGGTTTGATGCTGGGGATGCAAGGCGGTGAGGAAGCCCTGCAGCCTTTCGCCGTGGCCCAGAATGGCCCTGGAACCGGCTACGATCCCCAGCCTGGCGCCGGTATCGCAGCACAGGTTTACCATGCCGCCCGCGGTTAAACCTCCACGGTAATAGTCCGCTCCCACATAAACAGCTCTCCGGCTGCCCGCCAAATCGGCATTGATGGTGATGACGGGTACGCCAGCATCGGCCAATGCCGCAATTTTCGCCCGCACGGCCTCGGCATTGATGGGCTGGAGAATCAGCGCGGCGCAGTCCTTTAGCTCTTCCATGGCCTGGAGCTGTGCCGCCGCGTCATATCCCCGCAGCAGCCGCAGTTCCACCCGCACGCCCCAATCCTGAAGCTCCTCCTCTGCCTGGGAAATGCCCTTGAGCACCTCGTCAAAAAACGGATTGCCCAGGCAGCAGAGCACTACGCCGATGCGGGGCGCCAGGCGGCGAACAGTGAGCGCGCGCCCAGCAATATTCTTGGTATAGCCCGCCTGCTCCAGCGCTGCGCGCACGGCCTGCTCTGTTTCGGGCTTCACGCGGCCGCGGTGGTTCAGCACGCGGTCCACCGTGCCGCGGGATACGCCGCACATGGCTGCGATTTCCTTGATCGTCATGTCTGCTCCTGCTTTACTGCGGCGCATTGACGCGCAATGCCGCCCGATGGTATAATTCCCTTGACTTTTTCTATGATAGCACGCAACAGGCGCTTTGTCGAGAAGCGCGCCGAAGGAGAATTCCATGCCTGAATGTACTGCCCCTTCCGCTGCCGCACCTGCCAGGGAGCAGCGGTTGAATTGCCCTGTGGCTGCCCGCTGCGGCGGCTGCCAACTGACACGCATGACCTACCGCCAGCAGCTGGCGCATAAACAGGCGCTGGTGGAAAAGCTGCTTGCGCCCTACTGCCCGGTGGAGCCCATACTGGGCATGACGAATCCCTTCCATTATCGCAACAAGGTGCATGCGGCCCTTGGGGTGGACAAGCGGGGAATGCCGCTTTCGGGCGTCTATGCGGCGGGCACCCACCGGATTGTCCCGGTGAAGCGGTGTCTGATTGAGGATGAGCGCGCCAGCCGAATCATCCAGACCATTGTGGAGCTGCTCCCGGCCTTCAAGCTGCGGGTATATAATGAATACACGGGACGGGGTTTCCTGCGCCATGTGCTCATCCGCACGGGATGGCATACGGGGGAGATCCTGGTGGTGCTGGTTGCGTCCAGCCTGGAGTTCCCAGGCAAGCGCGCCTTTGTGGCGGAGCTGCGGCAGCGGCACCCGGAAATCACCTCCCTGGTGCTCAACCAGAACGACCGTCACACCAGCATGGTGCTGGGCCGCCGGGAGACGGTGCTTTTTGGTCCAGGCTATCTGGAGGACATGCTATGCGGCAAGCGGTTCCGCATTTCGCCGCAATCCTTTTATCAGGTCAATGCCCAGCAGGCGGAGGTTCTCTACCAAACCGCCATTGAGCTGGCCGGATTTACCGGCGAGGAAACGGTGCTGGATGCCTACTGCGGCACGGGCACCATTGGCCTATGCGCCTCGGATCATATCCGGCGGCTCATTGGTGTGGAGCTGAATCCCGATGCGGTGCGGGATGCCCGGGAAAACGCACAGCGCAACGGTGTTGCCAACGCGGAATTCATCTGCGAGGATGCGGGACGCTTCATGACCCGCCTGGCCAAGCAGAAGCAGGCTCCGGATGTGGTCATTATGGACCCGCCGCGGGCTGGCAGCGACATGCCTTTCCTGCGCTCGCTTTTAGCTCTGGCACCCAAGCGGGTGGTTTATGTTTCCTGCAACCCTGAAACCCTGGCCCGGGATGTGGCGGTGCTCTGCGCGGGCGGTTACCGCGCGGAAAAGGCTGTGCCAGTGGACATGTTCCCGTGGACGGAGCACGTCGAGACAATAGTGTTGCTACAAAGAGAAACCTTGTAGAAATCCTTAGATTTAGGCACTTTTCCCGCCATGTGGTGTTTGACGCAGAGGGTGATAAATTCCGCAATAAGCGTATTGAGGACTATATCACGGTTTCGGTAGTTATTGATATGGAGTGTGGGAACACAAAAAACTAAATAGTTGACTGAAAAGGACATCGTGCAAGCGGTGTCCTTTTCTTTTAGGCGAAACCGCAGATTTTGAAACAGTCTGCGGCTTTTTTACGCCCTCATGTTACGCAGTAGGAGCAGAAAAAGCCTTGATACAAGCGGCTTTACGGGCGCGTTTCTCACGCGGTAAGGGCTTTATCCCTAAACCCTCAAAATCGCTGTTCTACTGCGTAACAAATCCACAGCAAAGGAGTGATGAAGCTATGGCAGTTTTCCGCGTGGAGAAAAGCAGGGGCTACACCGTAATGAGCAACCACCACCTACGCAACAAAGAACTTTCCTTAAAGGCAAAGGGGCTTTTATCGCAGATGTTGTCCTTGCCGGAAGATTGGGACTACACCCTTGCGGGGCTGTCCCATATCAACCGGGAAAGTATCGACGCGATCCGCACCGCCGTATGGGAGCTTGAAAAAGCCGGATATATTACAAGGCGGCAGGGACGCGACGAAAAGGGCAAAATGGCTGC
The DNA here is from genome assembly GCA_900553295.1 of uncultured Eubacteriales bacterium. Classification (GTDB taxonomy): domain Bacteria; phylum Bacillota; class Clostridia; order Christensenellales; family Aristaeellaceae; genus Egerieenecus; species Egerieenecus merdigallinarum. Next base: position 1,601 of record USCR01000044.1, on the reverse strand, counting down.
AATCGAGTACACCATTTACGAGCAGCCGCAGCTCCCGTCATTGGAAAACCCGATGTTGGAAAATCCAACAACGGATAAGCCGGTATTGGAAAATCCGACAACGGAAAACCCGACGTCGGATAATCCAACGCAAATAAATAAAGAAGAACAAAGAACTGACTTATCAAAAAAAGAAAAATCAAATACGGATTTACTAAATACCCATTCCATTCCTATCCTTTCCCCTAACCCCTCTCCTTTGGGGGACGACGCGGCAGAGCCGCAGGAACGGAAGCGAAAGGAAGCGGCAGCACAGAGCGCATTTGAGATTTACGAGGAAATCATCAAGGACAATATCGAGTACGACATTCTCAAACAAAATATGCCCTACGACTATGACAGGTTAGATGAAATCGTCGATCTCATGCTGGAAACAGTCTGCACCCGGAGAAAGACAATCCGTATTGCCGGGGACGACTACCCGGCGGAGCTTGTCAAGGCAAAGTTTATGAAGCTGGACAGCGAGCATATCCGTTTTGTCCTTGACTGTATGCGGGAGAACACAACCAAAATCCGCAACATCAAGCAGTATTTACGGGCGGTGCTGTTCAACGCCCCGTCCACTATCGGCAATTATTACACTTCCCTTGTCGCTCACGATATGGCGAGCGGCGCACTTGCGCCGAGAAAGCCGAAGTTTGGCGACCCGGACTATTACACATGCAACGAGGGCGAAAGCCTGTAAATCCAAAGGAGGACGCTTTATGAAACAGGGAGCTTTAATTTTTGACGAAACCGCCGACCGTTACGACATTCGCTTTGACCTTGCCGACTACTACGGCGGCTTGCATTGCGGCGAGTGCATGGAGGTGTTCGCGGGCGGCAAATGGAAGCCGACCCGCATTGAGTACGGGGAGAATTGGTATCTTGTGGGTGTCCGCGCCGAGGACTTGAACGGTCTGCGGGTGCGGATTTAAGCGGGGCAACGTGAAGAACGGACGCCCTGTTTTTATGCCGCAAAGCGGCGTACCACCCTAAAAATCATCGAAAGGAGGACGGTAAATGCAAGATGAAGTAAACGAAAAAGTGGTTGCTTTATCCATTAAGACCTCAAAGCTGACCGCCGAAGTGCTGCAAAAAGCCATGAAAGCGGTTTTAGCCAAAGGCAAGCAGCAGCTTTCCAAAGCCCCGCATGGAAAAATCACTATGCGGCAGCTTATGAAACCGGGCGAAAAGGTAACGAATATTGAGATCACCGACACGAATATCAAAGCCTTTGACGCTATCGCAAAGAAAAACGGGCTTGATTATAACGTCAAGCGGATAGAGAACGGCAAGCCGCCGACCTACCTTGTTTCCTTTCGGGGCAAGGATATTGACGTGATGACCGAAGCATTTAGGGAGTTTTCCGCAAAGAAGCTCTCACGAGAGCAAAAGCCCTCTATCCTCAAAGCGTTAGCGTCCTTTAAGGAAGCGGCAAAGCAGCTCAACGCAAACCGCCAAAAGACAAAACACAAGGATAGGGGGATTGAGCTATGAAGCCGGAAATCAAGAAACTGCTTATCCTCAACGCCCCGTATCTGCTCTTTGTGTATCTCTTTGATAAAGTCGGACAGGCGGTG
>USCR01000043.1 GCA_900553295.1 uncultured Eubacteriales bacterium | reverse complement strand
ACGAATTTACTCCCATAATATCAAAACTGTTTTGAATAATCGTTAAAATCATTGCCCCGACAACCATGCCAAGAACATTTCCCGATCCTCCGGTCATGCTGACACCGCCGATTACTGCCGCCGAAATAGCGTTCATTTCATACCCTTCCGCCACAGATGCAAAGCCCCGGAGCCCTGACCGGCGCCCGGGACTGCCAGGGCGCAAGGCCCTGACGCGCAACCGGCCTCCTGGAAACAGGAAGCCGGCTTTTCTTTTCTCCCGAAGGGCCGGTAGCTGCCTCTGGGGGCCGGTTTTCTGGAGGGCGAATTGGAAACAAAAGATAGGCTGCCTTTCTTTTTGTATGCGGGCGCAGCTGAAAAGGCGAGGGTAGGCAGGCTGTGAGGCCGCTGCTCTTTTTGTGTATTTTGCAGGCTCAAAGCGGCCTGGCTTTCTGGCGGGAAAACCGTTTTTCAGATGCCTTTTGGGCTCTCCGTTTCAAAAGTCAGACTGCCAATTTTACGGATAAAATTCTTGAAAAATCTTCTAAAATGGACTTGACGAACAGGCCGTCCACCGAATACAATAACCATAGATCGTTCAAAGAGAATGTGCTTCGAAACGCAAATCTTTGCCGTTAGGAGGAAGTTCCGATGCTGTATCATGCGCCATCGGCTGAAATCCGCGATACCTTTCATCAGGGCACGAACCGCCGTGCCTATGAAATGCTCGGCGCACATCCATGCTACGAGGGCGACCAGCGCAAATGGCATTTCTGCGTATGGGCTCCCAACGCCAAACACGTGGCGCTGGTGGGATCGTTTAACGACTGGGACAAAAGTGCGACCCCCATGCAAAAGCAATACGACGGCACCTGGGAATTGCGCCTGAGCGAGGACGAGCTTTGGAAAAATGTACCGCAGGACGGTTACCCCACCTACAAGTACGCCGTGTGGGGGGCGGATGACCTGTGGCGGATGAAGGCCGACCCCTTCGGCTTCTTCAGTCAGCTCCGGCCCAACAACGCCAGCCGCCTCATTGATCTGGACAATTACCACTGGAGCGACCAGGACTGGATGGCCGCCCGGCATGATTTCAACCCCTACATCAGCCCCGTCAACATCTACGAGGTCCACATCGGCTCCTGGCGGCGCCATCCGGACGGCTCCATGTACAGCTACCGGGAGTTTGCCGACGAAGTGATCCCCTACATTCAGGAGATGGGCTACACCCATATCGAGCTGCTGCCCGTGATGGAACATCCCCTCGATATGAGCTGGGGTTATCAGGTGACGGGCTTCTACTCCGCCACGGCGCGCTACGGTACGCCGCTGGAGCTGATGTCGCTCATCGACCGGTGCCACCAGGCGGGCATCGGCGTGATTCTGGACTGGGTGCCCGCGCATTTTCCCCGTGATGAAGTGGGACTGTTCCGCTTTGACGGCACGGACCTGTACAACCACCCCGATCCCCGCCGGGGCGAGATCGCCCAGTGGGGCACGATGCTCTTTGACTACGCGCGCGGCGAGGTGTGCAGCTACCTTTTGAGCAACGCCTGCTTCTGGCTGGACTGGTTCCACGCGGACGGGCTGCGGGTGGACGCGGTAAGCGCACTGCTGTACTATGATTTCTGCCGTGAAAATGGGGAATGGCTTGCCAATCCCTACGGCGGCCGGGAGAACCTGGACGCCATCGCCTTCCTGCGCAAGCTGAACGCCACGGTGTATCACGACTTTCCCGGCGCGATGATGATCGCGGAAGAATCCTCCGCCTTCCCCATGGTGACCAAGCCCGCCTATATGGGCGGATTGGGCTTCGGCTTCAAGTGGAACATGGGCTGGATGAACGACATGCTCTCCTACATCAAGCTGGACCCCATTTACCGCAAGTGGCACCATGACAAGCTGACATTTTCACTATTCTACGCCTTTTCAGAAAATTACATTCTGCCTTTCTCCCACGATGAGGTGGTCCACGGCAAGCACTCCATGCTGGACAAGCAGCCGGGCGACCTGTGGCGGAAGTTTGCCGGGCTTCGGGCGCTGTACGGTTACACCATGGCGCACCCGGGAAAAAAGCTGTTGTTCATGGGCGGCGAGTTCGGGCATTTCATCGAATGGAAATACGACGATGAGCTGGACTGGTTCCTCCTGGTCTATGAGCGCCACCCCGAAATGCAAAAATGCGTGCGCCGCCTGAACCACTTTTACCGGGAAACTCCTGCACTGTGGCAGGTGGATGACGGTTGGGACGGCTTCCAGTGGATTTGCGCCAATGACTGCGACAACAGCGTGGTAGCCTTTTTGCGCACGGATCGGGTAGGCAACGCAGTGCTGTGCGTAACCAACTTCACCCCCACCTACCATCCCGTGTACAAAATCGGCCTTCCCGTGGACGGTACCCTGGAGGAAGTATTCAATACCGACCGGACGGAATGGGGCGGCTCCGGCAAGGGAAATTCCCAGGTGCTCCATGCGGTGGCGAAGCCCTGGAACGACCTGCCCTTCAGCTGTGACATCTGCGTTCCGCCCATGGCCACGGTCTATTTCCGCTATGATAAGCTGATCCCCCAGGAGGCCTCTGGCGAGGACGCGGATGCAGAGGATTCCCCCGTGCCCAAGGCAGTCAATGCCTGATACATTCGGCAATAAGCCCTAGCGGCTTTTGCATACACGAAAATCTCTTGGCCCATTCCGCTCCCCCGGGAGCGCCTTCGGGCCGGCACCATCAATATGAAGGAGCGTGTACCCCATGCTGAGGAAGAAAACCTGTGTGGCCATGCTGCTGGCCGGCGGACAAGGCAGCCGTCTGGGCATCCTGACCAAGAACGTTGCCAAACCCGCCGTGCCCTACGGAGGCAAGTACCGCATCATTGACTTTCCGCTGTCCAACTGCACCAACAGCGGTATTGATGTAGTGGGTGTGCTGACCCAGTACCAACCCCTGGAACTGAACGCTTATATCGGCAGCGGCGCTCCCTGGGACCTGGACTTGACCAACGGCGGCGTGTTCGTTCTTCCCCCCTATCAGAAGGGAAAGAGCGGCGAATGGTATCGCGGCACGGCCAACGCCATTTATCAGAACATGGCGTTCATCTCCCAGTATAATCCGGATTATGTGCTCATCCTCAGCGGTGACCACATCTATAAGATGGACTACAATGACATGCTGAATTTCCACATCCGTCACAAGGCGGACGCCACCATCGCCGTGCGCGAAGTGCCCTGGGCCGATGCCAGCCGCTTCGGCATTATGAACACCGATGCGGACGACAACATCATTGAGTTCGAAGAAAAGCCCAAGAACCCCAAGTCCAACAAGGCTTCCATGGGTGTGTATATCTTTACCTGGGAAAAACTGCGTCAGTACCTGATCGCCGACGAGGCGGACAAGAAGAGCAGCAACGACTTTGGCAAGAATATCATCCCCACCATGCTGGCGGACAAACAGGTGCTGTGCGCGTACAGCTTTGATGGCTACTGGAAGGATGTAGGCACCATTGAGAGCCTCTGGGAGGCCAATATGGACCTGCTTTCCACCCCCATGCCCATTGACCTGCATGACAAAAAGTGGCGGATCTACGCCCGTAATCCGGGCATGGCGCCTCACTACATCGCCAAGGGCGCCACAGTGAACGACAGCCTGATTACCGAAGGTTGCGAAGTGTATGGCACGGTGGACCATTCCGTATTGTTCGCCGGTGTAACCGTGGAGGAAGGCGCTAACGTACGGGACAGCGTTATCATGCCCGGTGCGGTGATTCACCGGGGTGCGGTGGTGCGCCGGGCCATTGTGGCAGAAAACGCCGTGGTGGGCGCAGGCACCTTTGTGGGCGAAGCGGAGGGGAACATCGCCGTCATCGGTCAGAATGTCACCCTGCCCGCCGGCGTCCAGGTAACCGCCGGACAGCAGGTGGACGAAACCACCTTCGCTGAGGCGAAAGCGGAGTAACGCCCGAAGGAATCCCAGAACATGACTTGAAAGGAATGAACACCATGAAAGATGTTATGGGCGTGATTTACACCGGCGAGAGCGACGCCCGCCTCCGTGAATTGACCATGACCCGCGCCATTGCCGCCCTGCCCGTGGCCGGACGGTACCGCGTGATCGACTTTCTCGTTTCCAGCATGGTGAACAGCGGCATCCGCAATGTGGGCGTCATCATGCAGAAAAACTATCACAGCCTGATGGACCATCTGGGCAGCGGCAAGGAGTGGGACCTGCACGGTAAAAACAACGGGCTGATCATCCTTCCTCCTTTCCTGACCCGCGAGAACATAGGCGTTTACAACGGCCTGCTGGATGCCCTGCGCTCCAACAGCAGCTATTTGGGCCGCAGCAAGCAGGAGTATGTGGTACTGAGTAATTCCAATATTATCTACAACTGCGAGTTTGACGACCTGGTGCAGTTCCACATCGACTCGGGGGCTGATATTACCCTGCTGTACACCAAAGATCCCAACATGAAGCGGGACGAGTTTGGCACCTATCTGTCCGTGGGCGAGGATGGCCTGATTACCGATATCGAGGTTGATCCCACCCATCCCGCACTGCAAAACACCTGCATGGAAGTGTTTGTACTCAAACGGGAGCTGCTGCGCACGCTGGTGGATCGCGGCGTAGCCCATGGCCTGCATGACTTTACCAAGGACATGCTGCTGAAGATGGTCCGGGATGACAATGCCCGCGTGGCCGCCTTTGAGTACAAGGGCCGCTGCTGGCGCATGGACTCGGTACAGAGCTACTTCCGCTTCAATATGGACATTCTGGATACCCAGACCCGCAAAGACCTTTTCTCCCTGCCCGTATACACCAAGGTACGCGACGAAATGCCCGCACACTATGGCGAAAAGGTCTCTGTGGCCAACTCGCTGGTGGCGGACGGCTGCGTGGTGGAAGGCACGGTGGAAAACTCCATTCTCTTCCGCGGCGTGCGCATTGCGCCGGACGCGCATGTGAAAAACTGCATCATCATGCAGGATGGTCAGGTGCATTCCGGAGCCTACATTGAAAACTGCATTCTGGACAAGCAGGCAGTGATCAAGCGCAACGCCCGGCTCATCGGCCCGGCCGCTTACCCCATCGTGATTGCGAAAAACGTGGTCATTTGATGCAGCAACCAAAAAGGGGAGAACAGGATAGCATCCCGTCTCCCCTTTTTCATCATTACGACAAGGAGGGCTTCCCCATGAAAATCCTCTTTACGGCATCCGAGTGTGTGCCCTTTGTAAAAACCGGTGGTCTGGCGGACGTGGTGGGCGCGCTGGCGCCCGTGCTGGCCGCGCAGGGCCACGATGTGCGGGTATTGCTGCCTCTGTACAGTGCCATTCCGCAAAAATGGACGGAAAAGCTGACCCATGTGTGCGACTTTGAGGTACAGCTGGGCTGGCGCCGTCAATATTGCGGCATTGAAAAGCTGGAGATGAACGGCGTTACCTGGTACTTCATGGACAACAAGTATTACTTTGGCCGGCCCTATATCTACGGCTTGGGCGGAGATGAATACGAGCGGTTCGGCTTCTTCTGCCGGGGCGCGCTGAACGCGCTGCCGCTGCTGGACTTCCAGCCGGACATTCTCCACGCCCATGACTGGCAAAGCGGCATGATTCCGGCGCTGCTGAAAATTCAGTATGCCCACCTGCCCTTCTACGCCAACATCAAGACCCTGTTCACCATTCACAACCTGCAGTACCAGGGCATCTTCGGCATCCGCGAGGTACAGGATGTGCTGGGCCTGGGCGACAGCCTGTGGACCAACGACAAGCTGGAATGCTTCGGCTGCGCCAACTTCCTCAAGGCCGCGCTGGTGTACGCGGACATGATTACCACGGTGAGTCCCTCCTATGCCGAGGAGATTCAAACCGCCTATTATGGCGAGCGGCTGGACGGATTGCTCCGGGCACGCAAGCAGAGCCTGTTCGGCCTGCTGAACGGCATTGATGTGGTGGACTACAACCCTGCCACGGACAAGGCCCTGGCCGCCAACTATACGCCTGATGACCTCTCCGGCAAAGCCGTATGCAAAAAGGCGTTGCAGGAGAAGCTCGGCCTGAAGGTGGACCCCAACGTACCGATCATCGGCATGGTGGGCCGCCTGAGCAACCAGAAGGGCCTGGACCTGGTGGATTATGTCATTGCGGACATTATGCGCCAGGATGTGCAGCTGGTAGTGTTGGGCATGGGCGACAGCCGGTATGTGAACCTGTTCAGCTGGGCCGAAGGCGAGTATCCGGGCCGGGTGGCCGCCCGCTTCGCCATGGACCACGAGCTGGCGCACCAGATCTATGCAGGCTGCGACCTGTTCCTGATGCCCAGCCAGTTTGAGCCCTGCGGCTTGAGCCAGATGATCGCCCTGCGCTACGGCACGGTGCCCATTGTCCGCGAAACCGGCGGCCTGCGGGATACGGTACTGAGCTACAATGACTTCACCGGCGAAGGAAACGGCTTCTCCTTCTTCAACTATAACGCTCACGATATGCTGCACGTTATTGAGCGGGCGCTGCGCTACTACCATGAGGAGAAAGACATCTGGCGCAAGCTGCAGCACCGCGGCATGACAGCGGATTACAGCTGGAACCACTCCTCCCAGGCATACCTGGATCTGTATAACAGGCTCCTGCATCCCACGCCTGCCCCTGAAGCGGAACCCGCACCGCAGGAACCCAATCCCGTGGTGATGGAAATCACGCCCGAGGCGGAAGCCCCCAAGAAAGCTACGAAAAAGTAAACGCATTCCTGTTTCATTCAGCAAAGCGGCTCCCTGCGCAAGGGGGCCGCTTTGCCTTTTTTCTCGGACGGCCTGCCGCAGGGAATTTGGCATTGACAAGGCCCATGGGACGTGGTATGATGACAGCGTTTCCCGGAAATGAAAAGGTATTGGAACAGAGGCGCGTCCCGCATCAGTAACGGCCAGCAAGGGTTGGGGCCCGTGGAGCTGGCGTGAAAGGGCCGGACGCCGAAAGGACTTTCCCGTCCCACGGGTGGTTCCTTGGGCGCAGGGCAAACAGCTCTGCGACTGTCATCGGGCAATGGCCCGGCGGAGCGCTGATTCCGAACGCGAAGGGGCATGCGGCATTCTGCGTGCCTACCCCCGGTGTATCCGGCGGGTTATTCCTTCGTTGGCGCACCGCAGGCATGCCCTGGGGTGATTTTTTTCATACTTTCGGGGCAGCTTGAATGCGTGAGGGCATTACTGCACGGGCAATTGGAAGGGGAGGAATAACATGAGATCCTATCGCGTAGGCATTGTGGGCGCCACCGGTATGGTGGGGCAGCGGTTCATTTCACTCTTGCAGGGACATCCCTGGTTTCACATCACCGCACTGGCCGCCTCCGCTCGCAGCGCGGGCAAGCCTTACCGGGAAGCAGTGGGGGATCGCTGGGCATTTAACTGGGAAATTCCAGCAGAAGTGGCGGATATGACCGTTCTTGATGCGCAAAATGTGGAAGAAGTGGCGAAGCACGTGGATTTCATCTTTTGCGCTGTGGACATGAAAAAGGATGAGATTCGCGCCCTGGAGGAAAACTATGCCCGGCATGAGGTGCCCGTGGTGTCCAACAACAGCGCTTGCCGCGGCCTGCCGGACGTGCCCATGGTGGTTCCGGAAATCAACGCCGATCACATTGCCGTCATTGAAACCCAGCGCAAGCGTCTGGGCAGCCGGTACGGATTTATCGCCGTAAAGCCCAACTGCTCCATCCAGAGTTACGTCCCTGCGCTCACGCCCCTGATGGACTTCATTCCCGAAAAGGTAAGCGTATGCACCTATCAGGCCATCAGCGGTGCGGGCAAAACCTTCAAGACCTGGCCGGAAATGGTGGATAACGTCATCCCCTACATCAGCGGCGAGGACGAAAAGAGCGAGCAGGAGCCCTTGAAGCTGTGGGGTTCCCTGGTGGACACAGCGGATGGCCTGGTCATTGAGAACGCGAAGCTGCCGGTTATCAGCGCGCAGTGCCTGCGGGTAGCCACCGCCGACGGTCACATGGCCGCGGTTTCCGTGGGCTTCCGCCACAAGCCCAGCCGGGAGGAAATCCTCCAGCGCTGGAACAACTTTGAGACCGAAGCGCAACGCTTACAGCTTCCTAGCGCGCCCAAGCCCTTCCTGCAGTACTGCGAAGATCCCTCCCATCCCCAAACGCGGCTGGACCGGGATTTTCAGCACGGCATGGGCGTTTCCATCGGCCGCCTGCGGGAAGACAGCATTTTTGACTATAAGTTTGTGTGCCTGAGCCATAATACTGTTCGCGGCGCGGCAGGCGGCGGCATTCTGACCGCCGAGCTGCTCTGTGCCAAGGATTTGATCCAGGCCCGATAATCGCCATGCAAAGGAGTTAAGCACATGAAGCAGGGATTCTTCACGGGCTGCGGTACAGCCCTTGTAACACCGTTTACCAAAACCGGCATTGACTGGGAAAACCTGGACCGCCTGGTGGAGGATCAGCTGGCCTGCGGCGTGCACTGTCTGGTGCCCGTGGGTACCACCGGCGAACCCGCCACCATGACCCGGGAGGAGCGCATGGCCGTCATCCGCCGCGTGGCGGACAAGGCCCATGGCCAGGTTCCCGTGGTCGCCGGTACCGGCGGCAACAACACCCTCGAGGTCATCGAAGAAGCTCGCTGCGCCCGTGACAACGGCGCCAACGTGCAGCTGTGCGTAACTCCTTATTACAACAAGACCACGCAGGCGGGGCTGATCGCCCACTACCATGCCATTGCCGACAGCGGCGTGCTGCCCGTGATGGTCTACAACGTGCCCGCCCGTACGGGGCTGAACATTGCGCCTGCCACGCTGCAGGCCATTTGCCGGCACGAAAACGTCATTGCGGTAAAGGAGGCCAATCCCGACGTGGCCCAGGCCATTGAAAAGCTGCGCCTGTGCGGGGAGGATGTGGCTTTCTACTCCGGCAGTGACGAGCTGAACTGGCCCCTGATGGCCTGCGGTTTTCAGGGTGTGATCTCCGTGGCCTCCAACATGCTGCCCCGGGCCGTGGTGGAGCTGGCGGAGGCTGCCTTGCAGGGCGATGTGGCAGAAGCGGCCCGGCAACAGCTGGCCTTGCAGCCGCTGATTTCCGCGCTGTTTTGTGAAACCAGCCCCATTCCCGTCAAAGCCGCCATGGCGCTCCTGGGCCAGTGCGAGGAAACTGTTCGCCTGCCCCTTGTACCCATGCAGCCCGAAGGCCGCGCGCGCCTGGAGCAGGTCATGCGTGATATGCGGCTGATTGTGTGAGAAAGGTGGTTTTCCCATGAAGATACTCATCAGTGGCGCATTGGGCCACATGGGCCGTGCCGTAGCCGCGCAGGCATCCGCCGATGGCATCGAAATTGTGGCCGGGGTGGACGCGCTCCAGGGGGACTGCTCCTTTCCCTGCCATACGAGCTTTGACGCGCTGCCCGATTGCAGCGGCGCGGTCATTGTGGATTTTTCCCGGCCGGAAGCTTTGACCTCCCTGCTGGCATATGCCGTGCGAAACCATCTTCCCGTGGTTCTGGCCACCACCGGCTATACGCCGGAGCAGGAGCAGGAGGTGGACCAGGCCGCCAGGCAGATCCCCGTATTCCGTTCCGCCAACATGAGCGTGGGCGTGGCGCTGCTCCGCCATCTGTGCCAGGAGGCCGCCAAGGTTCTGGGCGAGACTTTTGACGTGGAGATTGTGGAGGCGCACCACAACCGCAAGGTGGACGCCCCCAGCGGTACGGCGCTGCTGCTCTTTGACGCCATCAAAAACGCCTATGACGAACCGCGGTATGCGCAGTTGGGCCGGGGAGGCCGCAACTGTAAGCGCCAGCATAACGAAATCGGCATTCATGCGCTCCGCGGCGGAACGGTAACCGGGGAGCACGAAGTTTGCTTCTTTGGCCCGGCGGAACGTATCCGCCTGAGCCACAGCGCCGAAGACCGCAGCGTATTTGCTTCCGGCGCGCTGAAAGCGGCAGCTTATCTCCAGGGCAAGGCTCCGGGCCGCTACACCATGGAGGATCTGGTTGCCGGCAGATAAGGTCATTGGCAAGCTATCGTTTTCCAAAAAATTTTTCGCCAATTCAAAAGACGGGAAGCGCGTTCCATACGGCCTCCCGTCTTTTCAGTTTCATGGGAATAACATGTGCGGGAGGTATCTCCCCCACCGGTTACCGCCACATCGCCTTTTTCAGGCGGCCGGTCAGCAACGCCGCCAGCAGGATTTTCAGCACATCTCCTGGGAGGAAAGGCAGCACGCAGTAGCTCAGGCTGACCCACAGGCTGTTTCCCGAAAGCACCATGAACCACACCGTCCCAAAAACGTAGCACACCGCCACGCCCACGGCCATGGCCGCGCACAGCCGCAGGTACCCTTCACCCCACCGCTGCCGAAGCACCGCCGTCAGAAATGCCGCCAGCACATAGCCTACGATATATCCGCCCGTGTTTCCAAAGAGCGTGCCCACCCCCGCCTTGAACCCGGCAAATACCGGTATACCCACCAGTCCCAGCAGCACATACACCCCCACCGCGAGCAGCGCGCATACGGGCCGCAGCAACCCGCCACACAGCACCACCGCAAAAATGGCCAGGTTGATGGGGATGAAGGGCAAAGGAATCTGTATCTGTGAGCATACCGCCGTAAGGGCGGCGAACAGCGCGCAATAGGTCATCTCCCGAATCGTCAATTTTTTCATGATGCCCTCCCCATATTGTAAACCAAATATCTTCTTTACGTTTACGAATTGTATACGATTCCTGGTCTTCTGTCAAGCAGGAAGCGCGCGAAAAAGGAAGAATCTCTGCATAGTGGATCATAGGAAAGCGAGACGATGCCAGTGAGTACACGAAAGAACGCCATCTATAACGTAGGGTACCGTATGCTCTCCGTTTTGCTGCCCATTGTGACCGCGCCCTACCTGGCGCGCACCGTGGGCCAGGAGGGCACGGGCCTGTATGCCTATGCCTGGAGCATCAGCGCCATCTTTGTTCTGTTGGGTATGCTGGGGCTGGAAAATTACGGCGTACGGGCCATTGCCCAGGTGCGGGACGATCCCGCCCGACGCAACCGGGTTTTTTCGGAAATTTATCAGATGCAGCTGTTCACCGCCGGCACCGCCCTGGTGCTGTATGTGGGATATGTTGTATTTGTGGCAGGGGCGGAGCAATACATTGCCGCATGGTTAACCCTGATGTCCGTCAGCTGCCTGGTCAACCTGGACTGGTTGCTCATGGGGTTGGACCGTTTCCGCCCCATTGCCCTGCGCAACACCTTTGTAAAGCTCATGGCAGCGGCCAGCGTATTTCTGCTGGTGCGCGGCAAGGAGGATCTGTGGCGCTATGGACTCATCTGGGGTGGCAGTACGCTGGTTGGCTGCCTCAGCTGCTGGATTGGGCTCAAGCGGCAGGTGCGTTTTCATCCCGTGCCCTGGCGCGATGCCCTGCGGCATCTGCGGCCCTGCGCGGTGCTGTTCCTGTCGGTGATTGCGGTGCAGGTATACCGCACCATGGACAAAGTCATGGTTGGCGCCATCAGCGGCATGGCGGAAAACGGCCTGTATGAAAACGCCGAGAAGATCATTTACTGCCTCAGCGGATTTATCTCCGCCTTCGGCACCGTCATGCTGCCCAAGGTGGCCGCCATGCACGCCCGCGGAGAAACGGCCGCGGTAAAGCGCCACATGACCCTTTCCATGGAGCTGGTGCTCTGCATGACCTGTGCCATGGCCTTTGGCGTGGCGGCCGTGGCCACGGAATTCGCGCCCCTGTTTTTCGGGGCGGACTTTGCCTATTCCGGTATCCTGATGATTCCCCTGGCCTTTACCCTGATCATGATCGGCTTTGCCAATGTGGTGCGCACCCAGTGGGTGCTGCCCCAGGGGCGGGACGCCATTTTTGTGCGGAGCGTTTGCGCCGGCGCGGTGGTCAATCTCATCGTAAACAGCGCACTCATTCCCCCGCTGGGCGCCATGGGTGCGGTGATTGGCACCCTGGCAGCGGAATTCACCGTGCCTTTCACCCAATGGCTGATGCTGCGCCGTGAATTGCCCTATGGACGTTTCCTGGGCATGGTGGTGGCCTATTGTCTTTTGGGACTTGTTATGCTGGGTGCCGTGCGGCTCTGCGGGATGCTTTGCCCCTGGGACGGTTGGATTCGTCTGGGGGTGGAAGTCTTGGTCGGCATAGGGGTATATGGTGTGAGCTGCCTGGCCTACTGGCGGCTTGCAGGGCGGCATGAAGTGCTGCATGCCTTGGCCGGCGGACGCCGTGGACGCAATTGACGACGCTGCCTTCCGTTTTTTCCCGGCATGTTTCACCGGCTTTGGGGTGATAAAACCCTTGCCTCCCGGCCACACTGGGAGAGACAAGGAGGATTGGGGCATGGGAAAGAACATCCGTTGTGCCGCGCTGATCGTTTGCTGCTGCCTGCTGCTGTGCGGCTGCACTGCATCGGCGCAGGAACGCTATGAACGAGGACAAATGTACTTGGGCTTTGGGGACTATGCCACTGCCCGGGAGATATTTCAGCAGCTGGGCGGCTACGGCGACGCGGAAAAATACGCGCTCTACTGTGCCGCGCATCAGGCCATGGCTGACGGGGATTGGACACTGGCGGAGGCCAATCTGCGCCTGATTGACCCCTTTGCCAGCAGCACATGGTGCCTGCAGTACATTGATGCGGCGCGCCTGGCGGAGGAGGGCGACCTGGCGGGAGCCCTGGAAGGCTTTGAAGCGCTGGGCTCCTTCCTGGACAGCGATGCCCGCGCCCGCAGCCTGCGGGCGGAGATCCCCAGCCGTGAGCTGGAACGCATTGCTTCCCTGGTGGAAAATGGCCACTACGACCAGGCGCGCAGCCTGCTCAGCGCCCTGGACGCCTCCCCTGAGCGGGATGCGCTGCTGGAAACATGCGATGCCGGGGAAAAGGAGCTGGCCTATACCCAGGCCATGGCCCTGTACACATCCCAGGCATGGATGGAAGCCATCCCCGCCTTTGACGCATTGGGAGATTACCGCGACAGTGCCGCGCGGCTGCTGGCTTGCCGCAGCAATCTGTACCGCGCCGCGGAAGCCGCCGCCGCCCAGGCGACCCTGGATACCGTAGCCCAGGCCATAGAGGATTTCCGCTTCCTGGAGGATTATCTGGACAGCGCCAGCCGCGCAAAAGCGTTGGCATCACAGTGGGAGGTGAACCTGCGCCTGCGCGCAGCCGCCGCCAGCGCCCCCTATGTGGTATTTGGCAGCTATCCCCTGGGGGAAACAGGGGAGCCCATGCCCGTGCTCTGGCGCGTGGCTGAACTGTCGGGGGACAGCGTAACGCTGCTTTCCTGCCAGGTGCTGGACGCCATGGCCGCGGCGGAAGCGACTAGCCTCCCGCTCACGCTCAGCGAAGCAGAAGCCGCCGCGGCCCCCGAGATCGCACTGCCCACGGAGGCGCTGATCACCGCGCTCTATCCCGCGGCCGAGGATCGCCGCTGTACCGCCACGGCGTATGCCCTGGCCCAGGGAGTGCGTCACCATCAGGACGGCAGCGCCTGGTATTATTTGGCCGAGGCCGGAGAGGCTGGTTTTCAGCGCGCGGTATGGTATAATGGCGAGGTCCTGCAGGTGGACGCAGGCTATGACGGCGTTGGGGTCCGTCCGGTGCTGCGGCTTTCCCTGAATGCCCACGCCTTTACCCAGGGGGATGGCAGCGCGGAAAATCCCTACCGGTAAATCCATGATGCCGTACAAAAGGAGGCACGAGCCCTTGATGACCCTAACGGTTTCGCACCTGGACCTACCCACCCTGTTTTCCAGCGGACAGTGCTTTCGCATGCACCCCATGGAAAACGGGGCTTTTCTTGTGCTTTCCGGGGAGCAGGCCCTGCGGGTAACGCCCCTGGGCGGCGGGCGGTTTCGTTTCTCCTGCGCGCCTTCCCGTTGGCCGTACTGGCAGCGGTATTTCGACCTGGAAACGGATTATGATGCGCTTTTGTCCGCCATCCCTCCGGAGGAAACCTATCTGCGCCAAGCAGCGCAGGCCTGCGATGGTTTGCGGATTCTGCGCCAGGAGCCCTTCGAAACCCTGATCAGTTTCATTCTCTCCCAGCGCAAGAGCATTCCGGCCATCCGTGGCTGTGTGGAGGCCCTTTGCCAGCGCTTTGGCCGTGCGCTACCCTGCGGCGCCCGTAGCTTTCCCTCCCCCCGGCGCCTGGCCCGCGCCACCGAGGAGGAGCTGCGGGCCTGCGGGCTGGGCTATCGCGCGCCTTATGTGCTGGCTTCCGCTCGCATGGTTGCCCGGGGCGAGGTGGATTTACGCGCCTGTGAGCAGCTGGATGACCCCGCGCTGCTGGAAACGTTGATGACCTTTCCGGGCGTTGGGGTCAAGGTAGCCAGCTGCGTGATGCTCTTTGCCTACCACCGCATGGCCGCGGCACCGGTGGATGTATGGATTCAGAAGGTGATTGACGAGGTTTATGGCGGCACGTCCCCTTTCCCCCGGTGGGGTCAGGTGGCAGGCTGGTATCAGCAGATGCTGTTTTACTACCGGCAACATGTACTGCGTGAAAAAACACCCTCCGTCTTTTCTTCAGATGCCAGCCTTCCTCAGGGAAGGACGACATCCGCATGAAAGCGGAGGGTGTGGGACGGCTCCGGGCGGGAATGGTTGCATTCATCCGGCGCGGAGAAAGGACCCATTGCGCAATGACGTACCGACGGGAAGATAGCGCCGGAACGGCCCTGCTGGCCTTGTCTGCACGGTGGAGCCCCTGCCGTCCTGATTACAGGATGCCCGGGGCTCCCTTTTCTTATGCGAAAAAATCACGCGGTTTTTTGCCAATGTTCGCCGGTCAAGCCCAGCGCTTTCATGGCCTCCACCACCGCCAACGGCACCAGCGCCAGGAGGATAACCACAGCCCACTGAATGGGCGTGAGCACCGCCAAGCGGAAGATATCCCGCAGGAAGGGCACAAACAGCACCAGCAGCTGCAAGGCCAGCGCCGCCGCCCCCGCCAGGAACATCCAGCGGTTTTGTGGCCCGCGGCTGAACAGGGAGCGCGTATTGCTGCGCAGGTTGAAGGAGTGGACGATCTGGCTGCCGCTGAGCACCGCAAAGGCCATGGTCTGGCCACAGGCAATGGAAGCCATGCAGCCCACGCGATAGGCGGCCAGGGTGCACAGGGCAATCAGCAACCCCTGATACGCCAGGCGGAACACCAGCGGCCGGTCGAAAATTGCCGCCTTGGGGTCCCGGGGCGGACGGCGCATCACGTCCGGCTCCGCAGGCTCCATGCCCAGGGCCAGGGCGGGCAGAGAATCCGTAATCAGGTTCACCCACAGGATGTGGATGGGCAATAGCGGGCTGTCCCAGTTGAGCATCACGGCCACAAACACCGTGAGCACCTCGCCCAGGTTGGAGCTAAGCAGGAACTGGATCGCCTTCAAAATATTGCTGTACAGGGTTCTGCCCTGGCCCACAGCCTCCACAATGGTGGCAAAATTGTCGTCGGTCAGGATCATGGCGGAGGCTTCCTTGCTCACCTCCGTGCCGGTGATGCCCATGGCCACGCCAATATCTGCCTGCTTGAGCGCGGGCGCATCGTTGACGCCGTCGCCGGTCATGGCCACCACGTCCCCCCAGCTCTGCCAGGCACGGACGATTCGCAGCTTATGCTCGGGGGAAACCCGGGCATACACGGCGATGTTCCGCACTTCTTCCCGGAGGCGGTCATCGTCCATGCGCTCCAGCTCCGCGCCGGTAATGACCCGATCCCCTTTGCCCAGAATGCCCAGGTCCTTGGCGATGGCGGCAGCGGTGAGCTTGTGGTCGCCGGTAATCATGACGGGTTTGATACCCGCCTGGAGGCACTTGCGAACCGCTTCCCGTGCCGTGGGACGGGGAGGATCAATCATGCCCACCATGCCCAGGAAGGTCAGTTCCCGCTCGTAGGCCGCCTGCTTGTCCCCTTCGGCCAGGACATCCTGCTGCCCCATGGCAAACACCAGCACCCGCAGGGCGGAATTGGACATTTCCTCCGCCGTCTGCCGGATGCGCGC
>USCR01000042.1 GCA_900553295.1 uncultured Eubacteriales bacterium | reverse complement strand
CGCCCGGTGCTTTTTATTTTAATGGAAAAATTACAAATGGTAGCGGCTCAGATCCACCTTTTTCAACGCGGCCAGCAGCGCAAAGCCCAGCGCGTACACGGCCAGCGCTTCTCCCGCAGCCACCTGCAACATGGTCAGCGCCATGGGCAGGCTGTACACCATGGAGAGCATGGCACCCACAATCACGCCATTGGCCACCACGGGGCACAGCGCCGCCAGGGGACGGTTCTCCCGCAGGG
The DNA here is from genome assembly GCA_900553295.1 of uncultured Eubacteriales bacterium. Classification (GTDB taxonomy): domain Bacteria; phylum Bacillota; class Clostridia; order Christensenellales; family Aristaeellaceae; genus Egerieenecus; species Egerieenecus merdigallinarum. Next base: position 15,830 of record USCR01000042.1, on the reverse strand, counting down.
CATAGGTGCCCACCGCCGCAATCAGCGTGGCCAGCGTGCCAAACACAATATCAAACACCCCCACGGGGCTGAGCAGATTGGAAACCAGGCAGCCCACAACCAGCCCGGGAATCGCCTGGGGCAGCAGTATGGGCAGCAGGGTCAGCGCCTCGGAAATGCGGCACTGCCACTCGCCGTAGCTGAGCACAGGCAGGGCCAGGGTCAGCACCGCGTACACCGCGGCAATCAGGGCACTCAAACAAAGGTTCCGTGGGGTAAAGAGCTTCTTCATCATGGTTTTTTCTTCCTTTCGTGCGTAGCGAAGTACAGTCGCAAGCGTTCCCTAGCATACCATACTTTCCATCGTATCGCAACAGCAAATCCCGGGCATGCTGTACTTGCGCCCCCTGAAAGGGCGACAAACAGGCAGGGAGGAATCCATTCTATGGCTACCAAGAACCAGTGCATCCATTGCAGCGTGGAAAGCTGCCAGCACCACGAGACCAACGACGTGTGCGCCCTGACCGACATCAAGGTGGCTCCCCGCGCCAACTGCTGCAACGGCAAGTGCGACGAGAGCGAATGCGCCAGCTACAAGTCCCGCTGGTAACCCGGCCTGTGCGCAGGGGAGCGAAAGCGCTCCCCTGCGTCAGTGCACGTTCCTGTCGCACAGACTTCTGAACATGTTCAGCCGGCATCCTCGGTAAAAAATTTCTTGAACAGAAAAGCACAGGATGCCAGCTGCGCTTTATGCAAGGGCTGCGTTGGAGGGCATTATGCCCCTTGCTGCTGATCCTGCACGCGGGAGGTGAACCCATGGGAGAAGCCATTACCAAAACCCTCGCCCATAGCCTGGAGCGGCTGGACGCGCTGCTCCACCGGGACGTGAATACGGACATGATCCGGCGCCTGCTGCGCCTGTTTGGCCGGGACGCGGCCGTTTTTTTCGTGGACGGCATGTGCTCGGGGGAGTTCCTCCAGCGCTTTGTGCTGGACCCGGCCCGGGCGGTGGCGGAGGCCTCCACCACCCGGCCCCTGGATCAGGCGGTGATTCTGGCGCTGCCCGTGGGGGACGTGTCCTTTGTCACGGACTTTGACACGCTGGTGCAGGGCATTGTAAACGGCAAGGCCGCGGTGCTGGTGGATGGCATGGCGGGCGCGGTCTGCGTGGACATCCGCTTTTTCCTGCGTCGGAGCATCTCCACGCCGCTCAATGAAAACGTGGTCATGGGACCCCATGAGGGCTTCAACGAAACCCTGCGGGACAACATCACCCTTTTGCGCCGGATTTTCCATACCCCCGACCTCATTGGAGAGATGACCACCGTGGGCACGGTGAGCCAGGTGAATCTCTGCGTGCTCTACCTGCAAAAGGCAGTATCCCCCGTGAGCCTTCAGCGTATCCGGGAGCGGCTGAAGGGCATCCGGTGCGACCATGTGCTGAGCATCGGCGCCCTGGAGCAGCTGCTGGAGGATCATCCCTTTTCCATGCTGCCCCAGTGTGTGCTCACCGAGCGGCCGGACCGCGCCGCCTCCTTTTTGCTGGAGGGGCAGGTGGTCATCCTCATGGATGGCGCGCCCCAGGCCCTGGTGATGCCGGTGAGCTTCCTGCACCAGTTCCACACCTCCGAGGATACGGCCCTGCGCTGGCCCTACGGCACTTTTCTGCGGGTGATCCGCCTGTGCGGGGCGGCGCTGACGCTGCTTTTGCCGGGGCTGTTTGTGGCGCTGGTGCTGTTCCACCCCGCGGCGCTGCCCGTGGCGCTGCTTACCTCCATCCTGGAAAGCCAGGCCGCCGTTCCCCTGTCGATTCCCGTGGAAACCTTTATGATGCTGATTATGTTCAACCTCATCAATGAGGCGGGCACCCGGGTGCCGGGGGTGGTGGGCACGTCCCTGGGCACGGTAAGCGGGCTGATTCTGGGGCAGGCGGCGGTGGAAGCCAACCTGATTCATCCGCTGCTCATCATTGTGGTGGCGGTGAGCAGCCTGGGAAGCTATGCCCTGCCGGACTATGAGCTGTCCCTGACCTTCCGCATGGGGCAGCTGCTGTTCCTGCTGGCGGCCTGCCTGGCGGGGCTATATGGCATGGCGGCGCTGATGCTGATCGTATTGGTGCGCCTGTGCGCCCTTACCAGCCTGGGCGCGCCCTATCTGGCGCCCCTGGCGCCCCGGCGGCCCCGCAACCCTGACCTGCTGCTGCGCCTGCCCCTGTGGCGGCAGCGCCTGCGCGCCTACCTGGCCAACCCGGCGGACATGCGCCGCCTCTCCGGCCGGATGCGGGATTGGAGGCGGCCATGAGCGGGCTGTTTCAAACCCACACCCAGGTCCATTCCCCCTTGACGGAACTGGCCCAGCGGCAGGCGGCCGAGCGTTGCTGCCTGCGGGCGGAATTGCGGCTGTACCTGCTGGTAACCGCCCTGAGCCAGGGGGTTACCGTGCTCTTTGCCCAAACGGGGGCGGCCGTCACCTGGATGACGCCCCTGTGCATGCTGCCGGGACTGGCGCTCCTGGGCATCGCGGCCCTGTGCAAGCGCTTCACCGGCGCCCCCACCCTCACCGAAGCCTTCCAGGCGGGGCTGCATCCCCTGGCGGCGGTACTCTGGCGGGGATATGTGACCCTGGCGCTGCTGTGGCAGGGGGAGGCCGCGCTCACGGAGGTGGTGTGTCTGTTCACCGAGGGGGTGGTGATGAACATCGCGCCCTTCGGCATGGCGGCGGTCACGGTGGTCACGGCCCTTTGCTGCTGTCAGCGCAAGGGTCTTCCCCGGTGCGTATGGCTGCTGCGCTACCCTCTTTTGGTGCTGCTGGCGCTGTTGTTTTTTGAGCTGACCTGGAACGGGCACTGGGATTATCTGCTTCCCCTGTCCGGCGCGGGAAACGCGGCGAACCGTGCGCTCTTCCTGGACATGACGGCCATGGGCTGGCCTTTGATCCTCTTTGCGGAGCTTCCCTCCCGGGAAAAAGGGCAGCGCCGGGACACCGGGCCGCTCCCGGCGTTGCTTTTGCTGTGCCTGCTGCTGGGGGCGGTTGCCTTTTCCCTGCCCACGGAACTGGCGCTCACGGGGAAAAATCTGGCGGATGCCATGCTGCTGCCCATGGTGTTCCTGACGCCGGTGAACCGGCTGCTGGCGCTCACGGGCTGGGTGCTGGGGCTGCTGCTGGCGCTGGCCGTATCCCTGCGCCGCAGCGCCGCCCTGGCCCCGGGCAAGCCTGCCCGGGAGGTGCTGTTCTGCGTGGCCCTGGGGGTGGCGCTGCTGCTCCCCCACCTGTGGGACGAGCAGCGGCTGCGCGGCGTGCTCAAGCTGGTGCAGCCTTACCTGTTGCTTCCCGGAGCGGTGCTGATCCTCTGCCTGCTCCCCGGCGCTGTGCTGTGCAAAAGGAGGCGAAAGCCATGAAGCGATTGCTCCTGCTCCTGTTGGGTTGCCTGTGCCTGGGGGGCTGCGCCTCCCTGCCCGGGGAGGAGCGCTCCTTCGCCCTGTGCCTGGGGGTGCACACCTCCACCTCCGGGGTGGAAGTGGCCGTACAGCTGCCCAACTACAAGGGCGACCAGAAATACCTGGTGCTCTCCGCCGCCGGGGACAGCTTCGATGAAGCGCTGTCCTCGCTGACGGCGGTTTCCCCCAGCCGGTTGCATTTCGGGCAGCTGCGCCTGGTGGTTTTTTCCCAGGAGACCGCCGCCTCGGCGGGCTTTCCCCAGCTGGTAGCGGAAATCTCCAACATTCCCAGCATGCGCCTGAGCGCCATGGCCCTGCTCACCGAGGATAGCGTCTCCCAACTGCTGGAGACGCTCACGCCGCAAACGGGCGTACGGCTGAGCAAATACCTGGACACCCTGCTGCGCACCCGGGTGGAACTGGGATATTTGCCCGGGAGCACCCTGTCGGACATGCGCCGCATGGGCCAGCGGCAAAGCCCCGCCCTGGGCCGTATGGCCCTGAAAAAGGAGGGCCTGCCCCAGGACGGCCTGAACGCCCCGGCGGAGGCGCTCTCCGCGGGCAGCGAGGGCGAAGTGATCTTCGGCGGCTGCGGGCTCATCGGCCAGGACGGGCTTTTGCACGATACCCTTTCCCTGCGGGAAACCCAGCTGCTCACCCTGCTGCTGGGCCGTTCCCGGGACCTGCCCCTCACCTGGGAGGAGGCCGCTTTCACCCTGCATGTGAAGGAGCTCTCCGTAAACTGGACAAAGGGCCAGGTCACCGCAAAGGTGGTGGGCCGGGCGCTGATGACCCGTGGCGCCCCCGCCCAGGCCGAAGCGCTCCTGGAGGAGGACCTGCGGGCGGTGCTGCAGCGGCTGAACGCCGCCTCCTGCGACGCCCTGGGCCTGCGACGCCAGGAGATGTTCACCCATCCTCTTTCCATGGGCATGTCCGTGGAAGCCTGGACGGAGGAAATGCACCGCCTGCAGGTGGAAGCGGAAGTCACGCTGCTGCCCCAGGCATAAATTTACGTCCGCCCTTTCCACACAAAAAAGGCGGGAAAAGCAACATGCTTTTCCCGCCAGGGGATACCTTAGTCATACAGGGGAACGGTTGCACGGGAGCAAGCCTACCCGCCTGCAACCGTAAGCAACGCCGCTTTTTTCGCGGCCAAAGGGCTTTGCGGCCGCCCTTTGTGAGCCTTCAGGTCCATACGTGCGCAATACTTTTCGGGTAAAACCAATGCCGGGTACTTCCTTGAGGATTGCCAGCGATTCAGCGGCGTGCTGCCTTACTGGCAAAAAGGAACCTGTTTTTCTCCCTTACTTGTTTCTCACGGTGCGGTAACCGTTACGGTGAAGGGGTTCGAATAGAGGTAGTAGCTGCCGTAGGAGACGCCGTCAATCACCAGCTCCTGCTTCAGACGGTAGATCATCAGCGCCTGGCCTTCTTCATCCAGGGAGCCTTCCAAAGCGATAGCTTCCAGGCCTTCCACCGGCACCTGCTGTCCGTTCTGGGTGGTTACCACCGGCGCAGGCAGGGATTCACCCGTGGTGATGGCCACATCCTCCGCATCCAGGTCCACGATGAAATCGCTTGCCCAGTAGGAGAAATTGGTGGTCAGGCCATAGATGCCATTGAGGTAGGCTTCGGCAAACCCTTCGGCGCTGTTGTAGGTCCAGGGCCATACGGTCAGGCCACGATGGCGTCCAGCCGAAATCACGTCGTAGGAGAAGCCGGAAGAGGGATTGTAGGTGGCATTCCACTTGTCCAGCTCGGCGTAGAGCATGGCCACGCATTCCTCCACGGTAGCCTCGCCGCTTTCAATCAGGTCGCCATAGGGCTGGTACATGGGCAGGTTGGAGCCTTCCTTGGCATAGCCTTCCATGCCCAGCGCGCCCACGGACATCTCGGGCCAGGTGTTGTACATTTCCTCCAGGATATTGACGTTGAAAGAAATGGTGAACAGCTCGCCAAAGTTGTCATACTCATTCACCAGCGTGCGCAGGGCCACGACAATGGCCGGATCGTTGGTCTTGATCTCGGTGTCGTGCACAACGCCTGAATCCTTGAACAGCTCAAAGAACTCGCGCAGGGTGGGCATACGCTGCGAAGGCAGGTAGCGGATATACCCGTAGCGGGACTTGGACGCGTTCTGGTTATTGGCCGCCTGCACGCCCTTCTCCGTATCATTCACAAAGGGGATGGAGAGAATTTCATCCAGCGTCAGGATATTCAGGTTCTCAACATCCGGGCGGTTGAAGAGGCGGGCCAGGGATTCATCGTGGTTAATGATGATCTTGCGGTCAGCGGTAAGATGGATGTCGTTTTCGATGGCATCCGCGCCTGCGGCGTATGCGCCGATGGCGGAAAGGGTGGTGTTCTCAATGTATTCGCTGGGCATACCCCGATGGCCCACAATCAGCGACGGCCGCAAAAGGGAAGGCGCGTCGTCCTGGAAAAAGGCCAGGGTGTCCAGGGCAGCCTGATAGTCGTCCACCAGCACGCCATTGGCGCCGTTGGTATATTGGGTCATCAGCGACACCTGATCCGAGGACGTAGCCACCCACACCGTGGAGCAGCGCCCCTGGAGGTACTGCACATTTTCCTCCGTGGCAATCTCCTGGGAAATCAGGCATACCTTGGCGTGACTGCCGTTGGTGGTGGCAATGATGTCATCCAGGGTATCCTCGTCCGCTTCCACGATGCCGCGGAAGTCCACCAGGCCGCGCACGGGGTTCAGGTCGGCAACGTCCTTGACCAGCGCAGCATTTTCATAGGAAGCGGCCACAAACACGTCACCCAGGCCGGACTCGATGAGGTAAAATTTCAGGGCAGCCGCGGCTTCCGCGTCCGAGACGTACAGCGCGGGAATCACCGTGCCGGCGGTGGCGGAAATGTAGTCAGCCAGGGAAGGAGCAATTTCCTTGCCAGCGGCGTCCGTCACGCGCAAGTCTGCGTCCACATAAACCAGGGCTGTTGCGGGTCGTGCCTGAGCCCCCGCCACCTCCAGGGCGGTTTCATCGGCGTTCCAGGCAACGGTAGAGGAGAGCACGAAGGAAGTTTCCGGCTCATAGACCTGGGTATAGGCCAGGATCTCCTCCGCAGGGACAGGTTCCGGCGTTGCCGCGGGCTCTTCCGCCACAGCAAAAACCGGCAAAGCAATACTCAGCACGAGCGCCACCAGGGAAGTCAACTTTTTCATGATATCCTCTCCTTTCTTCCGGTCCCAGTGTAATATGCGCACGTATGGTCCGTGTAAACGGAGCCTCTCGGCCGAGTAAATTTTTTTGCTTCACGCCTTGAAAAAGACGTTCCGGTGAAGCAAAGCCACCATCAAAAAACCGCCGGTTCCGGTTTTTTCGTACATTATCTGAAAGGTTTTCGCCTTCAGACCGTTGGCAAAGTATTTTAATCCATCATTTTTTGCGAGTTGTGCAATACATGTTTGCAAGCGCAGAAGATTTCGCGGCTGCGAGCGCAGCCAAAGGGCTTTCTGATTGTCCTTTGGGAACCTTCGTTTCCCACACGCATTGATGTTCTTGCCAGCTAAGAAACTGAAAGTTTCCTCTTCAGTGTTTCAGCTTGAAGAAGTACGCGTTTTTTGAGCAGGCAGAAGGCTTTACGCCTTGGGTGCCGGTTCTTCCGTCCCGCTCATGCGCCAGGCCACATAAAAGCCCAGGGCAAAGGTCACCAGGCTGACCAGCAGAGTGCCCCAGCCCAGGTTGCTCATGTTTGTGGACATGAGGATGGCCACCGGGGACGCCGCCACTAGCCCCAGGATAGCGCAGTAGGTCTGCCCCTCCCAGCGGGCCAGCAACACCTCAATGAGCTTGGCAATGGCGAAGATGCCCACAATCACGCCCAGCCCAAAGGGAACCAGGATGCCCAGGTTGGCTGCCACCGCCGCCCAGTCACCGTAGCGCAAGCCCGTAAGCAGGCCGGGGATGCCCACGGTGACCACCGGCTCGTAATACCCCAAAATTTTGAGGATCATCGAGCCGCTGACGCCGGGGATGATCATGGTAGCCGAGGCCACCGCGCCCAGCACGAACAGCTTGAGCACCTCCACTACGCTCAGCTGAATGGTCACGGAGTTTTCGCTCTGGAACAGCTGCATAAGGATAATCAGCGCAAAAAAGGCGAGGAAGAGCACCGCGCCCACCGGGCCTTTTTTCTTGCCCTTCACCTGGCGCAGAATGGCCGGCAAGCCGCCCAGAATCAGCCCGATGAACAGCGTATTGGTGGGCAAGGCATAGTTCGCAAAGGCCCACTTCAGCGCAAAGCTCAACGCGCCGATGGCCACCGCCATGCCGATGGCATAGGGCAGCAGGGTCATCACGGACTTCTTGAACTCCTTGAACAGGTGGGTAATGCAATGGATCAGCGTATCATAGATGCCCATGGACACCATCATGGTGCCGCCGCTGACGCCGGGGATAATATTGGCCAGGCCAATCACCATGCCCCGGAGGACCTCCAGCACAAATTTCATCAGGCAAGCGCTCCTTCCGATTTTTGGGGACTCAGGCGTTTCCGGTGCCATCCAGGCCCAGCTCGTGGGCGTAGGGCCGCATGCCCTCAATGCAGATGGCCGCCACGTCCTTCACGTCCATGCCCAGCATGGCACAGCCGCCCTTGATGAGCTCCCGGTCGCACTTGGCGGCAAACTTCTTGTCCTTGAATTTCTTCATGAAGCTGCTTACCTCCAGGTCGTGCAGCCCATTGGGACGCATGCGGGCGCAGGCGCCGATGATGCCCGTGAGCTCATCCACGGTGTACAGGCTCTTTTCCAGGTTGGTCACCGGTTCCACGTCCGAGCACACGCCATAGCCGTGGCTGAGGATGGCGCGGACCTCCTCCTGGGTAAGGCCCGCTTCCGTGAGCGGCTCCGCGGTATGCTGGAGGTGCTCCTCGGGGTAGCGTTCATAATCGTAATCGTGCAGGTAACCGATGGCAGCCCAGTGCTCGGCGTCCTCGCCAAAGTAGGCGGCCATGGCCCGCATGGCGGCGCTGACGCTCAGGGCGTGCACGCGCAGATGCGGCTCGGTTACCATGGCATCATTGAGTTCCTTGGCGCGTTCCATGGTCAGCATGGGAATATTCCTTCCTTTCAGCAAAAGAAAATCTGTCCAGCCCGGGTTACCGGGCTTTGCATGCGGTATCCGCCCCGAAGCATGCCCCATACGCGGGCAGGCTTGGGCCTGTGCTCCAGGGCCAGGTATCGGTCGATAATCTCCCGGGCCGCGGGCGGCAGCAGTGCGCCGTAGGCCGCGGCGAAGTCCCGGGTATGGCGATAGGTCAGGGCTATGCGCGCCTTGCCCCGTTCCCGGGCCGAAAGGGCGCGCACCCCCCGTTCCGCCAGTCCCGCGGCGCTGGCCCCCATCTCATTGTTGCCATGCTGGCGGTAATCCACCAGCGGCCGGGGCAGGCACACCACATGCCCAAAGGCGGCGGCGGTCAGGGCCAGAAACCAATCGTGCATGTACATTTTCGCCGGGTCACCACAGCGCAGGGCCAATTCCCGCAGGGGACGGTTCATGAGCACCGTGCAGCCGGTAACATTGTTCTGCACCAGCAGCCGGGGAAGCTCCACCGCCCGGAAGTCCCACCCCTGATGGGCAAAGAAGCTCTCGTGCAGCACCCGGCCGGAGGCGTCCACCACCCGGGCATCGCTGTGCACCAGCAGGGGCGTTTCCCGGCCCCAGCGGGCCTCGGCCTCCCCCATGGCCGCCAGCCCGGCTTGCAAACGATCGGCATGCCACACGTCGTCCTGGTCGCACAGGGCGGTATAGTCCCCGCGGGACTGCCCCAGCAGGCTCCAGAAATTGCCGATAGCCCCCCGCAGGCGGGCAGGGCTGGCATCCGCCGTAAGCAGAAAGCGGCTGTCCGCCTCCGCCTGGCTTTTGAGCAGCGCCAGGGTGCCGTCCCGGGAGCCGTCGTCCTGCATGAGCACGCGAAAATCCTTTTCCCCCTGGGCGCTGAGGGAAGCCAGCAGCGGCGGCAGGTACTTTTCCCCGTTGTAGCAGGCCAGCAGCACCTCTGTCACCACTTCCACCCCCATTTGTGGAAATACTGGCATATGGAGCGCACCTGCCGCAGGTTTCCCCGCAGGGTGCGGGTGTTCTCCCGGGCCCAGGCGTGGGTTACCACCATGTCCGGGTGATACACAATATTCCCCAGCTGCTCTGCCCGGCGGCTCAGGTCCGAATCCTCCTGATAGAGGAAAAACCGCGGGTCAAAGCCCCGCAGGGTGCGGAAGGCCTCCGTGCGGATGAGCAGAAAGCATCCCGTGGCAAAGTGCACCTTTCGCGGCCCGGTGACCTGCGCATCCGCCAGGGTGAATTCCCGCCGCCAGCGCCGGAAGCAGCCCCCCAGGCGCTCCAGCCGTCCGCCCAGCAGGTGACGCACGGTGATTTCCCCCTTGGGAAGAAACTGCTCCGTGCCGTCCTGGTTCATCACCCGGGGGGTGAGGATCACCGCCTCCGGGTGGGCGTCCATCCACGCCGTCATGCGGTCCAGCAGCTCCGGGGGAAAGGTAACATCCGGGTTGCACAGCAGATGGTATTCACTATGCAGCAGGGGCAGCACCACGTTGTTTCCCCGGCCGAAGCCCAGGTTTTCCGCCTGGGGCAGCAGGCGTATATCAGGAAAGCGCTCCGCCACGCGCGCCGCCAGGCCATCGCCACTATGGTTGTCCACCACGAAAATCTCCGGCCGGGGGCGGCTGTCCTCCAGGCACTGGAGCGTTTCCAGGGCCTGCTCCCCTGACCGGTAGAGCACCACGCAGGCGGAAACGCGGGGGAATTCCTTCACGGGTTCCACCCTCCTCGATTGTATTCATGACATTTCATATTGTACCCTGCGCCAGGCCATTTGTCCAGAAAAGTATGGTATTTTCCCGTGAACAATGGTATACTGAACCCATGCAGCAAGGAGTGAGGCCCATGAAAAAGCAGATTCTGAACACGGAAAGCTACAGCCCCCTGTACAAGCAGCTGATGCAAAAGCTGCGCGCGGACATCCAGAGCGGGGTCTATCCCGTGCACAGCCGCATTCCCTCGGAGCAGGAGCTGTGCGAAACGTATCAGGTGAGCCGGGTTACCGTGCGCAAGGCGCTTTCGGAGCTGACCCAGGAAGGGCTGCTCAAGCGCCACCAGGGCAAGGGTACCTTTGTGGGCATCCCCCGTATCCAGAAGGACCTGCGCAACGTGAACAGCTTCCACGACGCCTGCCGGATGATGGGCTGCACCCCCGGCACCCGGGTATTGCATGTGCAATGGACACACCCGGAGGAGGCGGACCGCGTTGCCCTGGGCTGTGAAGCGGACGAGCAGGTGGTGGAGATTGTTCGCCTGCGCCTGGCTGACGATATGCCCGTGATGCTGGAAACCAATCATTTTCCCCCGGCCTACGCCTGGCTGATGGAGGAGGACCTGAGCGGCTCGCTGTACGCGCTGCTGGCGGAGAAGGGCATGGAAGCCCGTCAGGCCATCCATGAGGTATCCCTGTGCTATGCCACGCCCGCCCAGGCCAAGGCCCTGGACGTTGCCCCGGGCGACGCCCTGCTGTGCCTGCATGAAGTGATCTACGATCAGTCCGGCCATCCGCTGCACACCTCCCATCAGGTGATCCGCGGGGACCGCTTTACGTTCCGCATTTGACTTGTCAGCGTGCGGGAAGGGCGCCAAGGCATTGCCGCCTCGCGCCCATCAAAGCTGAAGGTTTTCCACCGTTTTGATATTATTTGAAAAGAGGTTTTTCCACTGAGTACATCCAGCCCTTCCAAGTTTGCCATTTTTGTGGATCTGGAAAACTGTGGCGCCAAGGTGGCCACCCTGAACAGCATCCTGGAAAAGGTGAAGATCCGCGGGGATATTCTGCTGGGCAAGGTTTATGGCTACACCGACCGCTTCAGCGACCTGAAGGAGATCCTTCTGAGCAACACCTTTACGGTGGTGCCCTCCCTGCGCTACGGCATTTCCCAAAAGAACAACGCGGACATTCAGCTGGTCATCGACGCCCTGGAGGTCGCCTATAAAAACGAGCTTATTGACAGCTTCTGCATCGTAAGCGGCGACAGCGACTACACCCCCCTGGTGGGCCGGCTCAAGGCCATGGGCAAGTTTGTCCTGGGCATCAGCCGCAGCGAGGCCGCCAGCACCATTTTCATCAATGCCTGCAACGAGTTCCAGTTTCTGGAGAGCGTGGGCGGGCGCAAGGTAACCGCGCCCACCACCAAGCGGAGCCGGCAATCCTCCTCCGAGGAGAGCATGGACGAGGCCGAGCTGAACAAGCTCCTGTGCTCCATATTCGAGGAGCAGTCCGACAAGGACGAGATGTACGCCAGCGAGCTCAAGGGCGTGCTGCTGCGCCTGCGCCCGGACTTCAACGAAAAAGCCTATGGGTGCGCCACCTTTGGCAAGCTGCTGTCCAACCTGGCGGCCAAGTTTGGCTCCCTGCGCATCAAAAACGACAATTTCAACATGATGGTCAGCCTCAACGCGCCCGAGCAGGAGGCCATGCCCCAGCTCACCCGGGACAACTGGCGGGAGGCCTTTGCCGCCCAGCTCAAGGCCTATAAGGATGGCGGGTTTGACCGGGTCAATCCCTCCATTCTCAAGGCGGATATCCTTACCACCTACCCCAACTTCAACGAGCGGAGCATTGGCTTCAAGCGCTTTTCCGACATTATGAAGCAGTTGGAAAAGGAAGGCATGCTGGTGGTGGAGATGGACGAGCAGAAAACCATGCTCATCAAGCTGCTGTAAGGGGGCGGCTCTCCGAGCGGGTGCGTCCCGTCGCCTTTTCTTGCCCCCTTCCCACAAAATTTCCTCCCCGCGCCCCCTTGCGCATGGGCGAAAAAAAGCGTATGATGGAGCCGTTTCGATGATCCGATTTTGGCAGAGTAGGCTCTGGCGCGTTAAGTGCTCATGGACGGGGAGTTGTCATGAGACGAAGGCGGATTTTCCGCCGCGGTGCCATCGCCGCATCCCACTGCTCAGGATGTATCACAACGCCTTTTTGCGGATCAATGCAATTTTGATTTGGAAGGAGGCGTTTTTTCTTATGGTGGAAAAACAAAGGGAAGCCGTGTGGCGCAGCTGGTTTCAGCTCACGCCCAGGCGGTTATGTATGATGGGGGTGCTCCTGGCCATGCAGGTGGTCATGAGCCGGCTGTTCAACGTGCAGCTCAGCGATTCCCTGCGGGTGAACCTGGGCTTTTTGCCCAACGCGGTGGCGGGCATGCTCATGGGCCCCTTCTGCGGGATGCTGGTGGCGGCCTGCGCCGACCTGCTGGGGGCAACCTTGTTTCCCTCGGGCGCGGTGTTCCCCGGCTTCACCCTCACGGCGGCCCTGGCCGGGATGAACTACGGCCTGTGGCTCTACCGCCGCAAGGACAGCCTGTGGCGCGCCGCCCTGTGCATACTGCCTGTCACCCTGGTATGCAATATTGCCCTGAATACCCTGTGGCTGTGGATGCTCCAGGGAAGCGGCGTGCTGGCCACTTTCCCGGTCCGGGCGGTGAAAAACCTGGCGCAATACCCCGTGAATGTGGCGCTGCTGTACCTGACCATGAAGCTCATCCGCCGCATGCCCACGTCCCTTACCCAAGTGTGACCAAAGGAGGTCTCCCCCATGTCTAAGAAAGCCATCCTGGCCGAGCTCAAGCGGCTCTACCCCGACGCGGGGCCGGAGCTGCACTTCACCAACCCCTATGAAACCCTGGTGGCCACCATGCTCTCCGCCCAGTGCACGGACAAGCAGGTGAACAAGGTGACCCCGGAGGTGTTCGCCCGCTACCCCGACGCCACGGCCATGGCCGCCTGCACCGCCGAGGAGCTGTATCCCCTGGTGAAGAGCTGCGGCTTCAAGAGCAAGGCGGGCAACATCGTCAATGCCTGCCGGATGATTGTGGAAAAGCACGGCGGCCAGGTGCCTTCCACCATGGAGGAGCTCACCGCCCTGCCCGGCGTGGGGCGTAAAACCGCCAACGTGGTGTTGGCCAACGCATTCGGCGTGCCCGCCATCGCGGTGGACACCCATGTGTTCCGCGTAAGCAACCGCCTGGGTCTGGCGGACGCCTCCACCGTGGAGGAAACCGAGCGGCAGCTGATGAAAGCCATCCCCAAATCCGACTGGCGGGATGCCCACCATTGGCTGATCTTCCACGGGCGGCGGGTTTGCAAGGCACAGCATCCCCTGTGCGAAAGCTGCACCCTGCGTCCCCTGTGCAAGGCGGCCAAGGCCCAGCAGGCCGCGCAGAAAAAGGCCAAGGCCGGGGCCGTTTCCGCGGAAGGCTGAACCTTTGAAATTTACGCGCCACAGGCGTAGCTTTTCTGCCCGCACAGCCCCCAAAGGGGACGTGCAGGCTCAGCGTGTGACAAAAGTGGCGGAAGCCACTTCAGGCGGCTGAAAAGCCCATGCTATTTCGAGCTGAAACACTGAACCAAAATTTTCCGGCTTCCTAGCTTGCAAGCATACCAACAAGTATGGGCCGAAGGTTTCCAAAGGGCGATCGGAAAGCCCTTTGGTCGCGCCCGCAGGCGCGAAACCTTTTGGGCTTGCAAGGCTCTATGGCACAACCCGTAAATAAAAATGATGGAGCAAAATACCTTGTCAACATTCTGTGCCCGCACATCCCCCAAAGGGGACGTGCGGGCTTTGTTTACCCTCCGCCAAACTTAACACTTTATTCATACTCTGTATGCTTTTCCATGGTATGATACCTTTGAAGCCTTGGAAAGGAAGAAACGCATGATTGAGCTGTGCAATGTAACCAAACGCTACGGCGCCACGGAGGCGGTGAGCGGGCTGAGCTTTTTTGCCCCGGAGGGGCAGATTGTGGGCCTGCTGGGACAGAACGGCGCGGGAAAGACCACCACGCTGAACATGCTCACCGGCTATTTCCCGCCCACCAGCGGCAGCGTGCGGGTGAACGGCATGGATATGCTTCAGCAGCCGCGGGAGTGCAAGCGCTGCATCGGTTATCTGCCGGAGCGGCCGCCCCTGTATGATGAAATGACCGTGACGGCATACCTGACCTTTGTATGCCAGCTCAAGGAAGTGCGCCGGGAGGCCATAGAGAAGCACATCGGGCAGATCATGGATACCTGCGGCCTGAAGGAAGTGGCGCAGCGCCGGGTGGGAAATCTGTCGAAGGGGTACCGCCAGCGCGTGGGCGTGGCCCAGGCCCTGTGCGGCAATCCCCCGGTGCTGGTGCTGGACGAGCCCACCGTGGGCCTGGACCCCCGGCAGGTGAAGGAGATCCGGGAACTCATCCGTCAGCTGGGCAAGGAGCACACGGTGATCTTCTCCTCCCATCTGCTGCCGGAGATACAGCAGCTGTGCGACCGGGTGGTGATCCTGCACAAAGGGAAGCTGATCCGGGAAGCAGCCATGGCCGAGCTCACCGGCGGGGACGGGGAAACCATCCGCCTGCGCGCCACCGTGGCCATGAAGGAGCGCCTGCTCCTGCCCGCGCTGAACAGCCTGGAATGCGTGCGCCGGGTCAAGGTGCTCCCCACCCCCGACGCGGACTACACCGAGCTGGAAATGGAGTGCCTCCGGGAGACGGGGCGGGGCCGCGCCCAGGCGCAGCTGTTCCGCCTGCTGGCAGGGCTGGACGCCCCGCTGATGCAGCTCACCGTGGTCAAGGATACCCTGGAAGAAGTGTTCCTCCGGGCCACCACGGAGGAGTAACTCTCCCCCCCGGCTTTATGTATAGAAGGAGTTGATCCCTTGCTGGCCATTTGGAAGCGGGAGCTTCAAAGCTACTTTTACACCCCGGTGGGCTATGTGTTCATGGGGGTATTTCTGTCCCTGTCGGGATTGTTTTTCTACATGCTGGTGCTGGACGCCCGGTCCAGCGACGTGCTGACCTTCCTGGGGCAAATCAGCTATCTGTGGATGCTGCTCTCCCCGGTGCTGACCATGCGCCTGCTGGCGGAGGAAAAGCAAAAGCGCACCGACCAGCTTTTGCTCACCAGCCCGGTCTCCCTGCCGGGGATTGTGCTGGGCAAATACCTGGCGGCGGTGACGGTCATGGCCTGCACGGTGCTGCTGACGCTGGTATACGTGCTGGTGGTGGCCCTGTATGGGGCGGTGTACCCTGGGGAGCTGATGGTGGGATACCTGGGCTTTATCCTCCAGGGGAGCGCCTTCCTGGCCCTTGACCTGTACATCTCCGGCTGCGCGTCCAACCAGGTAACCGCGGCGGTGGCCGCCTTTGGGGTCAACCTGGCCCTGTGGCTGATGGACCTGCTGGCCGGCGGGGTTACGCAGGCATGGCTCCAGGATGCGCTGAGCTTTTTTAGCCTCTACCAGCGGTACAATCCCTTCCTGATGGGGCAGCTATCCTTTGCCAGCATCGGCTTGGAACTGGAACGTGGCGTTGACCGGCATACCAAGTCCATCGTGACGGCCAATATA
>USCR01000041.1 GCA_900553295.1 uncultured Eubacteriales bacterium | reverse complement strand
GTGGCGCGGACTTTGAGTCCGGAAACCTGCTGGCCCGGGCCAAGGCCATGGTGCCCCTGCTGGTGCCGCTGTTCGTCAGCGCCTTCCGCCGGGCAGGGGATCTGGCCATGGCCATGGAATCCCGCTGCTACCGCGGCGGGGAGGGCCGCACCCGGCTTCGCGTGCTCAAGCTCACCCGTGCGGATCTGTATGCCAGCCTGGTCATGGCGGCATTCGTTGGGTTGATCGTGGTAGAGGGCCTGCTGGTATGAGGCGCATACTCTGCACCGTGGAATACGACGGCACCGCTTACGCGGGCTGGCAGCGCCAGCTCAACGGCCTGGCGGTGCAACAGGTGCTGGAGGAAGCCCTCTCCCGGGCCACCGGCGCGCCGGTAACCATCACCGGCGCCAGCCGCACGGACGCCGGGGTGCATGCCCTGGGTCAAACCTTTCATTTTGACACGGACTCCTCCATTCCCCCGGAGAAATATCCCTTCGTGCTCAATACCATGCTTCCCCGGGACATCCGGGTGCATCAGGGGCGGCAGGTGCCCCCGGACTTCCACGCACGGTTTCTCACCTGCGGCAAGCGCTATACCTACCGCATTTGCAACAGCCGCCATGGCACCGCCCTGCGGCGCAACCTGTGCGCCCATGTGCCCCTGCCCCTGGACGCATCCGCCATGGACCGCGCGGCCCAAACTCTGCTGGGGCGGCATGATTTCGCCGCCTTCCAGGCCTCCGGCGGCACAGCCAAAACCACCGTGCGTACCCTGACCCTGGCGCAGGTAACCCGGGTAGGGGACGACGTGACGCTCCTGGTGGAGGGCGACGCCTTCCTGTATAACATGGTGCGCATCATTGCCGGCACGCTGATGGAAATTGGCTTAGGCCGGCGAGGCGGGGATGCCTTTTCCCGCGCGCTGGAGAGCGGCGACCGGCTTGCCCTGGGCGTAACGGCCCCTGCCTGCGGGCTGGAGCTAACCCGGGTGTATTGCCCCGAGGCCGCTTTCCGGGACCCCGCCGCCATCCGCTGGCATCAGGAATAAAAGCCGTTCTTTTCCCCGTTCCCCCCTCATAAGGTGGTACAAACCTTGGAGGGGGGATTTTCAATGAGAAAGGATAAGCGCACGCCGGCCGGCCGGGAAACCATTCCCCCTGACCTGGCCCAGCGCTGCCTGCGCATCGCCACCTACATGCTGGAGCATCACGCCACCGTCCGCCAGGCGGCCAAAGCCTTTGGCCTTTCCAAGTCGTCGGTACACAAGGACATGCATCAGCGCCTGCCACAGCTCAGCGAAAGCCTGGGGCGGCAGGTGGAGCTGCTTTTGCAATACAACAAGGCCGTGCGCCACCTGCGGGGCGGCGCAGCCACGCGGAAAAAGTTTCTGGAGGCCCGTGCGGCGGAGGATTCCCCTGCGGTCATGCGGCAGTAGTTTACTTTGCAGCCCGAACATGCTATAATGCCTATGATATACCAATTTTTTGATAAGGCAAAGGGGAAGGTTACGTGGCTGCAGTCAATGACATCGGCATCGACCTGGGCACTTCCAACGTGCTCTTCTACATGAAAGGCAAGGGCATCGTGCTGCGGGAGCCCGCGGTGGTGGCCATTGAGCGGGACAGCAAAAAGATTCTCGCCGTTGGCAGCGATGCCTACCGCATGATCGGCCGCACCCCCGGCAACGTGCTGGCTATCCGCCCCCTGCGCCAGGGCACGGTGACGGACTTTGACCTGACCAATACGCTGCTGAAGTATTTCACCATGCACGTCATCGGCCGGCATTTCTTCTCCCGGCCCCGGGCGGTGATCTCCGTGCCCAGCGGCGTGAACGAGGTGGAGAAGCGCTCCATCATCAGCATCATGTTTGACGCGGGCATGCGCCGCACCCAGCTGCTGGACCGGCCCATCGCCGCCGCCCTGGGCGCCGGACTGCAGTTTGAAGAAGCCTACGGCACCATGATTATCGACATGGGCGCGGGGGTAACGGACATTGCGGTGCTCTCCCTGGGGCAGGTAACGGTTTCCAGCTGCGTGCCCATCGGCGGGGATTACTTCGATGACGCCATTATCCGGCACCTGCGTAAGAAATACAACCTGCTCATTGGCGAACGTACGGCGGAGGAGTTGAAAATCAACATTGGCAGCGCCGTGCCCCGCCTGGAGGAGATTGCCATGGAGGTCACGGGCCGCAACCTGATTACCGGCCTGCCCAAGACCATGAAGATTTCCTCCACCGAGATCTATGAGGCCCTCAAGGACCCCATCAGCGAGCTCATCGAGGCCATTCAAGCGGTCATTGAGCGCACGCCACCCCAGCTGGCCTCCGACATCTTCAACGACGGCATCGTGTTCACCGGCGGCGCGGCGGCCCTTACCGGGCTGTGCGAGGCAGTGTACGCGGTGATGAAGATTCCCTGCGGCGTGGCTGACGACCCCCAGACCTGCGTGGTCATGGGTTGCGGCCGTGCCCTGGAGGATTACAGCGCCCTGCGGCACCTGCTGGGCAATGGACGCGGACGGTAAGGTCCGCGCGGTCCTTGCTCCTTCCGGCGGGAAGCGCCGCCGTCCCCGGGTCGAGGCGTTTGCCATGATCCAGGGCGGGACGCTCCCCGCTTTTTCTGTGCCCTGGCATGAAGCGGCCCTTTTACCGCATATGCTGGAGCAAAAGGGGGCGAGGCGACGATGTCCGAGCTGGAGCTGTTTGCCCGGCTGATTCAGTGCGAAGCAGGGGGCGAAGGAGACAACGGCATGCGCGCCGTTGCCAGCGTGGTGATGAACCGTGTGCGCATCGACTACGGGGAGTACGGCCGCTACAATACCCTGCGGGACGTGATCTTTCAGGCAGGGCAGTTTAATTGCGCCCGCACCGAGCTGGGCGGGCAGGTCAACCTGCAAAACGTCTACAACATGAATCCCACCCAGATTCATTACGACATCGCCAACTGGGCCATTGCCGGGAACCGGCTGACCAACCTGAGCCAGGCCCTGTGGTTCTACAATCCTTATTCCGTCACCTGCCGGAACAGCTTTCCCTCCGCGGTGGGATATTTTGTTCTGCGGGTGGGCAACCACTGCTTTTACAACCCCGCGCCGTCCTATGCCGACACGTGACAGGGCGGCGCCATTTACACAGGAGGCACCATGGCAAGCGCGTTTACGCTGACGGATCTATCCCTGCATTACAGCGAAAAGCATCTGTTGGAGCATGTCACCCTCACCGTTTCCGAGGGGGATAAAATCGGCATTGTGGGCCGCAACGGCGCGGGGAAGTCCACCCTGCTGCGGCTATTGGCAGGCACGGAGGAGCCGGACCGGGGCGAGGTTTCCCGCAAGCGCGGGCTGACCGTGGCCTATCTGCCCCAAACCCCGGACCTTAACCCAGAAGCCACCATCACCCAGGCCGCGCTGGATTATCTTCCAGCCGCCACGCCCCAGGAGCGTGAAGCCGCCGCCTATGAAGCCCAAACCATTCTCTCCCGCCTGGGTTTTACGGATTTTCAGCAGAAGGTTTCCACGCTTTCCGGCGGGCAGAAAATGCGCGTGGCCCTGGCCGGGGTTCTCTGCCGCCCCACCGAGGCCTTGCTCCTGGACGAGCCTACCAATCACATCGACCTGGACACGGCCGCCTGGCTGGAGGAACAGCTGGTCCGCTACCGCGGTACGCTCCTTTGCGTTACCCATGACCGGTACCTGCTTCAGCGGGTGTTTAGCCGCATCTTTCACGTGGGTAACGGCGGCGTGCAGACCTACCAAACGGATTATGCCGGTTACCTGGAGGAACGCGCCCAGCGGGAGGAGATGGCCGCGGCCACCCTGCGCAAGCAGCGCAGCCTGTACCGCACGGAACTAAGCTGGATTCAGCGGGGCGCCCGCGCCCGGAGCACCAAGGCCAAGGGCCGCATCGACCGCTTTGAAACCCTGCAGGAAAATGTCCGGGAGGCGCCCCCGGAAGCGAAGCTGGAAATCAAGAGCGTTGCCAGCCGCCTGGGCAAAAAGATTCTCTCCTGTGAGCATCTGGGCTGCGAGCTGGGTGGACGGACGCTGATCCGCGACTTCTCCTATACCCTGCTGCGGGATGACCGGGTGGGCATCGTTGGTGACAACGGCGCGGGGAAAACCACCCTGCTGCGTCTGCTCAGCAGCGATCTGCCGCCCACCCGTGGCAGCGTGGAGCTGGGGGAAACCGTGCGCCTGGGCGTATTTGCCCAGCACTGCCCGCCCATGGACCCGGACGCCCGCATCATCGACGCCATTCGGGATGTGGCCGTGAAGGTATATACCCCCGACGGGGAGATGTCCGCCTCCCAGATGGCGGAGACCTTTCTGTTCCCTTCGGGCATGCAGTACCAGAAGGTATCCTCCCTCTCCGGAGGCGAGCAGCGGCGGCTGTACCTGCTGCGGGTGCTCATGGCCGCGCCCAATGTGCTGCTCCTGGACGAGCCCACCAACGATCTGGATCTGGAGACCCTCAACGTGCTGGAGGACTATCTGGACGGTTTCCAGGGCGCGGTGGTAGCCGTAAGCCACGACCGGTACTTCCTGGACCGGGTGACCCGGAAGCTTTTTGCCCTGGCGAATGGGGAGCTGACCCCCTACAATGGCGGCTGCGAGGATTACCTGGCGGACAAGGCCGCCCGGGAAACCGCTCCATCCCCGGAAAAGAAGCAGGCGCCCCAGCCTCCCCGTGAGCGCCCCGTCTCCAAGCGTTTCACCTTCAAGGAGCAGCGGGACTTTGACACCATTGAGGGCACCATTGCAAGCCTGGAAGCGGAGCTGGACCGTTTGGGCAAGGAGCTGGAGGCAAACAGCGCCAATTACGCCCGGGTGACCGAGCTGATGGCCAAGCAGGAGGAAACGCAGGCGGCGCTGGACGCGGCCATGGAGCGCTGGATGTATTTGCAGGAGCGCTATGAGGAAATCACCGCCGCCCAGGAGCAGAGCAAGCGGTAACGCGCAGCAATCTTTTTCTGCACACAAACGCCGGGACGCATCATCACGTCCCGGCGATTTTTTGTCTCACAGGTCAAACTCCCCCGCATGCGCCCGGAAAAAGTCCGCGTAGACCCGCACATTCTTCAGCTCCGTCCACCGGCGCACCTCCACGGGATGGGTATCGAAGTCGTAAATTTTCACCCGTTCCATGGCCAGCAGGAAGGGCGAATGGGTGGCAATCACCAGCTGGCACCCCGCGTATCGGGCGGATTCCTCCAGGTATGCCGCCAGCTCCAGCTGTCTTTCGGCGCTGAGGCTGTTCTCCGGCTCGTCCAGCAGGTACAGCGCGTCCTCCTCCAGGCGCTGCTTGAAATAAAACAGCGCGCTCTCCCCGTTGGACATCTCCCGCACATTGCCCCCCAGCTGCTCCCGCACAAAGGCGGATTGGGTTTTCCGCCGGGCACTGTTGCGCTTTTTCAGCTCCTCATAGTCATCCAGATTGCGCAGCTGGAACACGGTGTGCCGGGCCTGGGTGTGCTCCTGGAATAGCTTCTCCCGCTCCTGGTCGATGTGCGTATTGAGCTCACGGAGGTTGAGCATATAGTCGAACACGTCGTCGCTGGTAACCATGCGGCTATGTGCGGGGATGTCCTCCTCCAGGTTGGCCCGGCAGGCCCGCACATAGGCCTCCATGAAGGTGGAGCTGTTTCCGAGGGTATCCCGCAGCAGCCCCAGCTTGGCCGCCATAACGTTCAGGGCCGTGGTCTTGCCGGTGCCGTTGCCGCCATAAAGGATGGTAATGGGAGCAAAGTCCAACCGTTCCAGCCCGATGCCCGACAGCACGCCCATGGGATACATGGTGTTGTAGCAGGTGCGCTTCTCCGCCAGGCGTGCGTTCCACTCCCAGTCCTCGTCGGGAAAAACAAAGCTATCCAGATACACCGGCCGCGCCTCCCTTCCCAGTCAAAAAGTTATGGCTGTTTGCGCTCCGCCAGGAGGTCAGATAGCGCAGGCACCGCTTCTCCGTCCAGGGTTTTTCCGGCACGGGCACAAAGCATGGACTTGAGGATGGCCTCCTCACAGCACTCGCCCACGGCGCGGAAAGGCAGGTTGATTTCCTCCTCCCGAAGCACCCGCATGGTTTCAAAGGCGCCGGAAACCGCCCGGGGAGCGGTGGTGAATCCCACCATAATCTCCCCGCTGCCGTGGCCCACGTAGGAACCCAGGCGCGCCATGCCCACGCTGGCCCGTTTGATGACCCGCCTGAGTTGCCGGTGGCTCAGGGGAAGATCCGTGGCCACCACCATGATAATGGAGC
Source organism: uncultured Eubacteriales bacterium (assembly GCA_900553295.1). Lineage (GTDB taxonomy): Bacteria > Bacillota > Clostridia > Christensenellales > Aristaeellaceae > Egerieenecus > Egerieenecus merdigallinarum. The sequence continues at coordinate 10,300 of USCR01000041.1, read as the reverse complement.
CCCGGTCGCACTCCGCCAGCCCCTGGGGCAGCTGTGCCCACTGGAAGTCCGCCGATGCCCCGTAATTGGACTGCACCAGCACCCCAAGGGTGAAGGTTTCGTCCCCCAGGGTCATCTGCCGGGATGCGGAACCGATACCGCCCTTCATACCGTAGCAGATGGTGCCCCGGCCCGCGCCCACGTCCCCCTCGGCAAAGTCCGCGGAAGCGGCGGCAATGGCGGCGCGCACCTCCGCCTCGCCCACGGGGCGGCGGGCAATATCACTGATGCTGCTGTCGTTGCACTCCAGCACCACGGGGTTTACGCTGGTGAGCTTGACCCCATCCCGGCGGCACCAGTCCAGCATCACGGAAACCATCGCGTCATGGACCTTACCCACGTTCAGAGTGTTGGTCAAGGCAATGGGCGTTTCCAGGGTGCCCAGCTCCTCCACCTGAACCAGGCCCTGGCTCTTGCCAAAGCCGTTCCACACAAAGGCGGCGGCGGTGAGCTTTTCCGTAAAGGGGTTTGCAGGCGGCGGCAGGATCACCGTCACACCCGTATGGCAATCCTCCCGGTCCACGGTGCAGTGGCCCACCCGGACCCCCGGCACGTCGGTGATCTGGTTTCGCGGGCCATGGGGCAGGCGTCCAACGGACAACTTCATGGATGCTGTCAGCTCCTTCGCTTCGATGGATTTGGTCATAGAAATTCGCGCCCAAACCCGGTTTTTCCTGTCCGGGCAGGAATTTCCCGGTGAAAAATGGAATATAAGGAAACAATCATGAGTTGCAAGGAGGCGGCCAGTGTGGCAACGCCCTGGATCGGCCTGACACCGGGCCTGAATCATGAAGAAACCTATGTAAGCGTGCGCGATGATTTTTGCCAGGCGCTGTTGCGTCTGGGTGCGCGTCCGGTACTGCTCCCCCTGGACGCCGGGGAAGCGGTGCTCCAGGACTACGTGCAGACCCTGGATGGCTTTCTGTTCACGGGCGGCGGCGATGTGGACCCGCAGTATTTCCATCAGCCCTGCCGCCCCTGGAGCGGGGACATTAGCCCGCGCCGGGACGCCATGGAGCTAACCCTGTGCCGGCTGCTCCTTCCCACCGTCAAGCCTGTGCTGGGCGTATGCCGTGGCTTTCAGATCATGAATATTGCCCTGGGCGGTGACGTTTATCAGGATATTCCCAAGGAGTTTGTCACCGACAATCCCATTGCGCACCGGCAGCTGCAGCCGGAGCACTATCCTGCCCATGCCGTAGCCCTGTCCCCCCACAGCCGCCTGCAAGCGATTCTGGGAGACAGCGCCCGGGTCAATTCCCTGCACCATCAAGGGGTGCATCACATGGGCCAGGGATTCATCCCCACCGCGCACAGCGAGGACGGGCTGTGCGAAGGCGCGGAGCTGGCGGGGGAACGCTTCTTTGTCGGCGTGCAATGGCACCCGGAACGCCTGTGGCAAACAGAGCCCGGACAGCTGGCGCTCTTTGAGGCGTTTGTGGCGGCTTGCGGCGGGATGAAAGCTTAAAAATTCATTTTTCCCAGGGCATACCGGTCGCTTGCCTTTTTCTTCAAATTATATCCTGCGTACAAATTTTGCGTTTCAGCGCAAGATGCAAGTTTTATACATTAAAAATGCATTTCCCTGCCTTGACAAGGGCATGTGCGGGTTGTATCCTGTTTCTAACAGCCGCGGGGGATTCCATTCTTTCCCATCCCCGTGAATCCCGTGGATCATTATCTTTTCAAAAGGAGGTCACCATTTCATGAAAAAGCTGCTTGCCTTCTTGATGACACTGGCTATGCTGGCCAGCCTGGCCGTCCTTCCCGCTTCCGCGGAGGAGGAGAGCGTCTATACTTCGCTGTACAGCTCCGAGGTGTCCACGCTGAACTACCTGACCAGCAGCACCACCTGGGACTACACCCCCGGTGCCAACGTGGTGGATACGCTGATTGAGTACAACAACATCGGCGAGATCATCCCCGGCCTGGCCGAAACCTGGGAAGTGTCCGAGGATCAGCTCACCTGGACCTTCCACCTGCGCCAGGGACAGAAGTGGTACGACTACACCGGCGCCGAGGTGGGCGAAGTTACCGCCAACGACTTTGTGGCCGCCGCCAAGTATGTGCTGACCCCCGAATATGACAGCAGCCTGGAGTACATGTTTGAGGAAGCCAACATTCTGAACGCCGCCGCGTACTATGCCGGTGAAATCACCGACTTTGCCGAGGTTGGCGTGAAGGCTGTGGACGACTACACCCTGCAGTACATCGTGGATAAGCCCACCCCCTACCTGCTCTCCTGCATGACCTATGGCAGCTTCATGCCCGCCTATGGCCCGCAGCTGGAAGAGCTGGGCGCGGAGTTCGCCACTGCCTGCGAAAAGATGTATTACTGCGGCGCGTTCATCCTCAGCGAGTTTGAGCCCCAGGTAAAGCACGTTTTCGTGAAGAACCCCAACAACTGGGATGCCGAGCATGTCTACATCGACCGCATCGAGCAGATCTACAACACGGAAGCCGCTACCCTGGCGCCTACCATGGCCCTGCGCGGCGAGGTGGACTACGCCGACCTGAGCAACGACATCATCGACGACTGGAAGGCCAACCACGCGGATATCGTCAGCCGCGGCCGTGCCGTGCCGGACTTCAGCTATTTCTTCTGCTTCAACTTTGATCCCCAGTACGACGCCGAATACGGCCCGGACAACTGGCGCATCGCCGTGAACAACAGCAACTTCCGTCACTCCATCATGAGCGCCTTTGACCGCACGTACTCCATGCGCGCCCTGGAGCCGGACGATCCCGAGTCCATCCTGCAAAACACCATCACCCCCGCTACCTTCTGCGCGGCGGACGGTGTGGACTACTCCGAGCTGGCGCCCTTTGATGGCACCGAGGAGAACTTCTTCAACGCGGAAAAGGCCCTGGAGTACAAGGCCAAGGCCATGGAAGAATTGACCGCCGCGGGCTGCACCTTCCCGGTGACCATCCTGCTGACCTATAAGAGCGGCGACACCGACTGGGAGAACGAGAGCATCCTGTTCAAACAGCAGCTGGAAGGCGTGCTGGGCACGGACTACATCAACGTGGAGCTGTACGCTGGCCCCTCCGAGTCCTTCCTGTCCGCCACCCGCCGCGCGGGCGTGTACAGCATGATGCGCTGCAACTGGGGCGCCGACTACGCCGACCCGCTGACCTGGGCCTCTCCCTTTGCCGAGAGCATCGACAGCGAGACCGGCCTGCATGAAGGCAACAGCTACAACAAGATGGACGTTTCTCTGGACGGCGACAGCTATCCCGAGACCAAGGACATCCTGACCACCTACTACGCCACCGTGGAAGAAGCCAAGGCCATCACCGATGACATCGCCGCCCGCTACACCAAGTTTGCCGAGGCGGAGGCCATGCTCATCAACAACGCCATGGTTATCCCCTACAACATTGAAGCCGCGTCCTATCAGGTGACGAAGCTGAATATCTTCGAAGGGCAGTATTCTCCCTGCGGCGTCAGCAACCTGCGTTACAAGTACCAGACGCTGCATGAGGACTTCATCAGCGCCGAGGAATACGAAGCGGCCTACCAGGAATGGCTGACCGCCATGGGCAAGTAAGTCCATCCCCGGCGGGGCGGGCATCCGTGCTCCCCGCCGGGTTTTTTACCCCGGTCTTGACCAGGCCGGGGTTTCCGCTGTATCTCAGGGTATGAACGGAACGGCGGATTCCAGCTTATACAGAGAGGAAGACGTACGTGGCACGATATCTGGGCAGGCGGTTTCTCCGCTCCTTCATCACGCTATTTATCATTTTGTCCATCGTGTTCATCCTGGTTCGCCAGATGCCCATTGATGGCTATTTCCCCAACATTGAGAAAATGACCGACGCGCAGATCCAGAATGGCCTGCACCAAATGGGCCTGGATCAGCCGATTCTTGTACAGCTGTACAATTTCTTCAAGGAATTGATTCTGCACGGAAACCTGGGTATTTCCTGGGTCTACCGGGATAATGTCCCGGTGGCGGAAATTCTCGCCCCGAAAATTCCCGTTTCCATTAAGTTGGGCTCTCTGTCGCTGCTCTTTTCCATGCTGATTGGCTTGCCCATGGGCACCTTTATGGCCAAGTACAAGGGCAAGTTTTTCGACAACCTGGGCGCGGCATTCATCGTATTGATTCAGGCGGTACCTTCAGCGGTATATTACCTGTTCATTCAGCTCTATGGCACCGAGTGGCTGCACATCAGCATGCTTTTTGACCCGGATAAAGCCATCAGCTGGGTACTGCCGGTGTTTTCCATGTCCCTGGGCAATATCGCCTACTACGCCATGTGGCTGCGCCGCTACATGGTGGATGAAAGCAAAAAGGATTATGTGACCCTGGCCCGTATCAAGGGTGTGAGCGAAAACAAAATTTTCTTTCACCACGTTTTCCGCAATGCTTTTGTACCCATGGCGCAGTACCTGCCCACGTCTTTCCTGAACACCGTCATCGGCTCCATCTATATTGAATCGCTCTACTCCATCCCGGGCATGGGCGGCCTGCTGGTGGACGTGGTGAAGAAGCAGGATAACAACATGGTGCTGGGCATCGTGCTGCTCTACGCCACGGTGGGCATCATCGGCCTGCTGCTGGGCGACCTGATGATGGCGCTGATGGACCCCCGCATCAACCTGGTCAAGAAGGGAGGGGAGCGCTGATGGCTCTGCTGAAGCATCCCAAGGTGGAAGCCCTGGAAAACAGCCTGCAAGCGCAGCTCAAGCGCGACCTGAGCGAGAAGGAGCTATTCTCCTTTGCTCCCTTTGACGCGGAGGAGGCCGAGCTCACCGGCGCCAGCAACTACTCCTACTGGCGCTCTACCCTCCGCGCTTTCCGAAAAAACCGGGTGGCCATGTTTCTGCTCCTTCTGATGCTGCTCATTGTGCTGTTCACCTTTATTCAGCCGCTGCTGCCCGGGCAGTACGACGCCTTTGTGGTGACCAATGGCGACAATGGCCTGCCGCTGAAGAACAAGCAGCCCTCCGCTGAGCACTGGCTGGGCACCAACTCCATCGGCCAGGACCTGTGGGCACGGCTGTGGAGCGGCACGCGGACTTCGCTGTTCATTGGCCTGGCCTGCGCCTTGATCGAGGCCTGTGTGGGCATCCTCATGGGCGTATTGTGGGGCTATGTACGCAAGCTGGATTTCCTCTTTACGGAAATTTACAATGTGCTGGATAACATTCCCAGCACCATCATTCTGATTCTGATCTCCTTCATTCTCAAGCCCGGGGTGGGCACCATCATCTTTGCCATGTCCATCACGGGATGGATTGGTATGGCCCGCTTTATCCGCAATCAGATTCTCATTATCCGCGACCGGGACTATAACATCGCTTCCCGGTGCCTGGGCACCAGCACCTGGCGCATCATCGTCAAAAACCTGCTGCCCTACCTGGTATCGGTGATTATGCTGCGCATGGCGCTGTCCATTCCCGGCGCCATTGGCTCGGAGGTATTCATCACCTACATCGGCCTGGGACTTCCCGCCACGGTGCCCAGCCTGGGCAACCTGATTAACGAAGGCCGCAAGCTGATGATGAGTCCCAGCCTGCGCTATCAGCTGATCTACCCCACCATCGTCCTGTCCATCGTCACCATTTCCTTCTATATGATCGGCAACGCCTTCTCAGATGCCGCCGATCCCAAGAGCCATGTGTGACGGAAGGGAGGAAAACACCATGCAAGAACCCATTCTATCCGTGGAAAACCTCCACGTGAAGTTCAAGCTGCGGGGCAAGACCCTGCATGCCCTGCGGGGCGTCACCCTGAACGTATACCGCGGAGAGTCCCTGGCCATTGTGGGCGAAAGCGGCTGCGGCAAAAGCGTGCTGAACAAAAACTTTATCGGCCTGCTGGACGGCAATGGCTTTATTTCCCAGGGGCAGATCCGCTACTACGATGCCCTGGAAAAGTTCAAGGGAAGCACCGCCTGCAAGCAGGATGAGCAGGGCCGGATGTATGTGGACCTGACCAACCTGCCCAAACCCACCGACTGGCTGAATATCCGCGGCAGCGAAGTGTGCATGATCCCCCAGGACCCCATGACCAGCCTGAACCCCCTCAAGTCCATCGGCAAGCAGATATTGGAAGCCCTGGAGCTGCACCGTGGGCTCAAGGGGCGGGCCGCCCGGGAAGCCGCCATTGACATCCTCAAGGATGTGCGCATTGACGATCCCCGCCGGCGGTACAAGCAGTATCCCCATGAGCTGAGCGGCGGCATGCGCCAGCGCATCGTCATCGCCATCGCCATTGCCTGCCGCCCCAAGATTCTCATTTGCGACGAGCCCACCACCGCCCTGGACGTAACCATCCAGGCCCAGGTATTGAACCTGCTCAAGGAGCTCAAAGCCAAGTACAACCTGACCATCATTTTCATCACCCATGACCTGGGCGTGGTGGCCAACATTGCCGAACGCGTGGCCGTGATGTACGCCGGGGACATTGTGGAGCTGGGGCTGGTGAACGAGATTTTCTACGATCCCCATCATCCGTATACCTGGGCGCTGCTGTCCTCCCTGCCCCAGCTGGGACACCGTGGCGAGGAGCTGTACTCCATCAAAGGCACGCCGCCCAACCTGTTCCAGGAAATCCACGGGGATGCCTTTGCTCCCCGCAATCCCCTGGCGCTGCAAATTGACCACCTGGAGCAGCCTCCGTATTTCGATATTTCCCCTACGCACCGGGCACGCACCTGGCTGTTGGACCCCCGTGCCCCCAAGGTGGAGCCTCCCGAGGTTATCCGCAAACTGAAGCAGTTGGGAGGGAAAGCAGTTGGAAACCCGTGAGAGAGAAGTGCTGCTGAAGGTTCGGGACCTGGAGGTCACCTTTGGCAACAGCTGGCACCGGTTCAAGGCCGTCAAAGGCGTCAGCTTTGATATATACAAGGGGGAAACCTTTGGCATTGTGGGCGAAAGCGGCTCCGGCAAAACCACCATTGGCCGCTGCATCATCCGCGTATACCCGGCAAGCGCCGGCTCCATCCAGTTCAAGGGACGGGAGATTACCGGCCACATTTCCAAGGAGCTGGACCGGGAAATCACGCAAAAAATCCAGATGATTTTCCAGGACCCCATGGCCAGCCTGAACGAGCGCGCGAAGATTGACTACATCGTCTCCGAAGGGTTGCAGGGGCGCGGTTATACCAAAGCGCAGATTCAGGAAAGAGTTACCGCCGCCCTGCATGCGGTGGGACTGCCCCCGGAGTTTGCCACGCGGTTTCCCCATGAATTTTCCGGCGGCCAGCGTCAGCGTATCGGCATCGCCCGGGCGCTGATCATGAACCCCGAATTTATCATCGCCGACGAACCCATTTCCGCCCTAGATGTATCCATCCGCGCTCAGGTGCTGAATCTCATGAGCCAGCTGCAAAAGGAGCGCGGGCTGACGTATCTGTTCATCAGCCACGACCTGTCCGTGATGCGCTTCATCTGTGACCGTATCGCCGTGGTACACAAGGGCTTGATTGTGGAAATGGCCGACACGGAGACGCTCTTCCGGCATCCTGCCCATCCCTACACCCGTGCACTGCTCTCCGCCATTCCGCAGCCCAATCCCGATGTGGAAAAGAAAAAGGTGCTGGAGATCTACGATCCCTCCTGCCATCACTACGAGCAGCATCCCCCCCGCTGGCAGGATATCGAGCCCGGACACCAGGTGCTGTGCAATGATGAAGAGCTAGCCGCCTGGAAAAACTGGTAACACGGTCTTTGCAACGCACAAAAACGTCCTGCTCCTTCCAAACGAAGAAAGCAGGACGTTTTCTTATTGCTACCGTACATTTTCATGGGAAGGGCTGCTCCCCGCATTCGCTGGGAACAGCCGTCCGTTTTTACCCAGAGGCAGTCCGCGTTAAACCGTTTCCGGCTGTGCTTCTTTCTGGGGCACCTGGTCCATCCGGCTCACGGTGATGTGATCGTTCTCCATCCGTAGCTGTACCGTGTCGCCCAGGGAGATGGTTCCGGAGATCAGCTCTTCGCTAAGGGTATCCTCCACCAGGCGCTGAATCACCCGGCGCAGCGGACGCGCGCCATATTTTGCGTCAAAGCCTTCCTTGGCCAGATACGCCACCATGTCCTCGCCATAGCGCAGGTGGATGTCCCGTTCCGCCAGGCGCTTTTCCAGCTGGCTGAGGAACAAACGGGCAATCTTGCGGATGTCCGCTTCCTCCAGGGGATGGAACACAATCAGTTCATCCACCCGGTTGATAAACTCCGGCCGGAACAGCTCCTTGACCTCCTTCATGACGGTTTCCTTCATGGTCTCGTAGCTGCGCACGTTGGTCATGCTTCTGCTGCCAAAGCCCAGGGAGCGGCCCGAATCAATGGAATGCGCACCGGCGTTGCTGGTCATGACGATGATGGTATTCTTGAAGCTGACCACCCGGCCCGTGTTGTCCGTGAGGCGTCCATCCTCCAGAATTTGCAGGAGAATGTTGAACACATCCGGGTGCGCCTTTTCCACCTCGTCCAGGAGCACCACGCTGTACGGCTTGCGGCGCACTGCCTCGGTAAGCTGGCCGCCTTCCTCATATCCCACGTAGCCAGGGGGGGAGCCCACCAGGCGGGAGGTGGTGTGTTTCTCCATGTACTCGGACATATCCACACGGATTACGCTGTCCTCGTCCCCAAACATGGCCTCGCCCAGGGCGCGGCACAGTTCTGTTTTACCCACGCCCGTGGGCCCCAGGAAGATAAAGGAGCCGATGGGCCGCTTAGGGTCCTTCAGTCCCGCCCGTGCCCGGCGGATGGCCCGGCTTACGGCGCTGACCGCCTCATCCTGGCCAATCACCCGCTGATGGAGCACCTCCTCCAGATGCAGCAGGCGGTCCGCCTCGCTCTGGGTCATCTTCTTCACGGGAATACCCGTCCAGCTGGCCACAATCTGCGCGATGTCGTCCTCGGTCACCACGTCCTTGGCCGCGCTCTTGGTTTGCTCCCAGGCCGTGCGCTTTTCCTTGATTTCCTTGAGCAGCGCGCGCTCCTGGTCCCGTAAACCGGCCGCCTTTTCATAGTCCTGATGGGCAATGGCTTCCCGCTTCTCAATCTGCACGGCCTCCAGGCGCTGCTCCTGGGCTTTCACATCCGGAGGCGCGGTAAAGGCCTGGATGCGCACCCGACTGGCGGCTTCATCCATGAGGTCCACCGCCTTGTCGGGCAAAAAGCGATCCGCAATGTAGCGGTCAGACAGGGTCACCGCCGCGTGCAGGGCTTCATCGGTAATGCGCACCTTATGATGGGCCTCGTAGCGGTCCCGCAGTCCCTTGAGAATCTCAAAGGCTTCCTCGGGGGTGGGTTCGCCCACCATCACGGGCTGGAAGCGCCGCTCCAGGGCCGCGTCCTTTTCAATATTTTTCCGGTATTCGTCCAGGGTGGTAGCACCTACGCACTGGAGCTCGCCCCGGGCCAGGGCGGGTTTAAGAATGTTGGCGGCGTCCATGCTGCCTTCCGCCTTGCCGGCGCCCACCAGGTTGTGGATCTCGTCAATGAAGAGAATGATGTTCCCCGCCTTGCGGATCTCCTCCATGGCGTTTTTCAGCCGCTCCTCAAACTCGCCGCGGTATTTGCTCCCGGCAATCATGCTCCCCATGTCCAGGGACAGCACCCGCTTGTCCCGCAGCAGCTCCGGAATATTCCCCTGAGCAATGCGCTGGGCCAGGCCCTCCACCACGGCGCTCTTGCCCACCCCGGGTTCACCGATCAGCACGGGATTGTTCTTGGTGCGCCGGGACAAAATCTGAATAATCCGCTGGATCTCTCCATCCCGGCCGATTACCGGATCCAGCTCGCTCTGGCGGGCTGCCTGGGTCAGATCCCGGCTATACTGGGCAAGGGTGGGCGTCTCCTGCTTTCCCCTGCTCTTTTCCTGGGGCCGTTCCTGCTCCATGTTGCCCACGTTCCCGTAGGGCTGCGTGCGCAGCTGAATCAGCAGCTCCTCACGCGCCTTGTCAAAGTCCACGCCCAGCTGGCGCAGCACATTGGCCGCCACGCCATCCCCCTCCCGGAGAATCGCCAGCCAGAAATGCTCCACGCTCACATAGCTTTGTCCCAAGCGGCGGGACTCCAAAATGCTTTGCTCCAGCAACTTCTTGGCCCGCGGCGTCAGCTCAAACAGGGGGGATGCCCCCACCGTGCCGAGCCGGTCCGCCGCGCCCACGCTAAGCATGTCCCGCACCTGTTGATAATTCACCCGGGAGCCAATAGCCTCCGGAAGGCGCTCCGGCTCCTTGAGCAATCCCAGCAACAGGTGCTCCGTACCCACATAAGGCTGACGCAGCTCCGCTGCCT
>USCR01000040.1 GCA_900553295.1 uncultured Eubacteriales bacterium | reverse complement strand
AGGGGGGCATAGGGGGGAGGTCGGAATCCCCCCTGCCCCCCTGGCCGGCGGAGCCTCGCTCCAAAAGAAAAAACCTCTCGCAAAACCCGATATTTGCTGTTCCAAATATTTATAAAAACATATATTTCACCATCAAAAAAAACCCGTCCCCCTGCGTTCCAAGGGGACGGGTTTCTACCTTATCAGAGAAGGATAGGAAGGAGCGCTTACTCCTCCTCTTCCTCCTCGGGCAGCTCGGCGTTGTGGAACACTTCCTGCACGTCGTCGTAGTCGTCCAGGAGCTCCAGCATTTTCTGAATGGCCTCCAGGTTCTCACCCTCCACGGCCACGGTGTTCTGGGGAATCATCTGTACCTCAGCGGTGAGGAAGGAGGTGATGCCCTGCTTTTCCAGGGCTTCGCGCACGGCGGTGAGGTCGTTGGGCGCGGTGTAGATTTCGAAGGCATCCTCGTCTGTCTTCACATCCTCGGCGCCGGCGTCCAGGGCCATCATCATCATTTCGTCCTCGTCCATGCCGGGCTGACGCTCCACCACCAGCACGCCCTTCTGGTCGAACATGAAGCTCACCGAGCCGGTGGTGCCCATGTTGCCGCCCACCTTGGAGAAGCAGTGGCGGATGTCGCTGGCGGTACGGTTGCGGTTATCGGTAATGGTTTCCACGATCACGGCCACGCCGCCGGGGGCATAGCCTTCGTAGGTGATCTGCTCGTAATCCACATTGCCCAGCTCGCCCGCCGCCTTCTTGATGGAGCGGGTAATATTGTCGTTGGGCATATTATTGGCCTTGGCCTTGGCGATAACGTCGCGCAGCTTGCCGTTCACATCAGGATTGCTGCCGCCTTCACGCACGGCGATGGCAATTTCGCGGCCGATCTTGGTGAAGATCTTGCCACGGGCGGCGTCCGCCTTGCCCTTCTTCGCCTGAATGTTATGCCACTTGGAATGACCGGACATCGTATCCCTCCCACGGTTTGAAAACAAGAAAAATATTCAGCAACGCTGTATTATATCACTGGCAGCGCTTGTGCGTCAAGGATTTGCGGCAAAAACCCCTGCCCCGGCGCGTTATTTGAACATGCGCTTCTTGTACATCAGCAGGAACGCCAGCAGCGAGCATACCGCCGTGAGGCCGATGACAAACCAGAAGCCGAAGCCGCTGTCCTCAAAGGGCACATGGACGTTCATCCCCCACAGGGAGGCGATGATCGTGGGCACGGACAGCACCATGGTCAGGCTGGTCAGCACTTTCATGGTGATGTTCAGGTTATTGCTGATGATGCTGGCGAAGGCGTCCATGGTGCCGCTCATGATGTCCCGGTAGATGGCGCACATCTCCATAGCCTGCTTGTTCTCGATGATGACGTCCTCCAATAGGTCCGTATCCTCGGGGAAGCGCTTGAGGACGCTCTCCTGGCGCAGAAGCTTTTCCATGACCAGCTCATTGCCCTTCAGGGAGGTGGAGAAGAACACCAGGGATTTCTCCAGCTTCATCATTTGCAAGAGCTCCTGGTTGCGGCTGCTCTTTTCCAGCTTTTCCTGCACGTGCATGCTGGACTTGTCGATTTGTTTCAGATAGGCCAGGAAGCGGCTGGCATTGCGGTGCAGCAGCTGCAAAATGAACCGCGTCCGCTTGAAGGTCCAGAAGTTGCGCACCCGCTCCTGGGTAAAGTCGGCGATGATGGGCGTATCCCGGGTGCATACGGTGATGATGATGTCGTCCACCAGCACGATGCCCAGAGGGATGGTGCTGTAAATATAGCCGCTGCCCTCGCTCTCCACATAGGGGATGTCCACGATGATGAGAGTCTGATCCCCTTCATGCTCGATACGGGCGCTCTCCTCCTCGTCCAGGGCGGCCGCCAGGTAGGTGGGGTCCAGGGCGAAGCGGGTGTTCAGCCCGTCGATTTCTTCCCTGGTGGGGTTTTGCAGGTGCACCCAGCAGCCCTTCTCCAGGGTGGTGCACTCGGTGAGATGATCGTCCACGGTTTTGAAAATTCTGCGCATAACAAAACACCTGTCCTTTCCCGAAAAGAACGTCTTTCAGGCAGAACAGGTCGCAAACGCCGCCTTCGGCCCTTAACCGATGGCGCTTGTGGGAGCTTTCCGCCTGGAGCGTATGGTACAATGCATCTGGGTGGTACTATACGGGTCACCGTCCATGTAGCGGATTCACTCCCCTTCTGGTCGCTTTGGCGCCTTGGCGCTTAGTATCATGATACCCATTTGGGGGCAAAAAGTCAACGTTCCGCGGGGATTTTTTTCTTCTTATTTTTGGTTCGTCTTTGGGCGCCGCCGGTGGCAAAAGCGAACAAAATATGACAAAAATTTTATGATCGGTATTTCCTTGCTTTCGCGGCTTTCCGCCCGGAAATGCTATTGACAAGGGGGAGGCTTGCTCCTATAATGAATGCGTTCGCACTTTTCGATACACTATATATTGTGTGTAATAAAACATAAGTCAACAATCTGTTGTGCTTTTGGTATGTGATCGCCAAGAGGGGGAGGATTCCGGCATGACCATGAAGAGCATCAAGAAGCGGGACGGCCGCACCGTAGCCTTTGATCCGGCGAAGATCCAGGCGGCAATTATGAAGTCCTTTGAGGCCAGCGGCAGCGCCAAGGGCCCCGAGACCGCCGAGCAGCTGACCCAGCGGGTCGTTGAGGAATTGGAGAACAACGAAAACATCGGCAGCGTGCCCACGGTGGAAGAGGTGCAGGACACCGTGGAGCGGGTGCTCATCGAAAAGGGCTTCGTCCGCTCCGCCAAGGCGTACATCCTTTATCGCGCCGAGCGCAGCCGGGTGCGGGAGATGAACACCCGCCTGATGAAGATTTTCGAGGACATCAGCTTCAAGGACTCCCGGGACTCGGACATCAAGCGGGAGAACGCCAACATCAACGGCGACACCGCCATGGGCGCCATGCTCAAGTTTGGTTCCGAGGGCGCGAAGCAGTTCTATGACATGTACGTGCTGGACCCCCGCTTTGCCCAGGCCCACGCGGAGGGCGACATCCACATCCATGACAAGGATTTCTATACCCTTACCACCACCTGCTGCCAGATTGAGCTGTCCTCCCTGTTCCGGGACGGGTTCAGCACCGGCCACGGCACCCTGCGGGAGCCCATGGACATCGCCAGCTATTCGGCCCTGGCCTGCATTGCCATCCAGGCCAACCAGAACGACCAGCACGGCGGGCAGAGCATTGTGGACTTTGACTACGGCATGGCTCCTGGTGTGAAAAAGACCTTTATCAAGCGCTACCGGGCCAACCTGGCCCGGGCCCTGGAGCTGCTGTGCAACCTGGAAAACGCCGAGGAAACCGCCGAGAAGCTCATGGACCTGATGCAGGCCACGGGCGCGCAGCCCACCCTGGAGGAGCAGCCGGAGCACCGGGAGGCCCTGAAGGCCCAGCTCCTGGAGATTGTCCCCGACGAGGCCCTGTGCGACCGCATGCTGGACTTTGCCCAGGAAAAGGCCGCGAAGGAGACGGACCGGGCAACCTATCAGGCCATGGAAGCGCTGATTCACAACCTGAACACCATGAACAGCCGGGCGGGGGCGCAGGTGCCCTTCTCCTCCATCAATTACGGCATGGACACCTCCCCCGAGGGGCGGATGGTGGTGCGCAATGTGCTCCTGGCCACGGAGGCGGGGCTGGGCCACGGGGAAACACCCATTTTCCCCATCCAGATTTTCCGGGTGAAGTCCGGGATTTCCTACAATCCCGGGGACCCCAACTACGACCTGTACCGCCTGGCCATCCGCACCAGTGCCAAGCGCCTGTTCCCCAACTTCTCCTTTGTGGACGCGCCCTATAACCTGAAGTACTACAAACCCGGCCATCCGGAGACGGAGATTGCCTACATGGGCTGCCGCACCCGGGTGATGGGCAATGTATACGACCCCAGCCGGGAAATTGCCCCCCGCCGGGGCAACCTGTCCTTCACCTCCATTAACCTTCCCCGCATTGCCATCAAGGCCCGGGGGGATGTGCAGTGGTTCTTTGAGGAGCTGGAGCGCAAGCTGCAGCTGGTCACCGAGCAGCTGGATGAGCGGCTGGCCATCATCTGCAAAAAGAAAGTGAAGAATTTCCCCTTCCTCATGGGCGAAGGCGTGTGGCTGGACTCCGAAAAGCTGGACTGGAACGACGAGGTTGGGGAGGTGCTCAAGCACGGCACGTTGTCCATCGGCTTCATCGGCCTGGCGGAAACCCTGGTGGCCCTGCGGGGCGCCCATCACGGGGAGAGCGAGGAAAGCCAGAACCTGGGCCTGGAGATCATCGGCTTCATGCGCAAGTATGTGGACAAGCTCTCCCAGGAGCGCAAGCTGAACTACACCCTGCTGGCCACCCCCGCGGAGGGCCTCAGCGGCCGGTTTGTGCGCATTGACCGGGAGAAGTTCGGCGTCATCCCCGGGGTAACGGACCGGGAATACTACACCAACAGCTTCCATGTGCCGGTGTACTACCCCTGCTCCGCCTTCCACAAGATCAGCGTGGAGGCCCCCTATCACGAGCTGACCAACGCCGGGCACATCAGCTATGTGGAGATGGACGGCGATCCCCTGCAGAACCTGGACGCCTTTGAGAAGATTGTCCGCTTCATGCACGACAAGGGCGTGGGCTATGGCTCCATCAACCATCCCGTGGACCGGGACCCCGTGTGCGGCTACAACGGCATCATCGGCGACGAATGCCCCTGCTGCCACCGCCATGAGGACGGCCGCCCCTTCGAGCGCATCCGGCGCATCACCGGCTACCTGGTGGGCACCCTGGACCGCTTCAACAACGCCAAGCGCGCCGAGGAGCACGACCGGGTGAAGCACGGCATCACCCCCGAGGAGGCGTAAGGGTATGGACATCCGCATTGCGGGCACGGTGGATGACTCCATCGTGGACGGGCCGGGCTTCCGCTACACGGTGTTTACCCAGGGATGCTCCCACCACTGCCCGGGCTGCCACAACCCCGAGACCCACGACTTTGCCGGGGGCCGTACGGTGGACACGGATGCCATCGTGGCGCAGATGCGGGCCAATCCCCTGCTGGACGGGCTAACCCTCTCCGGGGGCGACCCCATGGAGCAGCCCGCACCCTGCGCGGAGCTGGCCCGGCAGGCCCACGCCCTGGGCCTGAACGTATGGTGCTACACCGGCTACACCCTGGAGCAGCTGCTCCAGGAGGCCGACCCGAACCGCATGGCCCTGCTCCGGGAGACGGACGTGCTGGTGGACGGGCCCTTCCTGCTGGCCCAGCGCAGCCTGGAACTAAAGTACTGCGGTAGCCGCAACCAGCGGCTCATCGACGTGAAAAAGACCCTGGCGGCAGGCATTTCGACCCTGTGGGAACCGCCGGTATGGTAATGGAAAAGCGCCGTCCTTGGCCAGAGCCCTGGACGGCGCTTTTCATCAATACAGAAAGGAAGAAAAAAACACATGCGCATTCGAACCATGCAACCCCAGGACGCCGCGTCCTTCGCCGCTGCCTTTGCAGCCCAGGGGTGGCCGGGAAAAACCGTCGCGCTGTTCCAGGCATACTACCGCCAGCAGCAAGCCGGAGAGCGCCGAGTTTTCGTGGCGGAGACGGAGGGCGTACCCGCTGGCTACGCTACCCTGCTGCCCCAGGCGCCCCAGGGGCCCTTTGCCCAGAAGGGCATTCCCTGCGTATGCGACTTCAACGTGCTGGAGCGCTTCCAGCGTCAGGGCTTGGGCAACGCGCTGCTGGAAGCCATGGAGGATCACGTGCGGTCCTATGCCCCGGCCATCTGTCTGGGGGTGGGGCTGTACGGCGGCTATGGCGCAGCCCAGCGGCTCTACGCCCGCAGGGGGTACGTTCCCGACGGCAGCGGCGCGTGGTACGGAAACCGGCAGGTAACACCCGGCCAGGCCTACCCCGTGGACGACGAGCTGGTGCTGTATTTATGCAAGGCTTTGGTATAGGCAAAAGCCGCTTGCCGTGGTATACTGTGCTTATGCCCTGAAAAAAACAGGGAAAAAACAACGCATGCCAACGCAGCCACGTTCCGGCAGGGAGGTACTATGCTCGCCATACCCGCACGGCTTAAGCCGTACATCGGTTCCCGCAACTTCTACCGTCAGGCACTGACGGTGATGATTCCCGTGGTCATTCAGCAGCTCATCAACACCCTGTTCAATGTGGTGGACAATGTGATGGTGGGGGGCATTGGCGCCCTGGCCATGAGCGCGGTGACCGCCGCCAACAAGCCTTATCTGATCTACAACGGGTTCTTTTTCGGCATGGCGGGAGCGGGGGGACTGCTCATCAGCCAATATTACGGGGCCAAGGAGCGGGACACCTGCCAGGGCCTGTTTGCCTTGCAGCTGGTGCTGGGGCTGATTAGCTCGCTGCTCTTTGGCGCGGTGATGTTCCTGCTGCCGGGGCCCATTATGGAAATTTTCCTCCAGGACCCGGAGACGGTGCAGCTGGGGGTGGATTATATGCGGGTGGTGTGCTTCAGCTACATTCCCGTGGCCATTTCCAGCGTGTGCATCTTTTCCATGCGCTCCCTGGGGCTGAACAAGATGCCCATGGTGGTGGGGCTGATGGCCATGCTGGCCAACGCCTGCTTCAACTATGTATTCATCTTCGGCCTGGGGCCGGTGCCGGCCATGGGCGTGGTGGGCGCGGCCCTGGGGACGCTGATGTCCCGGACGCTGGAGATGGCCTTCTACCTGGTGGTATTGGCCCGGCGGCGGGCGTTTTTCAGCCTGAACCTGGCGCCCATCCGCCGCCTGACGGGCAGCGTGCTGCGCTCCTTTGCCTGCAAGGCCCTGCCCCTGACCTTTAACGAGATTCTGTACAACCTGGGCTTCAACATCTACTTCTGGACCTATGCCCGCCTGGACGAGGCAGCCATCCCCGCGGTGACCATTGCGGACCAGGCCATGCAGATTGGCGTGGTAATATCCGTGGGCATGGCCAGCGCCGTATCGGTGATGATCGGCACGGAGCTGGGGGCGAACTGCTTTGCGCAGGCCAAGAGCAACTGCAAAAAGCTCCTGGGGCTGGTGTGCGCCATTTCCCTGCTGTGTACGGTCATTGGCCTGTGCGCGGCCTTCGCGCTGCCCTACGCCTTTGACATTGCGGTGGATCTGCGGGGGCTGGCCACCACCCTGACGCTGATCTATTGCCTGTTCTACCTGCCCAACGCGGTGTACGCCTTCTGCTTCTACTGTCTGCGGGCTGGCGGGGACACCCGGGGAGCCACGCTGCTGGACTCGGGATACATGTGGCTGGTGCCCGTGCCCGCCTCCCTGCTCATGGGCTGGCTGGGCGTGGGGGTGATCCCCCTGACCCTGGCGCTGACCCTCACCACGCTGCTGATGAATCTGAAGGTCATTCCCGCCCTGGTGGTGCTCAAGCGGGGGAAGTGGGTGCGCAACATCACCGTATAAGGCACGCCCCGCAAGGGGCGGAAAAAGCACACGGAAAACGCGGCCATGCCCGTCGATGCCGATGGAGCATGGCCGCGTTTATTTTGGGCAAGGGACGCCAGCGCCTCCTTTGGGAGAGCGAACAGGGGAGGGAGGCAGGTCATGGGAGCGCTGCGCCAGGGGTCTGCCGGTTCCATATGGCTATCGCATGGCAGATACAATCCTCCAAGCTCGCGCATGCGGCGGGAGTCGTGAAATCCGTCAATCCCCTTTGCCGGAAATTCATGCCCCGGAACGCATTCGGTTTCGGACGCGCAGGGGAGGTTTTCGCAAGCTCGCCCGCCCGTGCCGCAGCCAGACGGCAAGGGAACGGCCCATACCAGGGCTGGGCAAGAAGCCGCGCTCATCCTATTGATTCACCTTTGTTATGGAAACGTGCGTTATCCGCAGAAGCGGAGCCATGTAAAAAAAGCGGCCGCCCTGACCGTTACCGGATGGCATGGTCAAGGAGCCGCTTTTGCTGCTTTGCGCAGGAGAGATATGGCAACCTTCAGCGCCTTACTGGATCGCCGTGGTGAAACGCTCGTAGAAGGAATACACGTAGGAGGCCGCGGTGCTCATGTAGGAATAGGCGTAAGCGCCGAAGCTCTCCGGATCCACCTCATAGACCTCCTGGGTATAGTAGACATAACCGTCTTCCTCATTGTAGAGCCAGCGGCCTTGGGTCAGGTTCAGGTTGAATTCGTTGATCTGCTCGTAGACCTTCAGCGGGTCGGCGTCCTCGGGAATGTCGGCCAGGCGGCAGACGATCCGGCCGACGCCGTCCATGCACTGGCAATACACGTCGATGGTATGCGTCCGTGGCGCCGTTGGCGTTGTAGGAGATCATGATTTCATCATCAAAGCCGTCGCCGTCGGTGTCCTTGGCGGTGTAATCATCCCAGTCCACGGTGGGCAGGAATGCCTTCAAGGCGGTGGCGGTGGAGAATTCCGCCGCGGCTTCCTCCCCCAGGGCACAGGTGAACGCCGGCAGCAACAGCGCAGCGCAGCACAATACGCACAACCACTTTTTCATGGTTCGTTTCCTCCTTCTTTTTTCCGTGTTACTGGAACAGCGCGGTCATGCCGTCGTAGTTCTGGTCCACTACCAGCGCGGTAATATAGATGTACCGTTCCACCATGTTGCCAAAGGCAGCGTCCTCCACGTAGGGAATGTCCACCTGGGGGTAAATGGCCTCAATGTCCGTATCGTACATAAAGCGGACGAAGGAAACGGAATCGTTCATGCTCTCCAGGTTCTGATACAGTTTGAGCAGGTTCGACGTGTCCGGCTGCAACAGGTCGGCACCAATCACGACCGCGGAGTCTTCATAGGCGTACACCTGAATGGCGATTTTGTCCAGCTCCTTGCTGCTGGACGGAGCGTAGGTGAGCGTGAACAGATCATAGTTTTCACGATCGGTTTTTACCGCGTACTTCACGCCTTCCTGGTCCAGGTAAGCGGCAATTTCCCGGCTGGTGTCAAACTTGAGGGCATCCTCCGCCACCGCGGCGCCACAGCACAAGCAAAGGCAAGTGAACAGGAGAAACAGGCATACCAAACGTTTCAAAGAGATGCACTTCCTTTTATGGATATGTTTAGCGAAAGGCTAGGTATAGTATACAGGATGGGCCCTGTTTTTTCAAGCCAGGGCCTGTGTCATCCCTGTATTTTTTGCGGGCCGGTTGCCAGACTCCCGTGGAAACATGAAAAATCCCTCGAATCCAGAGATTCGAGGGTTTGTGGTGGTCGCAACAGGACTCGAACCTGTGACCCCATCGATGTGAACGATGTGCTCTACCAACTGAGCCATGCGACCAATCTGCTTTTCTTCGCCAGGATTTCCTTAGCGACGGGAGCTATTATAGCATAACCCTGTGCGCCTGTCAACCCTTCTGTACCAATTTTTCTCATCTTTGCTTTCGGCCCGGCCGCTGGCCAAAGGCATACGCCTGCTCCAGCCAGTCCAGCAGCTCCCCGTCCAGCTCCGCGGGGGTGGCCACGGGCACATGATGGGTCCAGCGGTTGGGGTAAGGCTCCACCGCCGCGAAGATGCGCGGGGATTCCACCCGATGATCCAGGCCAAAGGACACCATCAGTTTGGCCTCCGGACAGCCCTTCACCCGCCGGTCCGGCAGCCAGAACCATGCGAAGCCAAAGCGGGCGGAGAAGGTGATCTGCGTCTTTTGCACCTTCACCGTCACGTGGGGATGGGCGGCCAGGATGCGCCGCTCCAGCTCCGCGTACAGGGCGAAGCCTTCGGGCGCGCCGTCGAAAAACAGCGCCGGGTTGCCCGCCGGGTTTGCCATGGCCATCACTCCTCCGCCGCCAGTGCCGCCTCCGCGGCCTCCCAAACCTCGTAGCGCCGGGCCACCTCCTGCTGCACCTGCTGGTAGCGCTTGGCCAGCTCGGCGGCCTTGGCCGCGTCCTGATAGGTTTCCGGGGCGGCCATGAGGGCTTCCAGGTCCGCCTGCTCCTGCTCGGCCTTGGCCACGGCGGCCTCGGCTTCGCTGACGGCGGCCTTCAGGGCCTTCAGGCGCTGGGTGGCCTCCCGGGAGCGGCGCTTCTCCTTGTCCTGGGCGGTTTTGGTGGTCTGCGGCTGATCCCCGTCGGGGGCCTGGCCGCGGTTGATCTTTTCCAGATAATCGTCATAATTGCCCAGGTATTCCTTCACCCCTCCCTGCTCCAGGACCATGACCCGGGTGGCGAAGCGGTTGATAAAATACCGGTCGTGGCTGATGGCCAGGATGGTGCCCGGGTAATCCTCCAGGGCGGCCTCCAGCACCTCCCGGCTGTCCATGTCCAGGTGGTTGGTGGGCTCGTCCAGCAGGAGCAGGTTATCCTTGCGCAGCATGAGCTTGGTCAGGGCCACGCGGCCCTTTTCCCCGCCGGAGAGGGTCGATATGGGGGCGAACACCTCGTCCCCGGTGAACAGGAACATGGGCGCCCCGCACCTCGCTCTGCTCCATGCGGTGGAAATCGTCCCACACCTCGTCCAGGACGGTCTTGTTCTCATGGAGCTGGGCCTGATGCTGGTCGTAATAACCGATGTCCACCCCCGTGCCCAGGCGGATCTCCCCCTGGTCAAAATGTTCCTGGCCAATGATGCACTTGAGCAGGGTGGACTTGCCCACGCCGTTGTTCCCGATAAGGGCCACCCGGTCCCCGGCCCGCAGGTGCAGCTTCACGTGGGAAAACAGCACCCGGTCCCCGTAGCCCTTTTGCAGCTCCTCGCCCATGAGCACATCCTCGCCGGTGCGGCGGCGGATGTCAAAGCGGAAGTGGATGGCGCCCTCCTCCACGGGCTTTTCCAGGCGCTCCATCTTTTCCAGGCGCTTTTCCCGGCTCTCCGCGGCGCGGATGGACTTCTCCCGGTTGAAGGCGCGGTAGCGGGCGATGATGGCCTCCTGCCGGGCAATCTCCTTTTGCTGCATTTCGTAGGCCTTCATGCGGATCTCAAAGCGCTGGGTGCGCTGCTGCATGTACCGGGTGTAGTTGCCGTCGTAGGTTTCGATGGTCCCCAGCAGCAGCTCCGCCATGTGGTCGCACACATGGTCCATGAAATACCGGTCGTGGCTGATGAGCAGCACGGCGCCCCCGTAGCCCAGCAGGTATTCCTCCAGCCAGGCGATGGACTTCAGGTCCAGGTGGTTGGTGGGCTCGTCCAGCAGCAGCACGTCCGGGCGCTGCAGCAGCAGGCGGCCCAGGCACAGCCGGGTGCGCTCGCCCCCGGAGAGGGACTCCGCCAGCTGGCCCTGCTGCTCCTTGCGGAAGCCCAGGCCCGCCAGCACCCCCTGCACCGTGGAGCGCCAGCCGTAGCCGTTGCTCTCCTCAAACCTGCGGGTGAGCTGGTCATACTGGTTGCCCAGCTGGCGCAGGCGCTCCGGGTCCTTCGCCGCGTGGGCCATCTGCTGCTCCGTCTCCCGCAGCTGGGCCTCCATGGCCACCACCGGCGCGAACACCGCCTCCAGCTCCTCCAGCACGGTCTTGCCCGGCGTTACCATGCCCTGCTGGGCCAGGTAGCCCAGGCGCAGGCCCTTTTGCATGGACAGGGTGCCCCCGTCGTAGGGTTCCAGGCCCGCGATGATCTTCATCAGCGTGCTCTTGCCGCTGCCGTTCACGCCCACCAGGCCCAGGCGCTGACCGTCCTGGAGCACCAGGCTGGCGTCCCGCAGCACCGTGTTGCCGCCGAAGGACTTCTGGATATGCTGTGCCGATAACAGGATCATCGCGGTAAAACTCCTTTTGCATGCCGTTTTTCTTTCCCATCGATTATAATGCAATTCCCGCCGAAACGCAACGGCTGCCCCTTGGGGACGCGAATTGCAAACTAGTTAAGTAATAATAGGGACAGCTTGCTAACTAGTGCTTGACAAAGCCGCCTGGAAAAGTTATACTCTTCCTAGATGAGGAAGGATCATTGCACAATTTTTTCCACGGCGTGAGGCCCGGCGCCGGAAAGCAGGCGGGGTGTCTGCTTTCATCCCCGCCGGGGCGCCGGCGGCCGGGTTTGCGGCGCGCGAAGGAGGAGCAAAATGGCAGTAGAGCTGCGGAAGATCGACACGGAACAGCGCAATCCGCGCACCATGCACATTGATACCCTATCCACCCTGGAGATGGTGAAGCTCATCAACGATGAGGATCACCGGGTGGCCGAGGCGGTGGCCCGGGTATTGCCGGAGATCGCCCGGGCGGTGGACATCATCTACGAGCAGCTGCGCCAGGGCGGCCGGCTATTCTACTGCGGCGCGGGTACCTCCGGGCGGCTGGGGGTATTGGACGCGGTGGAATGCCCGCCCACCTACGGGGTGAGCCCCGAGCTGGTGGTGGGGCTGATCGCGGGGGGAGACTCCGCCTTTGTCCGCGCCAAGGAAGGCGCGGAGGACAACCGGGCGCTGGGCCGGCAGGACCTGATGGACCGGAACTTCTCCGCCCGGGACGTGCTGGTGGGCATTGCCGCCAGCGGGCGCACCCCCTATGTGCTGGGGGCCATGGACTACGCCCATGAGGTGGGCGCGCCGGTGCTGGCCCTCACCTGCTGCCACGACAGCGAGCTTTCCCGCCACGCGGACGTGACCATGGCGCCCATTCCCGGGCCCGAGGTGGTCACCGGCTCCTCCCGGATGAAGAGCGGCACCGCCCAGAAAATGGTGCTGAACATGCTCTCCACGGTGACCATGATTAAGCTGGGCAAGGTCTACGGCAACCTGATGGTGGACGTGAAGGCCAGCAATGAAAAGCTCTATCAGCGGGCGGTGTCCATTGTGTGCACCGCCACCGGCGCGGAGGAGGACGAGGCCCGGGCCGCCCTGGAAAAGTGCGGCTACGCCTGCAAGCCGGCCATTGTGTCCATCCTCCTGGGCCTGACGCCGGAGGAAGCCGCCGCGGCCCTGGAGCGCGCGGACGGCCGCATCGCCCAGGTATTGCGCCATGCGAGCGCGACCCCCTGAGGGAAGGGAGGAACGGCCATGGACGTACTGGCATCCCTATGCGCAAAGCCCGCGCGGCTGGTGATTGGCCTGATGAGCGGCACCAGCGCCGACGGGGTGGACGCGGCCCTGTGCCGCATCCATGGCAGCGGAACGGATACCCGGGTGGAGCAGCTGGCCTTTGTGTGCCAGCCGTACCCGGCGCGGGTGCGGGAGCGGCTGCTGGCGCTGGCCGGGGGCGAAACGGGCGGCTCCCGGGAATTGTTATGGATGGGCGTCCTGCTGGGACGCCTTTTTGCCGTTGCCTGCGGGGAGGTCTGCCGGGCGGCGGGCATTCCCCGTGAAGCGGTGGATCTGGTGGGCAGCCACGGGCACACCCTGTGGCATCAGCCCGCCCCGGCGGATTACCTGGGCACGGCCCTCACCGGCACGCTGCAAATCGGGGAGCCCTCCTATATCAGCGAAGCCCTGGGGTGCCCGGTGGTCAGCGATTTCCGGGTGCGGGACATGGCCGCGGGGGGCCAGGGCGCGCCCCTGGTGCCCTACACGGAATTCCTGCTCTACCGGGACCCGGACGCCACCGTGGGGCTGCAAAACCTGGGGGGCATCGGCAACCTGACCATCCTGCCCCGGGGCGGGGCGTTGGGGGACACCTATGCCTTTGACACCGGGCCGGGGAACATGGTGATGGATCAGCTGGTGTTCCGCCTGACGGAGGGCGCCCAGGACTATGACCGGGGCGGGGCGCTGGCGGCCCGGGGGAAGGTTTCCCCGGAATTGCTGGCCTTTCTGCTGGACGACCCCTTCCTGCGCCAGGCCCCGCCCAAGACCTCCGGCCGGGAGGTTTACGGCGCGGCCTATGTGGACCGCCTTCAGGCCAGGGCGCGGGCCTTGGGCGTTGCTCCCCTGGACGCCCTGGCCACGGCCACCCGCTTCACCGCCGAATGCGTGCGGGTGGCCATTGAAACCCACTGCGCCCACCGGCCGGAGAAGCTCATTGTGGGCGGGGGCGGCAGCCTGAACCCCACCCTCATGGCCATGCTGGGGGACTGCCTGCCCGGGGTGCGGGTGCTCCGCAACGAGGACCTGGGCCTGGACAGCAGCGCCAAGGAGGCCGTGGCCTTCGCCCTGCTGGCCAATGAATACCTCTTCGGCCACTGCGGCAACGTGTGCCGGGTGACCGGCGCGGCCCATCCCGTGGTGCTGGGCAAGCTGAGTATGTAAGGAGCGTGCATCCCATGGAACGTGATCTGCGCTGGCAGGTGGGGCAAAAGCTGGCCGTGGGCTTTCCCGGCACGGAGGTGCCCCAGGCCCTGCGGGAGCTGGTGGCGGAATACAAGATCGGCAACATCATCCTCTTTGAGGAAAACATTCGGGACGCGGCCCAGCTGCGCCGCCTGTGCGGGGAGCTGCGGACGCTCATTGCAACGCACACGGGGCTGCCGCCGCTGATTTCCATCGACCAGGAGGGCGGGGTGGTTTCCCGGCTCAAGGGGGACTGCGCCCTGGCGCCCTCCGCCATGGGGGTGGCCGCCACCGGCGACCCCGTCAACGCCCACCGGGCCGGGGAGATCACCGGATGGGAGCTGCGGGCCCTGGGGGTCAATTTTGACCTGGCCCCGGTGATGGACGTGAACTCCAACCCCCGCAACCCCGTCATCGGCGCCCGGAGCTACGGCGCGCGCCCGGAGGACGTGTGCGACTACGGCACGGCCATGATCCGCGGCCTGCAGGCGGGGGGCGTGCGCTGCTGCGCCAAGCATTTCCCCGGCCACGGGGACACGGCGGTGGACTCCCACCTGGGGCTGCCCCGGGTGGACAAGACCCTTCAGCAGCTGGAGGCCTGCGAGCTGATTCCCTTCCGGGCCGCCATCCGCTCGGGGGTGGACGCCATTATGACCACGCACATCCTGTTCCCGCGCCTGGAGCCCGGCGGGGTGCCGGCCACCATGTCCCGGCGCATCCTCACGGGCATGCTGCGGGAACAGTTGGGCTTTCGGGGGCTGATTGTTTCCGACTGCATGATGATGGGCGCCATCCAGGATTATTACGGCACGGTGCCCGGCTGCCTGGCCGCCGCCAAGGCGGGGGTGGACCTGCTCTTTGTGTCCCACAGCATGGAGCTGGCTGCGCAGGTGGCCCGGGCCCTGGCGGAGGAAGCGGCGGCGGGCCGCCTGGATGCCGGGGAGCTGGCGGCCTCCGTGGCGCGGATGGTACGCCTGCGGGAGCATTTGCCCCCGGCGGAGGGCTTCGAGGCCGTGGGCAGTGCGGCCCATCGGGAGGCCTTCCGGGCCATGCGCCGGGCGGGGCTGACCCGGGTGGGAACCGCGCCCCGGCCGGAGCTGGGGGAAAATCCCCTGTTCCTGGGCTGCCATCCCTTCCGCACCACCCAGGCCTCCAGCCCCGTGGACACCAAGGTGGCCTTTGGCCCCTGGATGGCCCAGCGCCTGGGGGGCGAGGCCCTGGTTACCCCCACGGACCCGGAGGAAGGGGACATCGCCCGGGCGGTGGACGCTGCCCGGGGGCACAGCGCCCTGGTGCTGGGCACCTACAACGCCCATGTGAAGCGGGGGCAGCTGCGGCTGCTGGCCGCCCTGGCGGGCCTGGGGCTGCCCATGGCCTGCGTGGCCCTGCGGGACCCCTACGACCTGGCGGCCCTGCCGGAGAACGTCTACGGCCTGGCGGCCTATGAGTACAACATCGAGAGCCTGGACACCGTGGCCCAGGCATTGATCGGAGCCTTTGTCCCCGCCGGGAAGCTCCCGGTACCCCTGGAAGGAGGGCAACCATGACCCAAACAACCTACGTATGCGGCTGGGACGGCGGCGGCACCAAGACCCAGGTGCTCTGCCTGACCCCGGAGGGCCGCGTGGCCGGGGAAGGGACCTTCGGCCCCCTGAACCTCAACGGCGCGGAGGAAGAAAAGATCACCGCCACCATCCGGGAGAGCGTGGCCTTCATGGCCGGGCAGCCGGGCGGGCTGGCGGGCTGCGGGGCGCTGGTCATCGGCACGGCGGGGGTGAGCAACCGCGCCGCGGTGGAGCTGGTGACCCGCGCCGTGCGCCAGTGCGGCTATAAGGGCCCCCTGCGGCTGCTGGGGGATCAGGAAATCGCCCTGGCGGGGGCCATTGACGGCCCGGGTGCGGTATTGGTGGCGGGCACGGGGGCCATCTGCTGCGGCCGGGACGGCGTGGGAAACCGCACGCGGGTGGGCGGCTATGGTTACCTCATTGACGATGGGGGCAGCGGCTACGCCCTGGGGCGGGACATCCTCACGGCGGTGGTACGCGCCGCCGACGGCCGCGGCCCGGCCACGGCGCTGACGCAGGGGGTGTTCGCCGCCCTGGGCGTGCGGAGCGTGGGGGAGATCATCACCTGGCTCTACGCCCCCGCCACGGGCAAGAAGGAAGTGGCGGCCCTGGCACCCCTGCTGCTGCCCGCCCTGGAGGGTGAGGACGAAGCCGCCCTGGGCATTGCCCGGGCCGCGGCGGAGGAGTTGGCCCTGCTGGCCTGCACCGCCTGGCAAAACCTGAAGCTGGAGCGCGGGGAGCTGGCCCTCACCGGGAGCATTTTGCAGCGGTATCCCCGCATTCGTCAGGGCGTGGTAGAGCGGTGCCTGGCCCGGTACCCGCACATGGAGATCATCGATCCCCGGGGCAGCGCGGCCTGGGGCGCGGCGCGCCTGGCGCTGGCAATGAAGGAGGAATAAAGCCATGGATATGCTGGTACATCTGCTGGACCTGCCCGCCGAGGAACCGGGGCTCACCGCCCTAGCGCAGGCGGGGATACGCATTCGCCGGGCCATGGCCCCGGACAAGCTGCGGGTGGTGGACTGGGTGAAGGAGCACTCCGGCCCCAGCGCCGCGGGGGAATGCGACGTATGCTTTGCCCACACGCCCGTAAGCTGTTACCTGGCCACCCGGGGCGCGGAGATCCTCGGGTACGCCTGCTATGACGCCACAGCGCCGGACTTCTTCGGCCCCACCCGGGTGCTGGACAGCGAGCAGGGCAAGGGCATTGGCAAGGCGCTGCTGCTGCGCTGCCTGCATGCCCTGCGGGCGGAAGGGTACGCCTACGCCATCATCGGCGGCGTGGGGCCGGTGGCCTTTTACGAAAAGTGCGTGGGCGCCCGGGCGATTCCCGATTCCACACCCGGGATTTACCGGGACTTTCTGGCGGCCATTGAAAAGGGCGCCATGGGAACAGGAGAGGAGTGAGCCGGCCCGAGATGCGGGCAGGCGGTCTTACCAGGCAAAGGCTTTCCTTGCTGTGGTGCAAGGAAAGCCTTTGCTTTGCTTTCCATAAGGGATCTATTCCTGCTGAAAGATTTCCCTATGCTGCAAAATTTCTCTTTACTACAAAATCCCCTTTGCTACAAAGTCTCCTTTGCTGCAAAATTCTCTTTGCTACAAATTCCCTTTTGCTACAAAATTCTCTTTGCTGCAAATTCCCCTTTGCTACAAAATCCCCTTTGCTGCAAAATCCTCCTTGCTACAAAATCCTCCTTGCTACAAAATCCCCTTTGCTGCAAAATCCCCTTTGCTGCAAAATCCCCTTTGCTGCAAATTCCCTTTTGCTGCAAAGGGCCCGAAGGTTTCCAAAGGGCGACCGGAAAGCCCTTTGGTCGCCT
>USCR01000039.1 GCA_900553295.1 uncultured Eubacteriales bacterium | reverse complement strand
TGGGGGCCGACCCAGGCCTGGGAAATCTGGAAGACCAGGAACATGATGCCGGCAAAGATGAGGATGCCCGCCACCGGGTTGGTGAGGACAGCGTCGATCCGGTCGTCGGAATTCTTATCCTTGGTCAGCACCTTCCGGGTCTCTACCTTGGAGACGATTTTGTTGACGAAATCAAACCGCTCCCGGTCGGCATTTTCCACCGCCTTTTTGTCGGTCAGATCAATGTTTCCCTCGCTGTATGGGGCGAGCTGGCTCTCGTTGGCCCGGGCCACGGCGGTCTCCACCACGGTCTTCAGGCCCTCTGCGGAGGTGGAAACGGTCCGGATGACCGGACAGCCCAGCTTGGCCGACAGGGCGTCCACGTCGATCTTGGTGTCCTTTTTCTCGTTGATGTCGCTCTTATTCAGGGCCACCACCACGGGAATGCCCAGCTCCTCCCCCAGGCGGACGATGGTGCGGTTCAGCTCCCGCAATCCCTCGTCGTCGGCCACCTGCCCCTCCCGCACCAGGAAGGCGTTGTTGCCGATGGGCTGAATCTCCAGGTAATCGTAGAACCGGGCGATCTTCTTGAGCTTGTCCCAGCTTTCCCCGGCCAGCACCGCGCGGAAAAGCTCCCCGGCCTCGCAGGCGCTGCCCACGATGAGCCCCTCCCGGTACTTCTGGATGAAGCGCCGGGGCATGTGGGGGCGGCGGCGGAAATAGTCCAGGTGACCAATGGATACCAGGCGGTTGAGGTTCTCCATGCCCTTCTGGGTTTTCACCAGCAGGATGATATGGAAGCTCTCCCCGATGGCCCCGCCCTTGAGAGCTTCGTTGAGGCCGCGCAGGGTGTTGATGCCCCGCTCCCGGGCCTCCTTGTACATTTTGGCCAGGCACAGGGCGGTGGCGGTGGCGTCGTGGACGGCCCGGTGGGCGTTTTTCAGGCTCACGCCCAGGTGCTTGCACACGCTGCCCAGCTTGTGGCTCTTCATGTCGGGGTAGAGCTTGCGGGCAAAGGTGAGGGTGTCCAGTACCGGCGCCTGCCACGACCTACCCAGCCGCCGCAGCTCCGCCCGCAGCAGGGAAGCGTCATAGTTGGCGTTGTGGGCCGCGATGGGGCAATCCCCGATAAATTCCATGAGCTTGGGGATGGCGGTCTCCGCGGTCTCCTTGTCGGCGAGCATCATGTCGGTGATGCCGGTGATCTCGGTAATCTTGGGCTTGAGGGGCTGCTTGGGGTTCACCAGGATGCTCATGGAGTCCGTCACCGTGCCCCCCACCAGCTTCACCGCGCCGATTTCAATGACCCGGGCGGTATTGGTGTTCAGCCCCGTGGACTCAAAGTCCAGGACGATGATGGGTTCATCGAGGTCCCGGTCGTCGGGGTCCTGGACGATCTCCGCCTCGTCGATGAGGTAGCCCTCGCAGCCGGGGATGAGCTTGATATCCTTGCCCTTCACGGCGTTGAAGGCCGCAGGGAAGGACTGCACCACCCCGTGGTCGGTGATGGCCACGGCGGGATGCCCCCACTTGATGGCCCGCTTGATGAGGTCCCCCGCGGGGGTCAGGGCGTCCATGGTGGACATGTTGGTGTGCATGTGCAGCTCCACGCGCTTTTCCTCGGCGGTGTCCTCCCGCTCCACGCGCTCCATGGGCACCACGTCCCGCACGGAAATGGACAGCTCATGGGCGAAGTTGTCGTAGAGGCATTCCCCGCGCACCTTCACGTTCATGCCCACCTTGATCTGCTCCACCTTGTCCATGACAGCCTTGCGCTCCTCGGCGGTGATGGGTTCGGGGGGCGCGTCGTCGTCCTTCTTGCGGCCAAAGCGGTTGCGGTAGCGCAGGAAGGTCTTGCACAGGATGGAGGAGGTATAGTCCGTGATGGCAAAGGTCAGCAGCAGCAGTTCCCCGCCCTTGAGCTCCTTGGTTTCCAGCTTGAAGATGTCCCCCTGCACGGTGACCAGGCCCGCGTCGCTGGTGAGCTCCTTCATCTCCACGGGGCGCTCGGCGATGGCCCGGCCCAGGATGGGCTTGCCCAGGGCATGGTCGGTCATCATGGGAGCCAGGGGCGCCCGGGGCTTGGCCTCGGCTTCGGGCTTGTCGCGCTTCTCGGCGGGCTTGCGCTCCCGCTTTTCGGCGGGTTCCTTCCGGGGCTGCTTTTCCGCGGGCGCGCTCTGCTGCAGCTGGGCCAGGGTATAGGCCTGCTCCTGGGCCTTGCGGCGCTCCTCCCGCAGGGCGGCCAGCCGCGCCTCCTGATCCCCGGCCACGGCCAGCTCCACCTTCACCTCGATGCCGAAGATGTCCTTCACCGCCTGCACCAGCCGTGCGGACACCCCCTGCCGGCCCATGAACTCCAGGGAAAAGGGGTCCGGGAAGGTCAGGGTGATCCGCTCCCCATCGCAGCGCCAGTCCATCTGGTCCATCCAGCTGATGGAGGCGGGATAATTCCGCTTGAGGAAGTCCACAAACACCTGCTTGTAGTTCTCAATATGCGCCAGGAAATCCTGAGCCAGGGAGGGGCTGACCACCCGCAGGGCCAGAGGACACTGGGAGAACACCTGCCGCAGCACCCGTTCCATTTTCAGGAAGGCGGCCTCCTCCACCAGCACGTCGCTCTGGAAGGTGATGTACACCTTCCCCTGGGGCTTCACGTAGACCACGTGGGGGGTGTGCAGCTGCCCCTTGAGCTGGGGCAGCTCGTTGTAAATCTTCGTCAATAAATCCTCGTAGCTCATGGAGCCTCCCTTCCGCCAGCCCGCTCCAGGATCAGCCGGGTGGCGCCTACCTCTTGTACCGTCCGGAAGCCCAGGCGCTCATACAGCGCCCGGGCGCGGACATTTCGCGTAAACACGTACAGGAATACCGGCTTTTCCGTGGCGGCCAGGCAGTCCCGAAGCACCGCGCTTCCGATGCCCTGCCCCCGGTACGCCGGGAGGATGTACAGGTCGTCCAGCTCCATCTTCCCCTCCGCCGGGGCGAAGCGGTAATGGCCCGCCAGCTCCTCCCCGCGGTAAATGCGCCGGTATTCCGTCAAATGCCCGGCGATCTTCCGGCGCATCCAGTCCATGACCCGGTCATAGGGGATATGCTCCACATCCTCATAGGCGTCAATCACCGCCTTGGCCTGGGCGAAGATGGCGGGAATGTCCTCCTCCCGGGCGGGGGCGTAGCGCAGCTGCGTCATGGGTATCCCTCCTGCCTTTGTACTGGGATATGCCGTCCAAAAAGGCAACGGAAGGGAGGGGCTTCGCGCCGCCTCCCTTGCGTTGCTTTACCGGTGCTGTTCAGCTTTCCTTTTCCCGCTGGGCCGCAATGGCGCGGGCCGCGTCGATGAGGGCCTGGGCCAGGTCGCCGTCCACCCGGCGGGCCGTTTGCCCCTTGACAAACAGCGCGCCCCCGGACTTGCCTCCCGCGATGCCCACGTCGGCCTCCCGGGCCTCCCCGGGGCCGTTGACAATGCAGCCCATGACCGCCACCTTCAGCGGCACGCGGATATCCTTCAGCTCCTTTTCCACCCGGGCGGCGATGCCCGCCACGTCAATGCAGGTACGGCCGCAGGTGGGGCAGGAAACCAGCTGCACCCCCTGGGTGCGCAGGCCGATGGCCCGGAGGATGTCCCAGGCGGCCTGGGCTTCGGGCAGGGGATCGCCGGTGAGGCTCACGCGGATGGTATCGCCGATGCCGTCCAGCAGCAGGGAGCCAATGCCGATGGCGCTCTTGATGGTGCCCTGGCCGGGCAGCCCCGCCTCGGTGACGCCCACGTGCAGGGGATAGTCGCAGCGCTGGGCGGCCAGGCGGTAGGTTTCCACGGTGAGGCGCACGTCGCTGGCCTTCATGGACAGCACGATGTCCTCAAAGCCCGCCTTTTCCAGCATGCGGGCGTGCTGCAGGGCGCTCTCCACCATGCCCTCGGCGGTGGGCCCGCCGTACTTTTCCAAAATATCCTTTTCAATGGAGCCGCTGTTCACCCCGATGCGGATGGGAATGCGGTGCATCCGGGCGCAGTCCGCCAGCATGCGCACGTTGGCTTCCCCGCCGATATTGCCGGGGTTGATGCGCAGCTTGCTGATGCCGTTTTCCGCGGCCATGATGGCCAGGGTATGGTCAAAGTGAATGTCCGCCACCAGGGGGCAGGGCGAGCCGTCCACCAGGTCGCGCACTGCCTTGGCACAGGCCACGTCGTACACGCTCACCCGCACCAGGTCGCAGCCCGCGGCGTGCAGGGCGCGGATCTGGGCCAGGGTCTTTTCCACATCCCGGGTGTCGGTGTTGGTCATGGACTGCACCCATACCGGGTTGTGGCCACCCATGACCAGCCGGCCCACGGATACCTTGCGCGTTTCGTACATCCCGTATCCCTCCGCTTGTGTGAGTGATTTTTATTGGAACAGCCGGAGCACATCCTTATAGGTGAAGAAAATCATCAGCCCCAGCAGCAGCACATAGCCCGTCAAGTGCACCATGGCCTCCCGGCGCGGGGGCACGGGCTTGCGCCGGATGGCCTCCACCACCATGAACAGGAAGCGGGAACCGTCCAGTCCGGGAATGGGCAGCAGGTTCATGATGCCCAGGTTGATGGAGAGCACCACCAGCGGGTTGATGTAGCTGTCAAAGCCCCCCTGCTGCACCTGATCGGATATCATGGAGATCATGCCCACGGGGCCGGCGGTCTGGTCCAGGCCCGCGCCGGTGGTCACCAGGTCCTTCAGGGCGTTGAAAATAGCACCGCCCGCGTAGACGCAGTTGGCCCAGCTGTTTTGCACCGAGGCCAGGAAGCCCAGGCGCTGGCGCTCCATGTCGTAGGTGGCGCCCACGGTGATGCCCAGGCGGTACTTGCCCTCCGCCTCGTCATAGAAGGGCGTGATCTCCGTGTCAAAGGTGGTGTCCCCCCGCTGCACGGTTACCAGCATGGGGCCGTCGCCATCATAGGCGGCAATGGCGTTGATGAGCGTATCGGTGGTGCCGTCCAGCACGTCCACCCCATCGATGCGGGTGATCACGTCCCCCGCTTGCAGCCCCGCCTCCTGGGCCGGGCCGCTCTCCACCTGGCTGATGTAGGGATGGGCCGCCACGGGCACCTGCGCTCCGCCGATCCAGAAATACAGCATCAGCACCGCGAAGGCCAGCACAAAGTTCATGCCCGGCCCCATGAGCACGGTGAACATGCGCTTCCATACGCTCTGCCTGCTGTATGCCCGGGGATCGTCGAGGGTCTTGCCCTCCGCGTCGTCCTCCCCGTAGAAGGCGCAGTAACCGCCCATGGGAATGGCCCGCAGGGAGAAGGCCGTCTCGTGCTTCCTGCCCTTCCAGCCCAGCAGCTTTGGCCCGAAGCCGATGGAGAACTCCATCACCTCAATGCCCGTAAGCCTCGCGGCGATGAAGTGCCCCCACTCGTGCACCATAATCAGAATGCCCAATAGTAAAATGGCCAACAGGACATACAATACCGTCATATTGCTCCTTTCATGCGGCGCAGCTGAGCGTCCACCGCCCGCCGCGCGGCCTGATCCGCCGCGAAAATTTCTTCCAGGGTTGTGGCGGGCAACCCCGGCAGGGCCTCCAGCGCGCCCTCCACCAGTCGCGCGATGGCGCCAAAGGGAATCTCCTCCCGCAGGAAGGCGGCCACCGCCGCCTCATTGGCCCCGTTGAGCACGGCGCAGGCCGCGCCCCCCGCCCGCAGGCATTCCCCCGCCAGGCGCAGGGCCGGGAAGCGCTCCGGATCGCCCTTTTCAAAGGTCAGGGTGCCCAGGGCAAACAGGTCCAATGCCGCGCCCCCCGTGGGCAGGCGCTCCGGATAGCTCATGGCATACAGGATGGGCAGGCGCATGTCCGGCGTGCCCATCTGGCCGATGACCGCGCCATCCTCGAACTCCACCGCGGAATGCAGGATGCTCTGGGGATGCACCACCACCTGAATCTTCTCCGCGGGCATCTCAAAGAGCCAGCGGGCCTCCATAATCTCCAGGGCCTTGTTGAACATGGAGGCGGAGTCCACGGTGATCTTCGCGCCCATGCTCCAGTTGGGGTGGCGCAGGGCCTGGGCCGGGGTGGCCCGGTCCATTTCCTCCCGGGACCAGGTGCGGAAAGGCCCGCCCGAAGCCGTGAGCAGCAGGCGCCGTGGCCGGTTGCCGCCCGCCCCCTGCAGGCACTGGAAAATGGCGCTGTGCTCGCTGTCCACGGGCAGCAGCGGCTTACCCGCCCGCCGGGCCGCGTCCATGACCAGGTGGCCGCCGGTGACCAGGGCCTCCTTGTTGGCCAGGAGCACCTGCCGCCCGGCCCCCAGGGCGTCCATGACGCTCTGCAGCCCGGCAATGCCCACCACAGCCACCAGCACCATGTCCGCCTCCACCTCCGCGGCGGCGGCATGGAGGGCCTCCGGCCCCATGACCCAGCGGCAGAAGCGGCAATCCGCGGGGATCTCCTCCGCGGAAATGGGTTCCACCAGGCCGGCCATTTCCGGGCGGAAGGTCCGCACCTGCTCAAAGAGCAGCTCCTTGTTCCGCCGGGCTGTCAGCGCCCGCACGGTGAAGCGGTCCGGGTGGAGCGCCGCCACCTGCAGCGCCTGGGTACCGATGGACCCTGTGCTGCCTAGTATATTCAACGAACGCATGGCCTATCTCCCTGCCTTATCCCCCGGGAACCGTCCCGGAGCGTTTTTTTCACTCAAATGCCCTGGAGCAGCCGGTAGCAGATCATCACCACCGCCATGAACAGGATGCTGTCCAGGCGGTCCAGCATGCCCCCGTGCCCCGGGAACAGGTTGGAAAAGTCCTTGATGCCGCAATGCCGCTTCACCAGGGAAGCAAACAGGTCGCCCATTTGTCCGGCCACGCCGCCCACCAGGCCCAGCAGCGCATACTGCCACCAGGTGGGCAGCTGCGCCAGGGTGGCTTGGTCACAGAATATCAGGCTGACCACGCCCACCGCCGCCGCCGCCACCAGGCTGCCCACCAGCCCGGCCACCGCGCCGGAAATGGTCTTGTTGGGGCTGACTGCCGGGCACAGCTTGGGGCCGCGCACCCGGCTGCCCACGAAAAAGGCCATGGTATCCCCCAGCACGGGAATGGCAAACACCAGGCTCAGCAGCACCACCTGCAACGCCTTGGGCTGCACCTGGGCCAGGGCCACAATGCACATGCCCGGCAGCACAATGGTAAACAGCGGCAGCACGCTGAGCACCGCATCCTCCAGGCGCGGTTCATCCCGGAAGACCACGCAGATCATGGTGAGCAGGCACACACCGCCCAGCAGGGGCACGATCATCTCCGACCCGTACAGCGCCACCAGGGGCACCGCCAGCACCATGCCCAGCCAGGTGGGCCAGGCCACAGGCCTGTGTCCCGCCACCGCAAGGGCGTGATATTCCTCCTGCATGGCGAAGCACAGGCAGACGATTGCCCCAACGCCCATAACAACCCCGCCGAAATACAGCAGGATAATCAGAAACACGATCAGCATCGCGCCTGTGGCCACTCTTTGTCCCATGGTCAACCTCTTCTCTCTATCAGTATCCTTTTCCCGGGGGGTGGATTATACCCGCCCGCCAAAGCGCCGCTGCCGTCCCCCGAAGGTTTGCAGCGCCTGGTCATAGTCCCGCACGGTGAAATCCGGCCAGAGCACCGTGGGAAACACAAACTCAGCATACGCGCACTGGAACAGCAGGAAGTTGCTCAGGCGCATCTCCCCGCTGGTGCGGATCAGCAGATCTACGTCCGGCTGTCCCCGGGTGTACATGTGATCCGCCAGGGTGCGCTCGGTAATCCGCTCAGGGTCCAGCGCCCCGCTCTGAGCCAGCAGTGCCAGCTCCCGGGCCGCCCGGGCCAGCTCCGCCCGGCCGCCGTAGTTAATGGCGATGTTCAGGTGCAGCCCGGTATTTTTTCCCGTGCGCTCCTCCGCCTGAATCAGCACGTCCCGCTGCTTTTGGGGCAATCGTCCCTTGTCCCCCAGGATCAGGATGCGCACATTCTTGGCGTCCAGCTCGTCAATCTCCGAGGCAAAGAATTCCAGGATCAGCGCCATCAGCGCCGATACCTCCTCGGGGGAACGGTTCCAGTTTTCCGTGGAGAAGGCGTACAGGGACAGCGCCTCGATGCCCAGGTCGTCCGTGTGCCGGATGATTTCCCGCAGGGCCTCCACGCCCTGGCGGTGTCCCATGGCCACGGCCAGCTTGTGCTTCTTGGCCCAGCGGCCGTTGCCGTCCATGATGATGGCCACGTGCCGGGGGAGCTTGGCGAAGTCACTCCGGCTCATGGGGCCATGATGCGGCCGGCGGGATGAAAAAAACGCCATGGGATTCCTCCTCTTTTTTCAAAAAAGGCACGCGCCAGCCCACGGGAGCCCGCGCATGCCCACATTGTATCTCTTTACTCCGTTTCCCCCGGATCGCCGTCGGGGAAAAAGCAGACGGTCAACCGACCCGGCGTGGCGCGTACCACCCGGGGCGTGCCTTCCTGCGCCTGGCGCCGGGGGCTGCGGGAATATGCAATCTCCGCCTCCAC
Organism: uncultured Eubacteriales bacterium; assembly: GCA_900553295.1. Classification (GTDB taxonomy): domain Bacteria; phylum Bacillota; class Clostridia; order Christensenellales; family Aristaeellaceae; genus Egerieenecus; species Egerieenecus merdigallinarum. The sequence goes on along the minus strand of USCR01000039.1, from coordinate 9,098 downwards.
CCCAGCCTGGCGCAGTTTCTCCTGGGCCATGGGCAGGGGCAAGCCCAGCAGCGCATGCCAATCCACGGTCAAACCTCCATGATCTCCTTTTCCTTGGCGGCGCAGATCTTGTCGATTTCCTTCACCGCGTTATCGGTCACCTTCTGCATTTCTTCCTCGCCCTTGCGCTGGTCATCCTCGGTAATGGCGGAATCCTTCTTCATCTTCTTGATCTGCTCGATGGCGTCCCGGCGGATGGCGCGCACGGCCACCTTGGCTTCCTCGGCGCTCTTGCGGGCCACCTTGGTCAGCTCCTTGCGGCGCTCCTCGTTGAGCTCGGGGAAGATCAGGCGGATCACCTTGCCATCGTTGGAGGGGTTCAGCCCCAGGTCGCTCTTTTGGATGGCTTTTTCCACCAGGGACAGCGCCTTGGTATCCCACAGGGAGATGGTCAGCATCCGGGGTTCCGGGGCGGCAATGTTGCCCAGCTGGTTGATGGGCGTGGGCGAGCCGTAATAATCCACCATGATTTTATCCAGCAGCCGCGGATTGGCCCGGCCGGCGCGCAGGGACTGCATTTCCTTGAAATAAACGTCGCAGGTTTTTCCCATTTTTTCCTTCGCCGTTGCGATTACCTGTTTCATCGTGTCTTCCTCCATTGCGCAGGATTTCTTGCCTACTATTGTAAACGCTTTTTGTCATTCTGACAAGTGGCAGGGCGAAAATCTGTCCCATGGGGTACCCCGGGACAATGCAAAAGCCCCGCGATGGTTTCCCGCGGAGCTCTTACCGGTGCGGCGTTTGCCGCCTCATTGATGTTCCCACTGGCGGAAGAACGCCCGCGCCTGGGCGGAATCCGCCTGGATCTGCGCCTTCAGGGCGTCCACGCCGTCAAACTTGCGCTCCGAGCGCTGGAAGTTCAAAAAGTCCAGACGCACCTTTTTCCCATAGAGCATCAGGCAGGCGTCCAGCACATGGGCTTCCACGGTCACCGCCCCCTCGGGCAGGGTGGGATGGCGGCCCACATTCACCACGGAGGGATAGGTATGCCCCTCCACCGTCAGGTAGCAGGCATAAACCCCGAAAGCCGGCAGCACCTTGCTCTGCGGCACATCCACATTGGCCGTGGGATAGCCCATGGTCCGCCCGATGTGCTTGCCATCCATCACACGCCCCGAAAGGGTATACGCATGGCCCAGCAGCCGGGTCGCCCCATGGATATCCCCCTGGGCCAGCAGACCGCGGATGCGGGTGGAGCTCACCGGCGCGCCGTCCAGCTCCACCGCCGGAACGATGTGGGTCGCAAAGCCCAGCTCCCGCCCCATGGCGGTCAGCAGCGCGCCGTCCCCGCGCCCGCCCTGGCCAAAGGTGTTGTTAAAGCCCACCACCACATGCCGGGGCTGGAAGGTGCGCACCATCCGCCGGACAAAGTCCTCCGGGGCCTCGTCCGCCATGGCCCGGGTAAAGGAAAACACGCACAGGGAATCCACCCCATAGCCCAGCATAAACCGCGCGCGCTCGGGCAGGGTGGTCAGCATCTTTGGCGCCTTGTCCGGGCAGAGCACCGCCAGGGGATGGGGGGAGAAGGTGCATACCCGCAGGGGAATGCCTTCCGCCTCGGCCAGGGCGTTCCCGGTCATCAGTAATTGTTGATGCCCCCGGTGCACCCCGTCAAACATGCCGAGCACCAGCACGCAGGGCGACGTCCGGGCAGGATTGCGCAGAATCCGCAACTGTTTGTTCCTCCTTATGTTTCCGGGGGGATCTGCGCCCGCCAGACCAGCTGGTCCTCCCGCAGGCAGGCAATCCCCCAGAATGCCTCCGATAAGTAGATCCGCACCGCCTCGCCGGGAGCGGGCGGCGCGTCAAAGCGCAGCGCCCTGGCCGGGAGCTTGCCCCCGTTGCGCGCCAGCTTCTCCAGCCGCGCGGGGACCTGCGCCCGGTTCATGTGCCCCAGGGGCGCGTCCAGGGGAATCATGCGCTGCGCCAGTATCCCCGCGTCGGCAGCCGCTTGGGCTTCCTCCAGGGTCATGGCGCTGTCCAGGGTGAAAAAGCCGCTCTGGCTCCGCAGCAAAAACCGCATATGCGCCGGGCAGCCCACCAGCGTGCCCAGGTCGTGGCAAATGGACCGCACGTAGGTACCCCGGCCGCAGCGGATGTGCAGCATCCAGCCATGGCGGTCCGTCTCGTCCATCAGCCGCAGGGCGTCCACCCGCACCACCCGCTCGGGGACCTCCACTTCCTCCCCCCGCCGGGCCAGGGCATACAGGGGCGTACCCTCGCGCTTGATGGCGCTGTACATGCTGGGCCGCTGGCGGATCTCCCCGGTCAGGGCAGGCAGCGCGGCCTCAATCTGCGCCCGGGTGGGATAGTTCTCACCCCGGGCAATCACGCGGCCCGTGGCGTCCTGAGTGTCCGTGGCCGTGCCGAAGGCCACCTCCGCCACGTATTCCTTCTGCTTGTCCACCAGGTAATCAAAAAGCCGCGCGGCCCTGCCCATCATCACGGGCAGCACGCCGGCGGCCTCCGGGTCCAGGGTGCCCGCGTGGCCGGCCTTTTCCCCGGCGCACAGGCGGCGCAGGGTGGCCACCACCGCGGCGGAGGTCATGCCCGGGGGCTTGAGTATATTGATAAATCCGTTCACAGGGTCGCTCCTTGCTCCATAACTTCCGCCAGCGCCTTTTCCATGCGGCTGCGCACCAGCTCCACCGCCTGCTCCAGGGGCATTTCCAGGGTGCAGCCCGCAGCCATGGCGTGACCGCCGCCGCCCAGGTCCGCCGCAATGCCATCCACCCGGCAGGGGGCCAGGGCGCGCATGCTCAGCTTCACATCCCCCATGTCCGTTTCCCGGGCCAGGAATGCCAGCCGCACGCCGTGCACGTCCAGGGCAAAATTCACAATGGCCTCCGCGTGTTCGGGCAGAGCGCCGCAGTCCTGGAAATCCTTCCAGCTCAGGGACATATAGGCGATGCGGTCCCCGGCGCAAAAGCGCAGGCTGTCCAGCGCCCGGCTGAGCAGCAGCAGCTGCGGCTTGCTGCGCACGCGAAAGAGCATCCGGTTCATCTCCGCCAGGGGCAGGGGCAGCAGCATCAGCTCGCCCATCATCAGGAACGCCTCGGCGGTGGTGTTGTTGAAGCTGAAGTTGCCCGTGTCCGTGCTCACAGCGGTGTACAGGCACCGGGCAATATCCGTATCAATGGTAACCCCCAGCTGCTTGATCAGCTCCCATACCACCAGGCCCGTGGCGCTGGATGAAGGGGAGACCAGGTTCCGCTGGGCGTAGTAGGGATTGGTGCCGTGGTGATCCACCTGGGCGGTATGCTGCGCCGCCTCAAACACGCGGATGCAGCTGCCCAGGCGGCGCTGATCGGACACATCCACGCACAGCACCAGTTCGGGATGCACGGGCCCCAGGGCTTCCGGCCGCTGCACTTTCTCCGCGCCGGGGAGGAAGGAAAGGTATCCCGGCACCGCGTCCTGGCAGATGACCCACACCTGCTTGCCCATTTTTTCCAGCGCCAGACGCATGGCCAGGCTGCTGCCCAGGGTATCCCCGTCGGGACTCACATGGGCGCAGAGCACGATCTTCCGGGCCTGGCGGATGTCCTCCAGCAGGCCTTCCCGGTCATTGATCGTTTTCGTCTCCATGGCTTGTCCGCTCCTCCGCTTCCTGCGCCTTGCGCAGAACTTCCGCAATGTGCACGCCGTAGGCAATGTTGCCATCGGATACAAAGCTCATCTCCGGGCTGTAACGGATCAGCATCCGCTTGCCCAGCTCCCGGCGGATAAACCCCGCGGCGCTCTTGAGCGCCTTCATCATGGGTTCCCGCTTGTCCTCCTCCAGGACGCTGATGTAAATTTTCGCATAGCGAAGATCCCGCGTAACCTCCGCGCGGGTCACGGAAAAGGTTCCCGATACCCGCGGGTCGTTCACTTCCTCCCGGATGATGGCGTCCACCTCCCGGCGAACCTCCTCGGAGATGCGGTCGATTCTCTGATAACTCATGGATGCTCCTTTCCGGGGAAGAAACCGGGGAGGCGGCCCAAGCCTCCTCCCCGTTCCTCCCGGTATGCCCGGGCGGCCGGGGCCGCGCCGGGAATATGGATTCGATGGGGGCCGGCGTCAGCGGGGGATTTCCTCCATGATGTAGCACTCCACCACGTCGCCCTCTTTGATGTCGTTATAGCCCTCCAGGCTCATGCCGCATTCGAAGCCCGTGCCCATTTCCTTCACGTCCTCCTTGTAGTGCTTCAGGGAGGACAGCTTGCCGGTGAACATCACCACGTTATCCCGCAGCAGACGCACCTGGGCGTTGCGCTGCATCTTGCCATCCTGCACATAGCAGCCGGCAATGGTGCCCGCGCCGGTAATCTTGAACACGCTGCGCACCTCGGCATGGCCCAGCAGCACTTCCTTGTATTGGGGCGCCAGGAGGCCCTTCATGGCCTTTTCCATGTCCTCGATGGCATTGTAGATCACGGTGTACAGCCGCACATCCACCTTTTCCTTCTCCGCAGCAGCCCGGGCGGAGGCGTCGGGGCGGATGTTGAAGCCGATGATAATGGCGTTGAACGCGCTGGCCAGGTTCACATCGTCCTTGGTAATGGCACCCGCGCCGCTGTGCAGCACGCGCACCTTCACCTCGTCGTTGCTCAGCTTTTCCAGGGCCTGCTTCACGGCCTCCACGCTGCCCTGCACGTCCGCCTTGATAATCAGGTTCAGGGTCAGCTGCTTGCCCTCCTCAATGGAGGCAAACAGGTTCTCCATGGACATCTTGGCCATGGTGGCTTCCCGGGACGCCTTGAGCTTCTCCCGGCGCTCGTCCGCCACCTGACGGCTGAGCTTGTCGTCGCCCACGGCAATGACCTCGTCGCCCGCGGAGGGCACGTCATCAAAGCCCATGACCTCCACCGGCGTGGAGGGGCCCGCGGCTTCCACGCGCTCGCCACGGTCGTTGATCATAGCCCGCACACGGCCGGCGGCCAGGCCGGCGATGATGTTGTCGCCCACGTGCAGGGTACCGTTCTGCACCAGCACGGTGGCCAGGGGACCGCGGGATTTATCCAGCTTGGCCTCGACAATGATGCCACGGCCCAACCGGTTGGGATTGGCGCGCAGCTGCATCACGTCCGCCTGCAGGAGGATCATTTCCAGCAGCTCATCCACGCCCATGCCGGTCTTGGCGCTGACGGGCACCACGATGGTCTCGCCGCCCCAGTCCTCGCACACCACGTCGTACTTGGTGAGCTCCTGCTTGATCTTGTCGGGATCGGCGCCTTCCTTGTCCATTTTGTTGATGGCAACAATGATGGGCACCTCGGCGGCCTGGGCATGGTGGATGGCCTCGATGGTCTGGGGCATCACGCCGTCGTCGGCGGCCACCACCAGCACGGCGATGTCCGTGGCCTGGGCGCCCCGGGCGCGCATGGCGGTAAACGCCTCATGGCCGGGCGTATCCAGGAAGGTGATGGAGCGGCCGTTGACATCCACGGTATAGGCGCCGATGTGCTGGGTAATGCCGCCCGCCTCGCTGGCCGTTACCCGCGCCTTGCGGATGTAGTCCAGCAGGCTGGTCTTGCCGTGGTCCACGTGGCCCATGATGGTCACCACGGGGGGACGGGGCTGGAGGTTTTCCTCGGTATCGGCAAAGTCCTCGGCCTCCAGGTGATCCTCGGCGGTCTTGTCCAGCTTCTTTTCCAGGGTTACGTCGAAATCCGCGCAGATCAGGGACGCGGTGTCGAAGTCCAGCTCGGTGTTGATGTTGGCCATGTTGCCCAGCATCAGCAGCTTTTTGAGAATTTCGCCCGCGGGCTTGCCAATGCGCTCGGTAAGGTCGCGCACGGTGATGGTATCCGCGGTCATGTAGGCGTGGTCAATCTTGATGGGGGCCATCATCTGCTGGGCGGAGGGCTTCTTCACCCGGGCCCGGCGGCCGCCGCGCACCACGTCGTCATCGTAGCCGTTGAAGGTATTCTTCACCGCGTTGCGCTTGTTCCGGGTTACGCGCTCCGGATCGTGCTGGCGGATGTAATTCTTCTTGTTGGGATCGTAATTGGAGACGCGCTCCTTCTCCATCACAGGGGTCAGTTCCGGGGCCTTGGGACGGCCCATGGGGCGTCCACCCATGCCGGGGCGCGGACCGCCCATGCCGGGCCGGGGACCACCGCCCTGGGGACGGGGCGCAAAGCCTCCCTGAGGCCGGGGCGCGCCTGCCGCAGCCGGGTTGGCGGGACGGCCATAGGGGCCCTGGGGATTTGCCGGACGGCCATAGGGGCCCTGGGGATTCGCCGGGCGGCCGTAGGGGCCCTGGGGATTCGCCGGACGGCCATACGGTCCCTGGGGATTTGCCGGACGGCCATACGGTCCCTGGGGGTTCGCCGGGCGGCCATAGGGCCCCTGGGGCCGGGGCGCGCCGGGCTGCGCGGGCCGGGGCGCGGGCTGGGGCATACGCTGGCCCACCACGGGACGGGCGGGCTGCTGGGGCACCGGCTGAGGCATACGCTGGCCGATGTAGGGCTTGGCGGGCTTCTCCTCCGCGGGCTTGGCCTCAGCGGGTTTGGTCTCCGCCTTGGGCGCCTCGGGCGCGGCAGGCTTGGCTTCGGGCTTGGCCTCGGCCTTGGGCGCTTCAGGGGCGGCGGGCTTGGCTTCCGCCTTCACCTCAGCCTTGGGGGCTTCGGGCGCAGGCTTGGCCTCCGCCTTGGGGGCCTCAGGCGCGGGCTTGGCCTCCACAGGCTTTTCCGCCTGGGGCTTGGGCGCGGCCTGCTGGGGCTGCGCCTGGGCGGGGGCTTCCGCCTTGGGGACGGGCTGAGCCTGGGGCTCGTCGTCGTCGGGCATGGTAAAGGCCTTTGAATGGGAGCTGAGCAGCTTCTCCTGCTCCTCCCGCTTTTCCCGGGCCACCCGTTCTTCCTCTTCCCTGGTGAACTTCACTTCCAGCTTGCGAAGCGACTGCATCAGGGCATCGGCTGACTTGCGCACGCGGGTGGCGTCGCTTAGTACGGCCCCCGCTCCCGTGGCCAGCTCTTTGGTTGCATCCTTCAGTTTCACTTTGGTCATTCGACGCTTGCACCCCCGCAATTATTTGCCGTTTCTTCTATCGTTTGCCCGGGAATTTGCGCCCCGAGCGTGGCACGCAGTTGATCCGCGAAGCCGCCCCTGGCAATGGCGGCGGCCATGCGCCCCCGCTTGCCGGTGGACTGTTCCACCAGCCCCGCCGCGGCCGTGGCCAGCGGCACCCGGTAGTACCGGCAGGCATCCGTGTAGCGCTTGCGCGCGTTGGCGGACGCGCCCTGGTCCAGGATGAGCAGCCCGCACTTTCCTGTGCGGATGGCGCCCAGGCACCCATCCTCGCCAAAGGCGATTTGTCCGGCCCGGGCGCATAGGCCCAGCAGGCCCCGCGCTTTGTCCTCTTCCCTCATGCGTCCTCCGTCTCGTGCGCCGGGAGGTTGGCCAGGGTCTGTTGCAGCTGCTCCACCACCTCGGGGGTGAGCTGCACCTCCAGCTGGCGCTCCAGCTGCTTTTGCTTCAGCGCCCGTGCCAGGCAGGCGGCGTCCCGGCACAGGTAGGCGCCCCGGCCGGGCTTTTTGCCCGTGGCATCCATGGAAACCTCCCCCTCCGGGGAGCGCACCACGCGGATCAGTTCCCGCTTGGGCTTCATTTCACGGCAACCCACGCACATGCGCATGGGAATTTTCTTGGGCTTCATCCTTTTTCCAATCCCTCCGCGATGCTTTACAGCGTGTCGTCCTCATCCGCGCCGGACAGCTCAACGCCTTCCAGGCCGTCAAACGGGCTGATCACGGGCGGCAGCTCCGGCTGGGCTTCCTCCGGCGCTTCCTCGTCCACCATGTCCGTCAGGGCCGCGGCCTGGCTCTGGCTCTTGATGTCAATCTTCCAGCCGGTGAGCTTGGCGGCCAGGCGGGCGTTCTGCCCCTCCTTGCCGATGGCCAGGGAGAGCTGATTGTCCGGCACCACCACCCGGCAGGCCTTCTCGCCCTCGGCCACAAAGACGCTGAGCACATGGGCGGGGTTCAGGGCGTTGGCCACAAACTCGGCGGGATCGGCGCTCCACTTGATGATGTCGATCTTCTCGCCCTTGAGCTCCTCCACCACCCGGTCCACGCGGCTGCCCCGCTGGCCCACGCAGGCGCCCACGGGATCAATCATCATGTCGGAGGAATGGACGGCCATCTTGGTGCGGCTGCCCGCTTCCCGGGCGATGGACTTGATGGTCACCACGCCCCCGGCAATCTCCGGCACTTCCATTTCAAACAGCCGCTTGACCAGGTTGGGGTGGATGCGGCTGACCCGCACCTGCGGTCCCCGGGGCCCCACCGGGCCGGAACGGTGCACCTCCAGCACATAGACCTTGATGTGGTCGCCGTCGTGGAGCACCTCGCCGGGAATCATGTCCTGCTGCTCCAGCACGCCCTCGGTGCGGCCCAGCTCCACATACACCGCCTTGGGTTCCACCCGCTGGACGATGGCCGTGAGGATCTCGCTTTCCTTCTCGATGTACTCGTCGTAGATCTTGCCGCGCTCCGCCTCGCGGATGCGCTGCATAATCACCTGCTTGGCCGTCTGCGCGGCCACCCGCAAGAAGCCCGTGGGCGTCACGTCCACCTCGGCGATGTCGCCCATCTGGTAATCGGGGCGCAGCCGGTGCGCATCCTCCAGGCTAATCTGGCTGGCGGGCTCCTCCACCTCGGGCACGATGAGCTTGCGGGCGTAGACGTGTGCGATTCCCGTCTCCCGGTTCATGGTCACCGACAGGTTGGCGGGCACCACTTCCCCCTTGGTCAGGTTCTTTTTATACGCGGCCTTCAGCGCCTCCTCAATGGCGTTGAACAGCAGTTCCTCGCTGATGCCCTTTTCCTTGGCCAGGGCTTTCAATGCCTCGACGATTTCGGACTTGTCGTTCTTTTTCTCGGTTTTTACTGCTCGCATGCTATCTTTACCGCCTTCCGATTTTTACATTATGCAGGACTTATTCGGACAAGTCCACGTTTTCAATGCCGCTCATGTCCACCACCGGCCGCACCGTGGCGGCCGCTTTTTGCGCAAAGATGAGCCGCCCCGCCGGGGTATCCAGCAGAATCTGCTTTTCCTCGTCCAGCCCGGC
>USCR01000038.1 GCA_900553295.1 uncultured Eubacteriales bacterium | reverse complement strand
ACTACCGTACCCTGAAGCCCGAGCGGGACGGCCTGTACTGCGAGCGCATTTTCGGACCCACCAAGGACTGGGAGTGCAACTGCGGGAAATATAAGCGCATCAAGTTCAAGGACAAGGACAAGATCTGCGACAAGTGCGGCGTGCAGGTCACCCGCGCCAAGGTGCGCCGGGAGCGCATGGGCCACATTAAGCTGGCCGCCCCGGTGAGCCATATCTGGTATTTCAAGGGCATCCCCAGCCGGATGGGCATGCTGCTGGACATCAGCCCCCGGAGCCTGGAAAAGGTGCTCTATTTCGCCAACTTTATCGTGCTGGACCCCGGTGATGTGAGCCAGACGGGCCTGAAGCTCCACGAGCTGATCTCCGACGCCCGCTACCGTGAGGTGGAGGCCAAGTGCGGCAAGGGCTCCTTCCGCGCGGCCATGGGCGCCGAGGCCGTGAAGGAAATGCTCCAGGCCCTGGACCTGGACAAAATCAGCCAGGAATTAAAGGCAGAGATTGCCGAGCTGGTGGAAAAGGAAAAGGACCGGGATACCGAGGGCCAGAAGCGCGCCCGGGCGGTGAAGCGCCTGGAAGTGGTGGAGGCCTTCCGTACCAGCGGGAACAAGCCCGAGTGGATGATCCTGGACGTGGTACCCGTGATTCCGCCGGATCTGCGCCCCATGGTGCAGCTGGACGGCGGCCGCTTTGCCACCTCCGACCTGAACGACCTGTACCGCCGGGTCATTAACCGCTGAAGCGGCTGCTGGAGCTGGGCGCGCCGGACATCATCGTCCGCAACGAAAAGCGCATGCTCCAGGAATCCGTGGACGCGCTGATTGACAATGGCCGCCGCGGCCGCCCGGTGACGGGCCCCGGCAACCGCCCCCTGAAGAGCCTTTCCGACCTGCTGCGGGGCAAGCAGGGCCGTTTCCGTCAGAACCTGCTGGGCAAGCGCGTGGACTACTCCGGCCGAAGCGTTATCGTGGTCGGCCCTGAGCTGAAGCTGTACCAGTGCGGCCTGCCCAAGGACATGGCCCTGGAACTGTTCAAGCCCTTCGTCATGGAGCGGCTGGTGAGCCTGAAGATTGCCCACAACGTCAAGAGCGCCAAGCGCGCCGTGGAAAAGGTTCGCCCCGAGGTGTGGGACATCCTGGAAGAGGTCATTCGGGAGCATCCCGTGCTGCTGAACCGCGCGCCTACGCTGCACCGCTTGGGCATCCAGGCCTTTGAGCCCATCCTGGTGGAAGGCAAGGCCATGAAGCTGCATCCTCTGGCCTGCACCGCCTACAACGCCGACTTCGACGGCGACCAGATGGCCGTGCACGTGCCCCTGTCCATGGAAGCCCAGGCCGAGAGCCGCTTCCTGATGCTGGCCCACAACAACATCCTGAAGCCTCAGGATGGCCGCCCTGTCATTTCGCCCTCCCAGGACATGGTTATCGGCTGCTATTACCTGACCATTGTCAACGAGAACGGCAAGGGCGCCGGCCGGGTGTTCTGCGACGAGAACGAGGCCATGATGGCCTATCAGCTGGGACAGCTGGCCCTGCAGTCCCCCATCAAGGTGCGCCTGGAGCGTACCTTCAACGGTGAGACGGGCCACAAGCTGGTGGACACCACCCTAGGCCGCCTGATCTTCAACGATGCTCTGCCCCAGGATCTGGGCTTTAAGAAGCGCGAATGCCTGGAGGACATGTTTGAGCTGGAGGTTGACGAGCTGGTTGGCAAGAAGCAGCTGGGCAACATTGTGGACCAGTGCTTCCGCAGCCAGGGCGAGCACCGCACCGCCCAGGTGCTGGACAACATCAAGGCGCTGGGCTTCAAGTATTCCACCCGCGGCGCCATCACCGTGTCCGTGGCGGATATCAAGGTGCCTGACTGCAAAAAGACCATGCTCGCGGAAGCCGACGAAAAGGTCCGCAAGGTCAATGACCTGTTCCGCCGCGGTCTGCTCAGCGAAAACGAGCGTTATACCCGGGTTATCGACATCTGGAACAACACCACCCACGCCCTGCGCGACCAGATTTTGCCCAACCTGGATAAATTCAACCCCATCCGCATGATGACCGACTCCGGCGCCCGCGGTTCTTCCGCGCAGGTGTCCCAGCTGGCCGGCATGCGCGGCCTGATGGCATCTCCCTCCGGTAAAACGGTGGAGTTGCCCATCCGCGCCAACTTCCGCGAGGGCCTGACGGTGCTGGAGTTCTTCCTGTCCTCCCACGGCAGCCGTAAGTCCCTGTCCGATACGGCACTGCGTACCGCCGACTCGGGTTACCTGACCCGCCGTCTGGTGGACGTATCCCAGGAAGTGATCGTCCGGGAGGAGGACTGCTTCGAGGCCCGGGGCGAGAAGGTCCGCGGCATTGTGGTGCAGGATATCATGAGCGGCCGCCAGCCCATCGAGAGCCTGGAGGACCGCCTCCGCGGCCGGGTTGCCGCCGAGGATATCTGCGACCCCAAGACCGGCGAGGTGCTGGTGCACCTGAACGAGGCCATCGACCATCAAAAGGCCAAGCTGGTGGTGTCCCGCGGCGTGACCAAGGCGACGGTCCGCAGCGTGCTGACCTGCCGCACGGAGAACGGCGTTTGCGCCCGCTGCTATGGCACCAACCTGGCCCACGGCGGCAAGGTGGACATCGGCGAAGCGGTGGGTATCATTGCGGCCCAGGCCATTGGTGAGCCTGGCACGCAGCTGACCATGCGTACCTTCCACACCGGCGGTATTGCTTCCGGCGACGACATTACCCAGGGTCTTCCCCGTGTTGAGGAACTGTTTGAGGCCCGCAAGCCCAAGCGTGAAGCCATCCTCTCCGAGATCAGCGGCCGCGTCTCCATCCAGGAGACCAAGAAGAAGCGCGAGCTGGTGATCACCTCCGAGGAGGACGGGCACGAACAGAAGTCCTACCAGATCACCTACGGCAGCCGCCTGAAGGTGCAGGAGGGCGATCATGTGGAGGCGGGCGACGAGCTCATCGAAGGCTCGGTGAACCCCCACGATCTGCTGCGCATCCTGGGCGTGAAGGCCGTGCAGGAATACCTGCTCAAGGAAGTGCTCAGCGTGTACCGCCTCCAGGGCGTGGCCGTGGCCGACAAGCACATCGAGATCATTGTGCGGCAGATGCTGCGCAAGGTTCGCGTGGAGGACGCCGGCGACACCACCCTGCTGCCCGGCTCCCTGGTGGATATCTTCCGCTTTGAGCAGGCGAATATGGAAACCATTCAGGCGGGCGGACGTCCGGCCATTGCCAAGCGTATCCTGCTGGGCATCACCAAGGCGTCCCTGGCCACGGAGAGCTTCCTCTCCGCCGCCTCCTTCCAGGAGACTACCCGCGTGCTGACCGAAGCCGCCATCAAGGGCAAGATTGACCCGCTGGTGGGCCTGAAGGAGAACGTCATCATCGGTAAGCTGATCCCTGCCGGTACAGGCATGAAGCGCTACAAGAACATCGAGATTCGCGAGAATTACGATTTCTAATGCATTGGGGAGGAGCCTCCGAGAGGGGCTCCTTCCTTTTTTACGGGCTGATGAGCGGCAGCGGGTCTTGACAGGTACCAGAGAATGTGCTAGCATGAGAACAAGCGTTGGAAAAGAAATTCTTTATAAGAGCATGAGCGTGCATATCCCGGAAGGAGGAAGGCGGATGAAAAGGTTCCTTTGCTTTGCGCTTGTGATGCTGATGTGTCTGGGCGGCCAGGCCCTGGCCACACCCCAGTGGCAAAATGCCGAGCCGGTAAAGGCGGAAGACCTGCCGGAGGGCGTGCGGGAGGGGCTGCTGGAGATGAATCCCAATGCCAATACCCTGACGCTGCTGGTCTGGCAACCCCTGGAGGAGCAGCAGACCCAGCACGTACCGGAGCCCAGCAAGGACTATGCAACCATAACGACCACCGTCACCCAGAAGCAGGTTCCCCTGGCCTGCTTTGAGATCACCTCCATGAGCAAGGGAACCACCGATACCATGGCGGAACCGTATACGCAAACGGTGGACGCGTGCATTGCCCTGGCCGCGGGAGACACCGGGGCTGTGCCTACGGCGGCACAGTTGGGGGTGAATGGCTCCCTGGTGGTGAACTTTCTGCATCATGGGCAGTTGAGCGGGCCAGCGGAAGAGTCGGAGAGCAACTCCCGAACGTACTGGATCTGCGTGTATGGAGACCGGGGAACGTGGTCCGCCGAGCAGGGCGCTACGGATGCCCCTGTGGAAGGGAACTGGGAGAGTCCCACGGGCTGGGTGGCCTATGCGGTGGACCAGCTGATACAGTGAGCCGGGCTTGAAGGGCGGGAACTTGCCAGGAATGGGTTCCCGCCCTTGCTTTCCCATGGCATATGGGCTACAATGATGCTGCCAAGCACAAATGCATGGCAGTTTTTGACGTTCAAAGGGGAGTGCTGCGGGATGGGAAACGTTACTCTCATCGGCATGCCGGGAAGCGGCAAAACCACCATTGGCAAAGCCCTGGCCCAGGCCCTGGACATGGAATTCCTGGATAGCGACCGGGAAATCGAGCGCCTTCATGGGGGTACCCTGGCGCAGCTGATTGCCGTCCATGGACAGGATGGCTTCCGGCGCCTGGAGGAGGAGGTCAATGCCAGGTTACGGGTGGAGCACACCGTGATTGCGCCCGGGGGCAGCGTGATTTACGGGCCCGAGGCCATGGCCCATTTGCGGGCAATCAGCCGGGTGATATACCTGCGCCTGAGCTATGAAAACGTGGCTGCACGTCTGGGCGACCTGACGGCTCGGGGCGTGACCTTTGCCCCGGGGCAGACTCTGCGGGACCTGTACCGGGAACGTTGCCCGCTCTACGAGCGCTATGCGCACGGCACCGTGGATTGCGATGGCCTGACGCCGGAGGAGACCGTTCAGGCGGTGCGGCGCCTGCTGTAGGCTGGCGCGGGTCGAAAAAGGCTGGGGGCTTCCTTGACAGGGGTTCCCGGGAAAGGTATAATAAATTCGTTGTTCGTACAATTTTTTCAAAGCTATGCAAAGCAAGGGCTTTGGGAAGATAGAAGGAGGTAGTCCCATGGACATTCAGGCTTTGAAGGCCACCTGCCGCCAGGTGCGGCGGGACATTGTAACCATGTGCACGGGCGCGGGCTCGGGACATCCCGGCGGTTCCCTCTCCTGCACGGAGGCGCTGGTGGCGCTGTATTTTGACGTGATGAAGGTGGACCCCAAGAACCCCAAGGACCCTGCCCGGGACCGCTTTGTGCTGTCCAAGGGACATGCCGCTCCGGCGCTGTACGGCGTGCTGGCTGCCAAGGGCTTTTTTGACCGCAAGGAGTTTGAGCACTTCCGCCAGCTCCACAGCATTCTCCAGGGCCACCCCGACGCGAAAAAGTGCCCCGGCGTGGACGCTTCCACCGGCTCCCTGGGCCAGGGCATTTCCATTGCCACGGGCATGGCGCTGGGCGCCAAGCACACGGGCAATCCCTGCCATGTGTATACCATCATCGGCGACGGTGAGAGCCAGGAAGGCCTGGTGTGGGAAGCGTCCATGGCAGCGGCGCACTATCACCTGGACAACCTGACGGTGATTTTCGACCACAACGGCCTTCAAATCGACGGCAGCAACGACCAGGTCATGAGCCTGGGGGACATTGGCGCGAAGTTCGCGGCCTTTGGCTACGACATTATCGAGGTCAAGGATGGCAACGATATGCAGCAGGTGCTGGACGCGCTCCATGCGCCCGCCTGCCCCGGCAAGCCCCGGCTGATTTGGCTGCACACCCTGAAGGGCAAGGGCGTTTCCTACATGGAAGGCCAGGTGGGCTGGCACGGCAAGGCGCCCAACGCTGAACAATGCGCCCAGGCGCTGAAGGATCTGGAGGGCTGAAAAGATGAGCGAGAAGAAAGCGATCCGTGTCGCCTATGGCGAGGCGCTGGCGGAGCTGGCCGCCACCAATGACAAGATTGTGGTGCTGGACGCCGACCTGTCCCAGGCCACGATGACCAACAAGTTTTCCGCGAAGTATCCCCAGCGGTTCTATGATTGCGGCATTGCCGAGGCGAACATGGTGGACATGGCCGCCGGCATGAGCACCATGGGGCTGATTCCCTTCTGCTCCACCTTCGCGGTGTTTGCGGGCCGCAGCTATGACCAGATCCGCAACGGCGTATGCTACCCTCACTTCAACGTGAAGTTCGGCTTCTCCCACGCGGGCGTGACCCTGGGCGAGGATGGCGGCAGCCATCAGGCCGTGGAGGACATCGCCCTGATGCGGGTGCTGCCGGGCATGACCGTGTTTGTGCCCTGCGACGCCAACGAATGCCGCAAGGCGGTCTTTGCCGCCGCGAAGATCGATGGACCTGTGTACATCCGTACCGCGCGCCTGCCTACCACCGTGTTTGAGGAGATGCCCTTTGAGGTGGGCAAGGGCAACGTGCTGCGGGACGGCAAGGACGCGGTGATCTTCACCTGCGGCGTCATGGTGGAGCAGTGCCTGGAGACCGTGGAAATCCTCAAAAATCAGGGCATGGACGTGGCGCTGATCAACCTGCACACCATCAAGCCCCTGGACAGCGAGCTGGTCCGCGCCTATGCGGCCAAGTGCGGCAAGGTGTTCACCGTGGAGGAGCACTCCGTCATCGGCGGCCTGGGCGACGCGGTGGCCGCGGAGCTGGTGGGCACCGGCGCCTTCACCTTCCGCAAGATCGGCATTCAGGACCGCTTCGGCCAGAGCGGCAAGCCCGCGGACCTGCTCAAGGAGTACGGCCTCACCGGCGCGCAGATTGCCGAAGAAATCAAGAACGCCAAGTAAAGCATATGGTAAACCGGCACCCCGGCAGACAACACCTGCCGGGGCGCTCTTTTTTTGGCAAAATGGCGGAAGAAAAGCTCTGGCGGCAGCGTTGCATTCATAGAGGTATTTTTCATCCAAAATGCATAGGCACAAGAAATTTTCAGCACAAAGGAGCAAGAATCATGAAACGGTGGCTTGGCATACTTCTGGCAGCGCTGCTGCTGCTGCCGCTGCTGCCCGCACGGGGAGAGGAAATCGAAACCATACCGGAGGAAATCCTTGCCTGGATGGAGGCGAAAGGAATTCTACAGCAGGAGCGGGAGCATCTGCTTTTTTCACTGCCTGACGGGACCCAGCAAATGGTGTGGATAATCTGGCAGCGTGATTTGGTTGTCTGGGAAAAAACGGACGTGGGATGGATACGTACCGGGGAATGGTCTACGGACATGTACCCGGTGTCCTTGCGGCAGCAGAATCCAGACGATCTGCTTCCTGACGGTTCCCATGCCTCCGATGATCTGGGATTCCGGGTTTCCAGTAGTGACGGACAGGAATTCATGCACTTTCGCTGGGAGGCAGGGCAAGGCTTTGTGATCAGCGGCTGGTGCAAACAGGGATATGACGGAGAAGTGATGGTACAGGATGGCATTGCCAGCTATTATCCCGCAGGCAATACGGAACCGGAAGCGCAGGTGGACCTGTCCGGCATGCTGACGCAGACATACAGCATAGAACAGCTGCCTGCTACGCCCCAGGAGGCGACGGCCCGGGCGGCCATCACAGAGCAGGCGCTGGCCGGGTACTTCCCCGGCTATACCCTGCGCGATTACTCGGCGCGGCGGAACCAGGAATATACCCAAGTAGCATACAGCCGCGTGGAGAACGGCCTGCTGTATATCAAGTGGGCCGAGTTCTGGGCGGGCCGGGAGGAGCCGCAGGTGGTGGACTGCATGCCGGTTCCCCTGTCCCCGGAGCTGCTTTCCCGGCTGGAAACCGAGGAATTCGACACCCTGGTGCAGTGCACCCAGTACAGCTCCCTGTTCTGGACCGAGGACGGCGTTGACGTTGCCCGCCTTCCGGTGGAAGGAAAGGTCATTGAAAGCGCGCTGAAAACGCAATCCCTGATGGTGCTCACGGAGGATGCGGCGGGGCTGCGCCGCCTATGGGAGGTAACGCTCCAGGAGGACGGCTACGCGGCCCGCTGCACCGTGCCGCTGCCGAAAGGCGTCTGGGTGGATACACCCCATGACGGAGGCACGGATCTGAGCCTGAAATGGTATGACGGAGAACAGGGGAACGGCAAGGAGCGCTATGCAACCTATGAACAGTATGCGGATGGCGTATGGCGCTTGTCCTATGAGGATCTGGAGGGTGCCTTTGTGCATGCTGCCTTTGCCTGGATTGAGGTGGATCTCCCCAATTTGGAACAGCGGCGGTATATTGGTACGCTGCAAAATAGCGAGCTGTTTGCGTCGAACCCGGCGCAGTTGCCCAACAGTGTGGAAGCATTGCCTGCGGCCATGGACAAAACCGGCTGGGCCGTGGTGAACAACCCAAACCCCGCCGACCGGCTGCACCTGCGCGTATCCCCTGAGCGCGGAGCAACATCCCTGGGCAAGTTCTACAACGGCACCCCGGTGCAGGTGCTGGAGGAGCGGGGAGACTGGGTACAGGTGGAAATCGGCCTGGACGGGAACCTCACCGGCTGGATGATGAAGAAGTATCTGGCCTTTGGCGAGGCCATGGATCAGGTGCAGCCCGCCTGGCTGCAGAAGTTTTACAGGCAAGAATCGGGGCCACAGCTTCTCTACCCCAGTGCAAAGGAAGAAAATCCCCAGGTGCTGGATACCGGCAGTTTTCAGGTGGTGGGCGTGGTGGAGGACGACTGGTACATCCTGCTCAGCGACTGGGGCCAGACGGGGTATGTGCCCCAGTCCTGGCTCTTTGACGGCAACGGTTGACCACAGGGCATGGCGCTGCAACGCGGCATGCGGGATAGTGAAAGGAGGAAGGGTGAACTATGAAGCGCATGTTGATCGGGTGGATATTGACGGTGTTGCTGCTGATGGGCGGCGGGGCTTTGGCCCAGGAGGAGCATTTTTCTTTCATACTGCCCGATAATGAGAACCTGGCCTCGGTGGCGGTAGGGGAGGATGGCACGCTCTTCATCCGCACCTATCAGGGGTTGTTCCGGTTGGAACCGGACGCGCAGACGATGACAGAATTGCCCTTACCACCGGAAGACGCATTTATGCTGACGGGCGTATGGGACGGAAAAGTATACATGGTGAACAGCGCTTACGAGGGGTTGGTATCCTTCTATGCCTTGTCCCCGGACGGCGAGACGTGGTCCTGTGCCGCGACCCTGGATACGGACATCCTGAACTATGGCATCAAGAACGCTCTGCTCCTGGAAGGCTGCATCTACTGCACCCTGCAAGGGGAAAGCGGCGTGGATACCCTGCTGGCCTACGACATTCCCAGCGGGGAGACCAAAATCTGCGGAGATTTCGGAGATGCGGACCTGGAAGTGACTGCTGTGGGGCTCTTCCCGGTGGAGGAGGGCGTGGCCACCTTCCTCTATGATTACGACTACGAGAACAACACCCAGGAGAACTGGCTGCTGCGCTACGACCGGGACAGCGGCAGCATCACCCGGGAAGAAATTGATTTTCAGCAGGATGGCTATGTGCAGGTTGTGGCCCGGGATGACGCGGGCATGTACTGGATGGTTATTTCCGACGGAAGCAGCGGTGCGCTGTACCAGGGCGCTTCCTTGGAGAGTCTCGCGGAAGTGGCCGCGCCTTTGACAGAATCCGTGCAAGGCCTGATCTTCAGGGATCAGGATTGCCTGATACAGCAGTATGAACAGCTGTTCAGCTATCGGGTGCTCCAGGACGCCTGGTGCAATCTGGTCGTAGCCAATTACCGGGATTACAGAAGCAGCGCGTTCCTGCTGGAGACGGGCATTGCCGTAACCAATGTGTATCAGGACGCGGCGGACATCCTCACGCAGAAAAACGGGGACGTGGACATCATATGCCTGGATCTCAATGATGCCACCAGCCTCCGAACGCTCAAGGAAAAGGGCTACTTTGTGGACCTGAACGCCAACCCCACGCTGAAAGCATACGGGGAGCGGCTGTATCCCCGCATCCAGGAAGCGCTGACCACGGAGGATGGCAAACTGGTGGCCTGGCTACTCAGTTGCACCGGTTCCTTTATGCAGCTGGATCTTCCCGATGAGGTCATGGAGGAATATGGCCTGAACATTCCCACCACTTTCGGGGAGCTGCTGGACGAAGCGGCGCGGCTTCAGGAGGAAACGGATTTCTACGATATGGGCTATCAGCTGGTGGATATATCCCTGGATCAGGAAAACCTGGTGAATGAAGTACTGAAACGGTTCTTCCTGGAGCAACAGGCCCAGGGCGGCAAGGTGGACTTCCACAATCCGGAGCTGCGGGCGCTGCTGGAGCGCATTCTCACGGAGCTGCCTGTGAGCGCGTCCATGGACTATGAGGCGTGGCCTGCGCTGATGTGGGGCGGGTGCACCTCTCCCATTTCTGCCAATGATCTGCTGTTGCCCCGCATTGGGGAAAACTCTCCGGACACGCTGGGGGTCCACGTTAACCTGGCGGTGGTGAATCCCTACTCCGACCAGCCGGAGGAGGCCATGGCCTACCTGGAATACCTAGCTCTGCACAACGGCATGGACGACTACATGCTCTATGCGGACATGACCCAGCCCTTGCTGAATGAGCATACGCAGCAGCGCCTGGAGGAAATTGACCAGGCCCTGGCGGAATTGGCCCAGCAGGAGCAGAATGCCGAAGTCCGCGACCAGGTGCTCGCCCTGGAACAGGAGCGGGAATTTACCGCGGACAATCTGTATCTCATTGGCGAGGCGGACATTGCGGCCTGGCAGAAGGCTGCCGCGGCCATGGTCATTCCTGAGGAGAATCTCTACACCCAGGAGATCATGCAGCTGCGGGACCGGCTGCTGCAAGGAAATCTTTCCCTGGACGATTTCCTGGACCAGTGCAGCCAGCACATGGAGATGATTTATGCGGAACGCGGGGAGTAAGGCCGAGCGAGAAAGGAGAAACACACAAGGCCTGTCCCCCAACGGGGTACCGAAAAGGATTGCAGGAGCCGCCGTTTTTCACGGTGCAAATCCGGAGAAACAGCCCCCTGCCCATTTACAGGCAAAGTCAATAACCCGCGAAGCCGGCAAAGCCGGCTTACACGAATAAAAGTCGGAGGGACTGCGGCCCCTCCGACTTCTTGCATTCCACGGTTGCTTTTTTGTACCTGCTTGTTAACACAGGACTGTAGAAATGGCAACTGCCCAAGCTCTGTTTTTTGCTTAGATGCCTGTGGCTAGAAATTCTTCCGCCATGTGTACCGCCACGGCGCCGTCGGCCACGGCCGTGACCACCTGCCGGAGGGGCTTGGTGCGCAGGTCGCCCACGGCATATACCCCGGGAATGCCGGTTTCGGTGGTTTCTCCGGCGGGAATGTAGCCCCCCTGGTCCAGCTCCAGCTGCTGCGCTACCAGCTCCGTTGCGGGCTTTCTGCCGATGCTCACAAACATGCCGTCCGCGGCGATGTCCGATTCTTCGCCTGTTTGTACGTTGCGGATACGAACACCGGTAAGCCTGTCCCCGGCAAGCAGCTCCGTCACTACGCTGTTCCAGCGAATCTCCACGTTGTCTGCCTTCATTAGGGGATCATGGTAGATTTTTGTTGCGCGGAGGGTATCCCGGCGATGGACGAGGATGACCTTTTGCGCAATCCGGCTCAGCAGCAGCGCATCCGCCGCTGCCGTGTTGCCGCCGCCTACCACCACCACGGTTTTCCCCTTGTAGAACATGCCGTCGCAGGCCGCGCAGTAGGCGACGCCGCGCCCCACCAGCTCCCTTTCCCCGGGAATGCCCAGCTCTCGGGGATTGGCGCCCATGGCCAGCGCGATGGTTTTCCCGTAAAAGACTCCGCCGCTGGTCTCCACAACCTTGGGGGAGGCCTTCAAATCCACCCGGCGGACCTCCGCGTTTCGCGTTTGCGCACCGAAGCGTTCCGCCTGCTGCTGCATCTGCTCGGCCAGTTCAAAGCCGCCTATGCCCTGGGCAAAGCCCGGATAGTTGTCAATCTGATGGGTCAGGGCCATCTGTCCGCCGGCGGAGAGCCTTTCCAGCACCAGCGTTTGCAGCCCTGACCGGGCCGCATACAGCGCCGCCGTATATCCCCCCGGACCGCCGCCAATGACGATCATGTCATAAATCCGCTCTTCGGCTTCCTGCCGCCGCTGGGGGAGAACCCCGGCCAGAAACGCCTCAATGGCAGCCTTGGATTCCGGGGCGACGATGTCGCCGGCGGGTTTGCCATCCACATACAGCCGGAGGGTGGGGATCAGCTCCACGTTCAGCGCTTCCCAGAGGCCGTCATCTTCATCCATGTCCACCTTGACGACGTCCGGGCTTGCGGCATATTCTGTGGCAATCTGCTCATAGGCTGGATTGATTTTCCGGCAGTGCGGGCACCAGGGCGCCCAGAAATCCACCAGAACGGTGTGCTTGCTTGCAATCAGGTCCTTCAGCTGCGCTGCGTTTATGTTTTTAGCTGCCATTTCTTTCAGCCCCTTTTGTTTGGTTTGGTTGTAGTGTACCCGGAAGTAAAAATTTTTTCCGTGACGAGATCACATACCGCGTCGCGGAAACAAGAAAGTTTTGTGACAACATCACGGAAGCAGGCGCGCGCATGCCCTATAATCATCTCATCCAAACACAGGGAGGAATCAGCATGGCGTTACCCCGGAGAAAAAGGAAGGCGTTTGTTGCGCGCCAGGATTGCGTGGCCTGCGGATGCTGCGTGAAGGTTTGCCCCATGGGCGCCCTGGAGATCAACCATGGCCTGCATGCACAGATCCATGAGGACAAGTGTGTGGGCTGCGGCAAGTGTGCCAAGGAATGCCCCGCATCGGTGATTGAGATCCAGGAGGTGAACGTATGAAAAAGAAGTGGTATGATTACCTGTGGATCGCCTCCCTGGCCTATCTGGTGCTGGGATTTTTCAACATTCTCTTTGCGTGGCTGGGACTGCTGTGCTTCTTTATTCCGCTGCTGATCTCCATCGTGAAGGGAACCAAGGGCTACTGCAACCGTTACTGTGGACGGGGGCAGCTGTTCAGCCTGCTGGGGGGCAGGTTTGGCCTCTCCCGCAAAAGGGACATTCCACGCTGGATGAAGAGCAAGGCCTTCCGCTACGGATTCCTGATCTTCTTTTTCGCCATGTTTTTCCTGATGCTTTGGAATACCTATTTGGTTTTCGCCGGCGCGCGCAACCTGCAACAGGTGGTAACGCTGCTGTGGACATTCAAGCTGCCCTGGCACTGGGCGTATCATGGCACGCTGTTTCACCCCGGCGTGGCGCAGTTCGCCTTTGGGTTTTACAGCGTGATGCTCACCTCCACCGTGCTGGGGCTGATCACTATGGTGCTGTTCAAACCCCGGAGCTGGTGCGTCTATTGCCCCATGGGTACGATGACCCAGCTGATCTGTAAAATCAAGCATCCCCACTAAATCGCCAGGAGGAATTTGAACTTGGAAAAGATCGCCATACCGGTGCTGCTGGTGCTGGCACTTGTGCTTACCGGCGTCACCAACTTTGCGCCCAAGACCACCGGCTACCGGCAGGTCACCACGGAAGAAGCCGTAAACATCATGCAAACGGAGGAAAACTATGTGATCCTGGATGTGCGCACGGCACAGGAATTTGCCTCCGGCCATATCCCAGGCGCAGCCCTGCTGCCCAACGAGACCATCGGTACGGAGGACATCCCCCTCCTGCCTGACAAGGATCAGCTGATCCTGGTCTATTGCCGCAGCGGCAACCGGTCCAAGCAGGCAGCGGAAAAGCTGGCGCAGCTGGGCTATACCAACATTGTGGAATTCGGCGGTATCAACAGCTGGACCGGCGAGATTGTCACGGAATAAGTGCGAAACCGGCCCCCGTGAGGACGTCCCTGTAGAACCAAGGAATACAGGGCGTCTTTTTTATGCTGCCAGGCGCCGGAGCGCGCGTTCGTCCACGATTTCCACCACGCCCCGGGACAGCCGCACCATGCCTTCCGCCTGAAAATACCGCAGCATGCGCGTAACGACCTCCCGCGGGTGTCCCAGGTGGTTGCCGATGGTTTCATGGGTCAGCCTCAAGGTGGAGGTCCCTTCAATGGCGGCTTCTTCCAGCAAAAAGGCAGCCAGGCGCTTGTCAAAGCTCTTCCACAGGATCTGCTCAATGAGCCACATCACCTCGGAAAACCTTGCCGCCATAACCTCGTTGGTAAAGTTCGCCAGTGGCGCGGAGGCTTCCATGACCCGCTTGTAGATTTCGGCGGGAATCACCCAGAGCGTGGTATCCTTTTCCGCCTGGATGGTGATGTCAAACTGGATGGACCGCATCATGCAGGAGGCGGAGAGCAGGCACAGGTCACGCTGGAAAAGCCTGTACAGGGTTATCTCCCGCCCCTCGGGGGACAGCATAAAGGCCCGAAGCTGGCCGCTTTGCACCAGCAGAAGCCCAGTGCAGTCCGCATCGCCGCTGTGCATAATCTCCCTCTTGCCTACCTTTCGGGAGAAGGCGCCGCCGCACAGGGCTGCCTGCTGCTGTGCCGTGAGCTGACCCCACATGGGGAAAAAGGCTGAAAACTCCACGCGCAACCGCCCTTTCGCCATTGGTACATACCGCTTTTCATTATATACAGAAAAAGGGAAAAAGGCAATTGACGCCACAGGCAGCCCATGCCTTGACGCATGCGCAGGCGCAACGTATGATCGACCTGACCGGCAAATGAAAGGGCAGCGCTCCCTTTGGCAGGGTATTGCTTTGGCCCGCGGGGGCGGATGGCCCGGTACATCATCCCATGGCACAGGTCAAGGAAGGAAAGGCATCATATGATCTTCTATTTTTCGGGAACGGGTAATTCCGCATGGGTTGCCCGGCAGCTGGCACATCTTACGGGGGACGTGGCCTGTGATATCACTACCCTGGCACAAACCCCGGATGTGCAAAAGGAGGAGCAGGTCGGTTTTGTATTTCCGGTATACGTCTGGGGAGCGCCGGAGGTCATGACCAATTTCGCGAGCAGGCTGGCGCGTCCTCAGGCCTTTGCTTTCGGCGTTTGTACCTGTGGCAGCGAGGCTGGGCTGACCATGAAACGCTTTGCGAAGGAATGCCCCTTGGACAGCAGTTACAGCTTGGTGATGCCGAATAATTACATCATCGGCTCAGACACCGACAGCGACGCAGTGATCCAGGAAAAGATTGCCTCGGCCCGGAAAGCATTGCAGCAGATAGCCCAGGAGATCCTGCACCGCCAGCGGGTGGATCGCGTGCATGAGGGGGCGCTGGCCGGGGTGAAATCCCGGATGGCCAACTTTGGGTTCAACAGATTTGCCCGGACTACCAAGCCCTTTTTTGTCACGGACCGCTGCAACGGGTGCGGGACGTGCGCCCGGAATTGCCCGGCGTCCGCCATCTCCCTGAAGGATGGAAAACCCCAGTGGCAGGCGCAGTGCTACCAGCGCATGCGCTGCATCAACGCCTGCCCCACACAGGCCATCCAGTATGGCAAATCCACGGAGGGACGGCGCCGGTATACCATTGAGGCGCATATTCCCCAGGAGGAGCGATGCTGAGCCATACCGCGGGCGTACCGGAACCTCCCCGGTGAAAGAACTCATAAGACGCGGATAGGAAAAAGCCCTGTGCCACTCCCCTTGCGAAGGTATGGAGGAGGGTGCAGGGCTTTTGGGGTACAGTGCGCAAATCAGGTTTTCCTATTTAGCAATCTGCGCTTGAAACATATGGGCGTACTTTTCCTGTGGATTTTCAGGCGCCATGCTGTGCCTGCGCGGGTTACAACCGGCGCAGCTGCGCAAAGGCATCCATCCAGGCACGGGCGATGAGCTCATGCCCCATGGCTGTGGGATGCACACCGTCCGCCAGCCAATATCCGGGCGCGCATTGGGCTTGGAGCTGCTGAAAGCGCTCCTGAAGGGGGACAAACACCGCGTGATGCTTTTCGGCTACACGCTTGGCAGCCGCGGCCCGCAGCGGAACTTCCCGGGAAAACTGCAACCACCGTTCCGGCTGCTCTGCGGTGCTTTCCGTGGCTGCTCCCGGCAGCACAAAGGGCTCCAGAATCATGATGCGAATATCCGGTAAGGCGGCGCGCACTTCACTGAGCAGCATATCGAAGATCAGCTCATACTTTTCGGCGGAAACGCCGTTCTGCCGGCTGATTTCATGCCACACATCGTTGACGCCAATCAGGATGCTGAGATAATCCGGCTTCAGGTTCAGCAAATCAATTTTGATTCGTGCATAGAGGTCTACCACCCGGTTGCCGCTGACGCCGCGGTTGAAAAACTCATACTTGCCCGGCTCGTCATATCCCAAACGCCCCATGACCAGCGTTGGGTATCCCCGGCCGGTTTCCCGATCATTTTCCCTGTTTCTGCCTGCGTCGGTAATGGAGTCTCCCTGAAAGAGAATCCGTTGCATGTTGATGCCTCCTTTGTGCATGGTGCGGATTTCAAGAACTCGGCCGCTACATTGTAAAATGCAGCGGCCGAATTGTCAAAAAATTTTTTAGCAGGGACAGTGCAGCGTCACACGGGGGCGTGCGCACTTCCATGAGAAAGAGCTGGTAGGCAATGGAACAGATGACCACGGCGGCGAGAAAATGCGGCAGGTACATGAGCGTCTGCGCAACACGCTTGCAGGTATTGTGCCGGATCTCATGAAGGAACAGTGCCAGCATGACAGGCGCGGGGAAGGAAAAGATCAAGCTCTCCAGCGATAGAATCAAGGTGTTCCCGAAGAGCTTCTCAAAGGACCCATCATGGAAAAACTGCTGGAAATGTTTCAGGCCAACCCAGGGACTTTTCAAAAAGCCCAGGCTGGGAGAATATTCCTGAAACGCCATGGTGATGTATTTGCAAACGAAGAAATAAATCAGTCCTGGCGCCATCAACAGATTGAACCATCTGGCTTTCCAGAGCCGTTGCAGCAGCGGCGCCTTTGTGGGACGCTTTATGGCGGGATGTACCATCGCCTTTTCTCCTCGTTACGCCATTGTGTACGATGTGGAAATTCTTATGCCATATAATTCATTTCAAAAGAGCAAATCCTCCCGAAAAGAGGTGTTTTTTCCCGATAGACCAGCGAACAATTTTCCGTATGGGTGCAAATTTCCCTGCTTTTTCTTGCCTGGTTTTTCGTTTTATGATATGCTTACACAGATCATGGTAGAAAAATGGGGGAAATTTTACATGCGGCATTGAATGCAATGGCGCTATTTTGCGGTACTGCTCATTCCCCTTGTGATGATTTTATTCACCGCAATATGATGCTCCTGTCCGTGGGGATGCTGCTGCTGTGCCTGGGGGTTGCCGGCGTATTCGCCCAATACAGTATGAATCCATGCACAATACCCTTAGCCTGATTGCCCGGCAGAACCAATCGCAGCAGGCAAGCACGGTTTTTGAATATAAGCAGGAGGCCATTCGCTCCTCCCAGGAGACGGAAGCGCTTCTTTCGGCCAAAACGGAGGAGCAGCGATTTCTGCCGCGCAAAATCTTCCTCCGCCGCCTGCTGCGGGGCGAGCTGCCGCTGGCATCGGATATTCTCCGGCAACAGAGCCAGGTGGGCCTGAACCTGGAGGGAACCTATTGGACCGTGGCGTCCAGTATATCCAGGAAAACTATGCGGACCCGTCCCTGGCCGTTAGCAGCATTGCGACCGCATTCCATTTGAGCGACAAGTACCTCTCCCAGCTTTTTAAGGAACAGACGGGGAGCAAGATCAGCGCGTTCATTGAGCAGAAGCGCATTGACCTGGCCTGCCGCTTGCTGCGAAGCACCACGCTGTCGGTCAGCGAGGTAGGCGTGGCCTCCGGCTATGCGCTTACCCATACCTTCCGCGTGGCCTTCAAGCGTTCCCTGGGCGTTACGCCGCTGGAATGGAAAAAGGTGCATGGGGAGGGAAATGCGGCTTCGTCCAGCGAGCTGGAGAACGAACGCGGCTAGGGCATGCCGGGGCGCTTCCCGCCGGAGCGGCCCATGGAATACACGGCTTGTCAGGAAGGAGAATCGCCTATGACCCAGCTCTTGGAAAGGGCACAGCGCCGCCAGGAAGCGGCGGCTCAGCTGGTGAATACGGAATACCGGCCAGCGTTTCATTTGTGCGCGCCCATTGGGTGGCTAAACGATCCCAATGGCTTTG
>USCR01000037.1 GCA_900553295.1 uncultured Eubacteriales bacterium | reverse complement strand
GTGTGCGCCACATGGGCATCCGTCCCACCGTCCGCGGCGTGGTCATGAATCCCTGCGATCACCCCCACGGCGGCGGCGAGGGCAAGAGCCCCGTTGGTATGCCTGCTCCTGTGACTCCCTGGGGCAAGCCCGCGTTGGGCCTGAAGACCCGGAAGCACAAGAAGTATTCCAACAAGATGATCGTCAAGCGCGCTGGCAAGTAAGCGCGTATCCCATAGGAAGGAGGCAGCCATCGAATGAGCCGTTCCATTAAGAAGGGACCTTACGTTGAGAAGGCGCTGATGAAGCGCATTGTAGAGATGAACAAGGCGGGGAACAAGACCGTGGTCAAGACCTGGTCCCGCTCCTCCACCATTTTCCCTGATTTCGTCGGTCATACCATCGCTGTACACGACGGCCGCAAGCATGTGCCGGTTTACGTGACGGAGGACATGGTGGGTCACAAGCTGGGCGAGTTCGCTCCCACCCGCACGTTCCGCGGCCACTCCGGCGACAAGACCGCCGTGCGCAAGTAATTACGGAAGGAGTGATACGATATGGCAACCCGTTCCCGGGAAAAGGCGGCTGCCCGCAAGCAGAACGCCGACAAGCGCCCCCAGGCGCACGCGAAATATATCCGCATCTCCTCCCGTAAGGTGAAGATCGTCATCGACCTGATCCGTGGGAAGAACGTGGATGAAGCTCTGGCCATCCTGCAGTACACCCCCAAGGCGGCCGCGCCCGTGGTGGCCAAGGTGCTCAACAGCGCCATCGCCAACGCCGTGAACAACCAGGAGCTGAACCGTCAGAACCTGTATGTCGCGGAAGTGTACGCCAATCCCGGCCCCACGCTGAAGCGCTACGTAGCCCGCAGCCGCGGCAGCGCGTCCCCCATGCTCAAGCGCACCAGCCACATCAGCGTGGTGCTGGACCAGAAGTAATCCGATAGGAGGTTTTTCCATGGGTCAGAAAGTAAATCCCCACGGCGCTCGCGTCGGTGTGATCTTCGACTGGAGCACCCGCTGGTATGCCGGCAAAAAGGATTTCGCGAACAACCTCGTTGAGGATTACAAGCTCCGCGAAATGCTGAAGGAAAAGTTCTACGCGACCGGCATCAGCCGGATCGACATTGAGCGCAGCGCGAAGATGATCACCGTGAACATCTTCACTGGCAAGCCCGGCATGATTATCGGCCGCGGCGGCGCCGGCATCGAGGCCCTGAAGGCGGAGATCACCAACTTCTTGGGCCGTCCCGCGCACATCAATGTGATGGAGATCAAGCAGCCCGACGGCGACGCGCAGCTGGTGGCCGAGAACATCGCCCAGCAGCTGGAGAAGCGCATCAGCTTCCGCCGCGCCCTGAAGCAGGCCCAGCAGCGCGCCATGAAGGTGCCGGGCGTGAAGGGTATCAAGACCAGCGTGAGCGGCCGGCTGGGCGGCGCGGACATCGCCCGCACCGAGCACTACCACGACGGCTCCATCCCGCTGCAGACCCTGCGTGCCAACATCGACTACGGCTTCGCTGAAGCCAAGACGACCTATGGCCGCCTGGGCGTGAAGGTCTGGATCTACAAGGGCCAGATCCTGCCCAAGGCCAAGAAGGCGCCTGCTGCGAAGGAGGTAAAGTAACCTATGCTGATGCCCAAGAGAGTGAAGCACCGCAAGGTGTTCCGCGGCCGTATGAAGGGCGCGGCCCATCGCGGCAATTTCCTGGCCTACGGCGAGTTTGGCCTGCAGGCCACCGAGCCCTGCTGGGTGACCAGCCAGCAGATTGAGGCGGCTCGTATCGCCCTGACCCGTTACACCAAGCGTGGCGGTCAGGTCTGGATCAAGATTTTCCCCGACAAGCCCGTAACCGAGAAGCCGGCCGAGACCCGCATGGGTTCCGGTAAGGGCAATCCCGAGTACTGGGTGGCGGTGGTCAAGCCCGGCCGCGTGCTGTTTGAAATCGCGGGCGTGGCTGAGGAGACGGCCCGTGAGGCGCTGCGTCTGGCCTCCCACAAGCTGCCCATGAAGAGCAAGATCATTGCGCGCGAAGCGCAGAACACTGAAGCGGGTGGTGACAAAGAATGAAGGCTAATGAATTCTCCGCGATGAATCCCGAGCAGCTTACGGCCAAGGTCAAGGAGCTCAAGAGCGAGCTGTTCAACCTTCGTTTTCAGCTTGCCACCGGTCAGCTGCAAAACACCATGCAGATCACCGCTGTGAAGCGTGATATCGCACGGGCCAAGACCATTCTTCGCCTCAAGGAGCAGGCGTAAGAGATACTTGAAAGGAGGCAGCCGCTTCAATGTCTGAAGAAAGAGGACTTCGTAAAACCCGGATCGGCGTCGTGATCAGCGACAAAATGGACAAGACCTGCGTCATTCAGATCAAGACCCGCGTCCGTCATCCCCTGTATGGCAAGATCATGAACCGTACCAGCAAGCTGAAGGTGCATGATGAGAAGAACGAGTGCGGCATCGGCGACACCATCCGCGTGATGGAGACCCGTCCGCTGAGCCACGATAAGCGCTGGCGTCTGGTGGAGATCATCGAGAAGGCCAAGTAAGCTTACCGTCATGTAAGGAGGACAATCCAGTATGATTCAGCCGCAAACGCGACTTAAGGTTGCCGATAACTCCGGCGCCAAGGAAATCATGTGCATCCGCGTGCTGGGCGGTTCGTTCCGTCGCGATGGCTCCATCGGCGACGTGATTGTTGCCAGCGTAAAGACCGCCACCCCCGGCGGCCAGGTGAAGAAGGGCGACGTGGTCAAGGCCGTGATCGTGCGTCAGGTCAAGAGCAAGCGCCGCCCCGACGGCAGCTACATCAAGTTTGATGACAACGCCGCCGTGATCATCAACGATCAGAAGATGCCCCGCGGAACCCGTATCTTTGGACCCGTTGCCCGTGAGCTGCGTGAGAAGGACTTCATGAAGATCGTTTCTCTGGCTCCCGAAGTGCTGTAAGAGGAGGCGAAACGATATGCATGTACGTTCCAAGGACCAGGTCGTTGTCATCTCCGGCAAGGACAAGGGCAAGAAGGGCAAGATCACCGCTGCCTACCCCAAGACCGGCAAGGTTGTGGTGGAAGGCGTGAACATGGTCACCAAGCATCAGAAGGCGCGCAACGCCATGCAGCCCGGTGGGATCATCCACAAGGAAGCCCCCATCGACGCCAGCAACGTGATGCTCGTGTGCCCCAAGTGCGGCAAGGCCGCCCGCGTGAGCCACAAGGTCACCATGGTGGAGACCGAGAACGGTGGCAAGAAGCGCAAGATGATCCGCGTGTGCAAGAAGTGCCAGGCGGAAATCGACTGATAAAGGAGGAAAAGCCACATGGCTACCCGTATCAAGGAAAAATACCTGGCCGAGGCTGTTCCTGCTTTGCAGCAGAAGTTCGGCTACAAGAACGTGATGGAAATCCCGAAGCTGGAGAAGATCGTCATCAACATGGGCCTGGGCGATTGCAAGGACAACGCCAAGGCGCTGGAGATGGCGGTGAATGAGCTGACGGCCATTGCCGGCCAGAAGCCCATGGTGACCAAGGCGAAGAAGAGCATCGCTAACTTCAAGCTTCGCGAGGGCATGAACATCGGCGCCAAGGTAACCCTGCGGGGTTCCCGTATGGAAGAGTTCATGGATAAGCTCGTGAACATCGCCCTTCCCCGTGTGCGCGACTTCCGCGGCGTATCCACCAAGGCCTTTGACGGCCGCGGCAACTATGCCCTGGGTGTTCGTGAACAGCTGCTGTTCCCCGAAATCGAGTATGACAAGGTGGAGAAGATCCGCGGCATGGAAATGATCTTCGTCACCACGGCCAAGACCGACGAGGAATGCAAGGAGCTGCTGCGCCTGCTGGGCATGCCCTTCGCGCAGGCGTAAGAAAGGGAGGAAGAATCAAGTGGCTAAGACGAGCATGAAACTCAAGCAGGCGAGGACCGCGAAGTTCTCCACCCGCGCTTATACCCGCTGCCGCCTGTGCGGCCGCCCCCACTCCGTGCTGCGCAAGTACGGCGTGTGCCGCATCTGCTTTAGAGAATTGGCCTACGCTGGCCAGATCCCCGGTGTCCGCAAGGCCAGCTGGTAAGCGGGGAGAAGAACGGAAGGAGGTTCCACCATGGTTGTGAATGATCCCATTGCCGATATGCTCACCCGCATCCGCAATGCTCAGGTTGCCAAGCACGACAGCGTAACGCTGCCCAGCAGCAACACCAAGAAGTCCATTGCGAAGATCCTGCTGAACGAGGGCTACATCAAGAGTGTGGACTACGTTGAGGACGGACACCAGGGCAGCATGAAGATTACCCTGAAGTATGTGGAAGGCAAGCAGCCCGTGATCGCCGGCCTGAAGCGCATCAGCAAGCCTGGCCTGCGCGTGTACGCCAGCTGCGAAGAGCTGCCCCGGGTGCTGGGCGGTCTGGGTATCGCCATCATCAGCACCAGCAAGGGCCTGATGACTGACAAGGAAGCCCGCAAGAACGCCATCGGCGGCGAAGTGCTGGCTTATATCTGGTAAACCGACACGTCAATGGAGGTGCGATTATGTCTCGTATCGGAAGACTTCCGATCACTGTCCCCGCGGGCGTGACGGTTACGGTTGACGCTGACAACCTGGTGACGGTAAAGGGCCCCAAGGGCACCCTTTCCCAGCAGGTGAACAGCGCTATCACCGTGAAGCAGGAGGGCAACGTACTGACCCTCGAGCGCCCCACCGATAGCAAGCCCCACAAGGCCATGCATGGCCTGTACCGGGCCCTGGTCCACAACATGGTTGTGGGCGTGACCGACGGCTTCACCAAGACCCTGGAGCTGGTCGGCACCGGCTACCGTGCCCAGGCCGATGGTGGCAAGAAGCTGACCATCAACATTGGCTTCTCCCACCCCGTGATCCTGGATGCCCCCGAAAACATCAGCTTTGAGACCCCCAACCCCAACACCATCGTGGTCAAGGGCATCTCCAAGCAGCAGGTGGGCAACCTTGCCGCGGATATCCGCGCCATCCGTAAGCCTGAACCCTACCTGGGCAAGGGCATCAAGTACACGGATGAGCACATCCGCCGCAAGGAAGGCAAGACCGGTAAGAAGTAAGAGAGGGAGTGACTGCAAATGTTCAAAAAGCGTGACCGGAATGAGGTGCGCGTGATTCGTCATGCGCGGGTTCGCAAAAAGATCAGCGGCACCCCCGAAATGCCGCGTCTGTGCGTCTATCGCAGCCTGAATCACATCTACGCCCAGATCATCGACGACACCAAGGGCGTGACCCTGGTCAGCGCGTCCACCATGGACCCTGCCATGAAGGGCCAGCTGGACGAGGTCGATAAGAAGGGCGCGTCCAAGCTGGTTGGCAAGCTCCTGGGCGAGCGTGCTGTCCAGTCCGGCATTAAGGCCGTGGTTTTCGACCGCGGTGGCTATGTGTATGCCGGCCGTGTGGCGGAATTGGCCGCCGGCGCCCGTGAAGCCGGACTTGATTTCTAAGAGAGGGAGGACACACGCATGCAACGCTACGAACAGGTCAGCGAATTCAAAGAACGGCTGGTCGCTGTCAACCGGGTGTCCAAGACCGTAAAGGGCGGCCGCAACATGCGGTTCTCCGCGCTCGTCGTCGTGGGCGATGAGAACGGCCGCGTGGGCGCCGGCATGGGGAAGGCCGCGGAAATTCCCGAGGCCATCCGCAAGGCCAACGAAGATGCCAAGAAGCACATGGTGACCGTGCCCCTGCATGGCACCACCGTGCCTCATGAGGCAGTAGGTTACTATTCCACCGGCAAGGTGGTGCTGATTCCCGCTCCCGAAGGTACCGGCGTGATCGCCGGCGGCGCGGCCCGTGCCGTGCTGGAACTGGCGGGCGTGAAGGACATCCGCACCAAGAGCTTTGGCACCAGCAACCGCATCAACATGGTGAAGGCCACCCTGGAGGCCCTGAAGCTGATGCGCAGTGCCGAGCAGGTGGCCAAGCTCCGCGGCAAGACCGTGGAAGAACTGCTGGGTTAAGGAGGAGAAACGATATGAAGCTCAAGATTACCTTGATGAAGTCTCCTATCGCCTGCCAGCCCAAGCAGAAGGCGACGGTGAAGGCCCTGGGCCTTCGCAAGATCGGCCAGACCAAGGTGCAGCCCGACAATCCCGCCATCCGTGGCCAGATTTTCGCGGTGAAGCACATGGTCAAGGTCGAAGAAGTGAACGAGTAAAGGAGGGAATACCCCAATGAAACTGCACGAGTTGCAACCCGCCGCAGGTTCCGTGACGGCGCCCAAGCGCCTGGGCCGCGGCGTAGGTTCCGGTCTGGGCAAGACCTCCGGTAAGGGCCACAAGGGCGCCAAGGCGCGCTCCGGCGGCGGCAAGCGCCCCGGATTTGAGGGCGGCCAGATGCCCCTGTACCGTCGCGTTCCCAAGCGCGGCTTCACCAACATTTTCGGTACCGAATATGCTTGCGTGAATGTTGAGCGTCTCGAGATCTTCAACGATGGCGATGTGGTTACGGCCCAGTCCCTGCTTGACGCCGGCATTATCCGCAAGACGCTGGATGGCGTGAAGATCATGGGCAACGGCGAGCTGACCAAGAAGCTCACCGTGCAGGCCAGCAAGTTCACCGCCTCCGCAAAGGAGAAGATTGAGGCTCTCGGCGGGAAAGCCGAGGTGATCTGACATGTGGGAAAGCATCAGAAAGATGTGGAAGATCCCGGAGCTGCGCAATAAGATCCTCTACACCCTAGGTATGCTGCTGCTCTTCCGCCTGGTGGGCGTTATTCCCGCTCCCGGCGTGGACGCGGCACGGGTGTTGACGGGTACCGCTACGGATCTGCCTATCCTGCAGCTGGTCAACATGATGACCGGTTCCAACTTCGCCAACATGACCATCATGGCCATGGGTATCACACCCTACATCAACGCCAGCATTATTATGCAGCTGCTGACCATCGCCATTCCCGCCCTGGAGCGTATGCAGCGGGACGAGGAAGGCGGCGGCCGTGAGAAGATCGCCCGCATTACCCGCTATGTCACCGTCGGCCTGGCCGCGGTGCAGGCCATCGGCCTGGTGGCCGGCCTGGGCTACATCAAGTCCGGCTGGTTCAACTATATGCTGGTGGGCATCAGCATGGCTGGCGGTTCCGCCCTGGCCATGTGGATTGGCGAGCGCATCAGCGAAAAGGGCGTGGGTAACGGCATCAGCATGCTGATTATGGCCGGTATCCTGTGCAACCTGTTCAACGGCATCGTTTCCGGCTTCACCAATGCCAGCGTTGGCGGCACCGGCAGCGGCTGGATGAACCTGCTGGTCATCGCCGTGATGTTCGTCATCATGGTGGTGGTGGTAACCTTTGTGGACATGGGCGAGCGGCGCATCCCGCTGCAGATTGCCAAGCAGGTGAAGGGCCGCCGGGTTTACGGTGGTCAGAACACCCACATGTCCCTGAAGGTGTGCAGCGTGGGCGTGCTCCCGCTGATCTTCGCCTACTCTTTCCTGGCGTTCCCCGGAACGATCATTCAGTTGGTCGGCGGCACCAATTCCGGCGCCTACATCTGGTGGAACACCTACATGAACACCGGCAGCGTGTGGTACATGATCATCTCCGCACTGCTGATCATGGCGTTCACCTTCTTCTACTCCTCCATCAGCTTTGACGCCAAGCGGCAGGCTGAGCAGCTCACCATGCAGGGCGCGGTGATCCCCGGACAGCGCGGCAAGAACATCCGCGGCTTCCTCCAGACCACCGTGAACCGCTTGAACCTGTTCTCCGCGCTGTTCCTGGCGATTCTGGCTGCTGTTCCCACGATTCTGACCACCCAGCTGAACACGGCGGTGCCCTTCGCGGCTTCGTCCATCCTGATCGCTGTGAGCGTGTCCCTGGAGACCATCCGCGCCATCCGCGCCGAGATGAGCATCCGCGGCATCGACAGCAACCTGGATACCGCTGGATTCATGTAAGAAGACCTGTGCCGCCATGCACCGGAGCGATTACGCCCGGTGCATGGTTGGATGCAGGGAGTTTGAGGACGGGACGCGGGGAGACGCATGATATCCGCGAGGATGCCATAGCCTAGGGGTGGAGCTTTCCTCTCCGGGTCTGCCATGTCTCCCGAAAGGAGTTGTCAATGAATATCATCTTCTTAGGACCTCCCGGCGCGGGCAAGGGAACGCAGGCGCAGCGCATCTGCGCGGCGCTGGGCATCCCCCAGGTTTCCACCGGCGACATTCTCCGCCGTGCCATCAAGGAGCAGACCCCCACGGGGCTGAAGGCCAAGTCCTTCATCGACGCGGGCAAGCTGGTACCGGATGAGGTGGTCATCGCCATTGTGGAGGAACGGCTCAAGGAAGCGGACTGCCAGAAGGGATACATCCTGGACGGCTTTCCCCGGACGGTTCCCCAGGCGGAAGCGCTGGACAACATTGCGCACATTGACGCGGTGGTGGAGCTGGCTGTGGAAGATCAGCAGCTGGTGGACCGCCTCAGCGGACGGCGCGTATGCCTGAAGTGCGGAGCGACAAACCATGTTTCCCAGCTGAACGGGCGTACCCAGTGTGACTGCGGCGAACCCCTGGTACAGCGGGACGATGACAAGCCCGAAACGGTGCTCAGCCGCCTGAAGGTCTACCATGACCAGACGGCGCCCCTGGTGGATTTCTACGAGAAAAAGGGCTTGCTCCATCGCATTGACGGCGCCAAGGATCGTGACGCGATCTACGCGGACATCCTGAACGTTTTAGGGGCGAAGGCATGATAAGCATCAAAAATCAGGATCATATTGCGAAAATGCGGGAGGCGGGAGCGCTTCTGTACGAGGTGCTCCAAAAGCTCCGAGAGGCTGTGAAGCCGGGCATGACCACTGCGGCGCTGGACGTTTACGCGGAACAGCTGATCCGCAAGAATCATGCCACACCTTCCTTCCTGCACTATAACGGCTACCCTGCCACGCTATGCACCAGCGTGGACGACCAGGTGGTGCATGGGATTCCTTCAGAAAACCAGGTGCTTCGGGAAGGCTCCATCATCAGCATTGATTGTGGACTGGTGCTGGATGGGTGGCAGGCGGATAGCGCCTTCACCATGGGCATCGGCGAGATCTCCGCGGAAGCGGAGGCGCTCATCGAGGTTACGGAAGAGTGCTTCTGGAAGGGCGTGCGTCAGGCCGTGGCCGGCAACCGGCTGGGCGATGTGGGCCACGCCATCCAGTCCTGGGCAGAGAGCCACGGCTATGGGGTCATTCGTGACCTGACGGGCCACGGCATTGGCCGGGAGATGCATGAGGACCCCGCGGTGTACAACTTTGGGGAGCCCGGGCATGGCCTGCGCCTGCGCAAAGGCATGACCCTGGCGGTGGAACCCATGATTGCCGCCGGGGACTGGCACGTAACAGAGGACGACGACGAGTGGTGCTTCCGCACCCGGGACGGCAGCCTCTGCTCCCACTACGAGCACACCATCGCCATCCGTGAGGATGGGTTGCCCGAGATCCTTACTTTCCCTGGTTTCCAGTGGAAGGAGGAGGAATGATGGAGCGCATACCGATGGAAGTCGGGCGCGTCGTCATGTCCAGACAGGGCCGCGACAGGGACCGCTGCTTCGTGATTCTCTCCGTGGTGGACGACCAATTTGTCATGATGGCCGATGGCCTGACCCGCAAGCTGGATCATCCCAAACGGAAAAAAGTAAAACATTTGCACGCCAAGCCTGTGAAGATGCAGGACCTTGCGCAGCGGCTTGCCTCCGGCCAGGTGCTGGACAGCGATCTGCGCAAGCTGCTGCGGGAGGCCGGGCTGCAAACTGAGACGCCGCTGTGCAAGGAGGGCTGAAATCTTGTCGAAAAACGACGTCATTGAAATGGAAGGGCACGTTGTCGAGGCGCTTCCCAATGCCATGTTTCAGGTGGAACTCCCCAACGGACACCAGATTATGGCGCACATTTCGGGCAAGATGCGCATGAATTTCATCCGCATCTATCCCGGCGACAAAGTTACCATCGAGCTCTCGCCCTATGATCTGACCCGTGGCCGGATCACCTGGCGCAGCAAGGGCTGAGGAAAAACCGACGCGGCTGCATGCCGCTGCGACACAAGGAGGGTACGCTCATGAAAGTACGGCCGTCTGTAAAGCCCATTTGCGAGAAGTGCAAGATCATCAAGCGCAAGGGCAAGGTTATGGTTATCTGCGAGAATCCCAAGCACAAGCAGAAGCAGGGCTGAGGCATATAACCATGCTTTGATTGACCAGGGCAAAGGCTCTGGTCAATTTTTTTTCACACTGGAAGGGCGACCTTTGCCCGCATGCCACAGATACTTCATGTAGGCTTCATATGCCTGTGTCAGGATGAAATTCACAAACAAGCGCTTTTCTGCGACGCGGGAGTATGGTATACTATCAATCATACGCGAGCATGAGGGAGGAAGAAACCGTGGCCAGGGAAAAAACTTGCTTTGCCTGCACAGCCTGTGGATATGAAACGGCGCGCTGGGTGGGCCGGTGCCCCGGCTGCGGCGCCTGGAACACCATGGAGGAAAGCGTGGTGGCGGCCCCGGCCAAAGCAGCCGCGGCGGCCAAGCCACTGCGCCAGCGCCCGGGCAGCGGCGCCCAGGCCATGCTCCTGCGGGACATTCCCGAGGACGCGGCGGCGCGCCTTTCCACGGGCATAGGTGAATTGGACCGGGTGCTGGGCGGCGGCATTGTGGAGGGGGGACTGATGCTCATAGGCGGCGACCCGGGCATCGGCAAGTCCACGCTGCTGCTGCAGGTGTGCGCGCATCTGTGCGCCCAGGGAAAACGAGTGCTCTATATCAGCGGCGAGGAATCCGCCAAGCAGGTAAAGCTCCGGGCCCGGCGCCTGGCTATCGATGTGCCCAACCTGTATGTGCTGGCGGAGACCGCCATGGATCATGTGGAGGAGCGGCTGAAGGAACTGGCCCCGGATGTGGCGGTGGTGGACTCCATCCAGACCATGTACCGCCCGGAAATGGCCTCCGCCCCGGGAAGCGTCAGCCAGATACGGGAATGCACCAGTCTGCTCATGCGCCTGTGCAAGGAAAGCGGCACCGCCGTGTTTCTGGTGGGACACGTGACCAAGGAAGGGGCCATTGCGGGCCCGCGAATGCTGGAGCACATGGTGGACGTGGTGCTGTATTTCGAGGGCGACCGGCAGCAGGAGTACCGCCTGCTGCGGGCGGTGAAGAACCGCTTCGGCTCGGTAAACGAGCTGGGCGTGTTCCAGATGACCCAGGAAGGCATGCGGGTGGTGGAGAATCCCTCGGAGCAGCTGCTTTCCCACCGGGCCAAGGGCGCCAGCGGATCGGTGGTGTTCTGCGGCATGGAGGGCTCGCGGCCGCTGCTGGTGGACGTGCAGGCGCTGGCCTCGCCCACGTATTTCGGGACCCCCCGGCGCACCGTGGAGGGCGCGGACACGGGGCGCGTGGCACTGCTGCTGGCCGTGCTGGAAAAACGCGCGGGTCAAAAGACCTATAACCAGGATGTGTATGTGAACGTGGCCGGCGGCCTGGAACTGGGCGAGCCCGCCGCGGACCTGGCCCTTTGCGTGGCGGTGGCGTCCTCCCTGAAGGATACGCCGGTGGGGCAGCAGGTGGCCGTAATGGGCGAGGTGGGCCTGGGGGGCGAAGTGCGCGCCATCCCGCAGATTGAGCGCCGGGTGGCCGAGTGCGCCCGCCTGGGCTTCACCACCATTGTGCTGCCCAAGGAGAACCTACGCCATCTCAAGGCCCTCGAGGGCGTAACCCTGCGGGGCGTGGACACGGTGTATCAGGCGCTGAGCGTACTGTTTTGAATCAAGGGCCCTGCCCGGACGGCCGGGCAGGATTAAAGGAGCGTGACCCATGAAATCCAAGCTTGTGCAGCGGGTGCTGCGGGCGCTGATTGCCCTGCTGGGCGCGAGCGTGGGCGCCGGGTTGACCGCCATGACGCAGCAGATGCTGGCCCAGGCAAACCCGGAGTATCATGTGCCGGTGCAGGCACTGGTGATCGTATATATATCCGTCTGCGCCCTGGGCGCGCTTATTGGTTTTCTGCTGAGCAACCGGATTATTCGCAGCTGCGTGGACTGGGGCCTGCGGCTGGAGCAGCGCATGGAGGGCATGCCCATTGGGCAGATGTTCAGCTCCGTTACCGGGCTGATCTGCGGGCTGATTATTGCGGCGCTGCTCAGCCAGATCCTCAACTTTGTGGGCGCGTCCCTGTTCACCACGGCCATTAGCGCCATCCTGTATGTGATCTTTGGCGCCATTGGCCTGTCCATCGGGTTCAAGCGGGCCAGGGACATCGTGGACATGCAGGAGAAGCTATATGGCTTCCGGGAGCGCCGGGCCCTGCGCAAAAGCGCCCGCCAGGCCAGGGAGAGCGCCGAGGAAGATTCGGAGGGCGAACCGGCACAGGCGAAAATACTGGATACTTCGGTGATTATTGACGGGCGCATTTTTGAGGTGGCACGCACGGGCTTTCTGGAAGGGGAGCTGGTGGTTCCGCAGTTTGTGCTGGATGAACTGCGCCGCGTGGCGGACAGCGCGGATGCCCAGCGGCGCAACCGTGGCCGCCGGGGGCTGGACCTGCTGCAAAAGGTGCGCCAGGAGCGCGGCCTTCACCTGCGCATTGATCCCACCGACTGGCCGGATACCCAGGAGACGGACGTAAAGCTGCTCCGCCTGGCCCGGGAAACCGGCGGGCGCGTGGTCACCAATGATTTCAACCTGAACAAGGTGGCGTCGGTGAGCGGCATGAAGGTGCTCAATCTGAACGACCTGGCCGCGGCGCTCAAGCCCGCGGTGCTGGCCGGGGAGGAAATGGAAACCACCATTTCCAAGGAAGGCAAGGAGCCCGGCCAGGGCGTGGGCTACATGGAGGACGGCACCATGATCGTGGTGGAGGGCGGCCGTCGCCATGTGGGGGAGACGGTTCACGTGGTGGTTACCACCGTGATCCAAACCAGCGCCGGGCGGATGATCTTCTCCCGGCTCAAGGAGGAGCGGGAAGGCTGAGTCCTGGGCCCGTGCCCCGGCCGGACATGCCCGAAATTATGGAAAAAACTCCCTGTGAAATGCGTTGATTCTCCGGAATGCATCTGGTATAATCGAGCCAGGATAGGAAAAAACGGAGGAGCGCATCATGCGTATCAAGGAAGGGTATATGCTCAGGGAGACGGGGGATTCCCGGATGGTGGTTGCCTGCGAACCCAACGCGGGGAGCTTTCGCGGCATGATTCGGCTGAACCAGAGCGCGGCCATGCTCTACCGGATGCTGGAGCGGGGTGCCACGGAGGATCAGCTCACCGATGCGCTGCTGCGCACCTATCGGGTGGATGAACCCAGGGCGCGGGCGGATGTGGTGGCTTTCCTGGATCTGCTGGCCGATACGGGCCTGCTGACGGACTAAACGCCTTTTCCAGGCGGGAAGAGGCGGCCGGCAGGCTGCTTTAGAAAGGAAAAACATGCTGGAACTGTGCATGCTGGGCACCGGGGGCGCGTTGCCCCTGCCGGACCGCGGCCTGACGGCCTGCTACCTGCGGGTGCGGGGACGTGGTCTGCTCATTGACTGCGGCGAAGGTACGCAGACGGCCATCCGGCGGCTGGGCTGGGGCTTTCGGTGCATCGACGGGATGCTGATTACGCATTATCATGGGGATCACTGCGGTGGTCTGCCGGGCTTCCTCCTCTCCCTGGGCAAGGCGGAGCGGCGGGAGCCTTTCCATATATGGGGCTATACGGGGCTGAAAGCCATTGTGGAGGGCCTGCGCGTGGTGGCGCCGGTGCTGCCCTTTCCCGTGGTGCTCCACGAGTTTTCCGGGGAGCGGGTGGAGTTGTCCATGATCGGCCTGGAGATTACCGGCTTCCGGCTGGACCATGGGGTGCCCTGCTACGGCTGGCGGCTGGAGCTGCCCCGGCAGGGAGCTTTCCAGCCCCAGCGGGCGAAGGCCCTGGGGGTACCCGTGCGGGACTGGAAGCGCCTGCAAGCCGGGGAAACGGTGAACGGCGTAACCCCTGAACAGGTCATGGGCCCGCCCAGGCAGGGAATCCGCCTGCTCTATGCCACGGACACGCGACCCACCCCGGATATCATCCGCTATGGGCGCGGGGCGGATCTGATGATCCTGGAAGGCATGTACGGGGACGAGACAAAGCGGGCCCAGGCAGAAAAAAACCGCCATATGCTCTTTGCGGAGGCGGCAACCCTGGCCCGGGAGGCAGGGGCCAAGCGCCTGCTGCTCACCCACTTCAGCAACTGCATTGACGATCCGCAGGCCTATCTGTCCCTGGCACAGGCGATCTTTCCGGCCACGGAGGCGGCCATGGACGGACAATGCTTGACCATACATTATCCTGCCGAAGCATAAAAAGGAGGAAGGCGACCTATGGCAACCTTTACGCCCCGGTTTCCACGTTTCCTGCATGGGGGAGATTATAACCCCGACCAATGGCTGGATCGGCCCGACATCCT
This sequence comes from uncultured Eubacteriales bacterium, assembly GCA_900553295.1. Taxonomy (GTDB): domain Bacteria; phylum Bacillota; class Clostridia; order Christensenellales; family Aristaeellaceae; genus Egerieenecus; species Egerieenecus merdigallinarum. The sequence goes on along the minus strand of USCR01000037.1, from coordinate 3,746 downwards.
GGAAAGAGATGTGGAACTGATGCAGCAGTCCCATGTGAACTGCGTTTCCGTGGGCATTTTTTCCTGGGCGCTGCTGGAACCGGAGGAGGGCAGATACGACTTTGAATGGCTGGACGCGGTGATGGACCGGCTGTGGAAGGGCGGCATTCACGTGATCCTGGCCACGCCCTCCGGTGCGCGTCCCCCGTGGATGTCGCAGAAGTACCCCGAGGTGCTGCGGGTGGACGAACAGTTCCGCCGCCATCATTTCGGCTGGCGTGAGAACCACTGCCTCACCTCCCCCGTGTACCGGGAGAAGGTGCGGGCCATGGATACTGCCCTGGCGGAGCGGTACAGCCGCCATCCCGCGGTCATTCTGTGGCACCTGAGCAACGAATACGAGGGCGACTGCTACTGCCCCCTGTGCCAGCAGAAGTTCCGCGAATGGTTGCGGGAGAAATACGGCACCCTGGACCGTTTGAATGCCGCCTGGTGGACCGGTTTCTGGAGCCAGCGCTACACGGATTGGGACCAGATTGAGCCGCCGTCCTCCATTGGCCAGGGATCGAACACCAGCATGAAGGTGGACTGGCGCAGGTTCACCACCCAGCAGTGCAAGGACTTCCTGACCATGGAGCGGGACACGGTGAAGGCGGTGAATCCCGAGCTGCTGTGCACCGCCAACCTGATGGAGCGCTTCTGGGACTATGACTATTTTTCCCTGGCAGAGGCCATGGACGTGGTTTCCTGGGATGCCTATCCGGAATGGGGCTCGGGGGATGACCTGGCCACGGCGGCGGATTTTGCCTGCAACCATGACATGATGCGCAGCTTCAAGGATCAGCCCTTCCTGCTGATGGAGTCCACGCCCTCCCTGGTGAACTGGAAGCCCCACAATCGCCCCAAGCAGCCGGGCATGCATCTGCTCTCTTCCCTGCAGGCGGTGGCTCATGGCAGCCAAAGCGTGCTGTATTTCCAGTGGCGGCAGGGCCGGGGCGGCGCGGAGATGTTCCACGGCGCGGTGGTGGATCACTATGGGGAGCCGGACACCCGCACCTTCCGGGATGTGACCCAGGTGGGCCGCGTCCTGGAGAATCTCCAGCCCATTTATGACACGGAGCGCAAGGCCAAGGCCTGCATCCTCTACGATGTGGAAAACCGTTGGGCCATCGATTTTGCCCAGGCGGCCAATAACGGGAAGATGCATTATTTCGACACCATCACGGCCCACTACCGCGCGCTGTGGGAGCAGGGCTACGCGGTGGATTTCCGGGACATGCGGGAGTGCACGGATCTGAGCGGCTATGCCCTGGTCAGCGCGCCCATGCTTTTCATGACCCGCAACGGCATCGAGGAGAAGCTCCGCCGCTTTGTGGAGGCGGGCGGCGTGCTGCTGACTACCTACTGGAGCGGTGTGGTGGACGCCTGGGATCTGGCGCATCTGGGCCCCACGCCCCATGGACTGACAGAGGTATTGGGACTTCGCGCCACGGAACTGGATGCCCTGCGCCCGGGACTCAGCAATGGCATGCGTTTGACTGACGGCACCACCTACCAGGTTACCGAGCTGTGCGGCCTGGTGGATTGCAAGGGCGCCGAGACGGAAGCCGTGTATACCGGCGACTGGTATGCCGGACAGCCCTGCCTGACCCGCCATGCCTATGGCGCCGGGGAGGCCTGGTATTTGGCCGCGCAGGTGGAGCAGGCGGGACTGAACGCCCTGTATGCCCGCCTGGCGGAAAAGGCGGGACTGCCCAAGGCCATGGAGGAAAAACTGCCCCAGGGTGTGGTGGCGGTGGATCGCGGCGGCGTGATCTTCCTGCAAAACTACGCCGGGGAAGCCCGTCGCGTGACGCTGCTGCGGCCCTATGAGGAGCTGATCTCCGGCAAGACGCTCTCCGGGGAAACAGAGCTGCCCGTATGCGCCGTGCTGGTGCTGCGGCCCCTGGAATGAGTACGCGCCCGGCAACAGGAGGTAACGCCTATGAAATCGCCCATGCTATTGTGCTTTAACATGTCCCCGGAGAAGGCGGCCAAGCTCCGGCTGATCTGCATGCGATTCAGTATCCGTTTCCAGCCGGTTCCCCGGGAGGACTGGGGCAAAACGCTCAGCGCGCTGTGCGGCCTGGAGGATGCAGCCCCGGAGGCTGCGGTACCCGAAGCCTTTTCGGAGGAGATGATGGTCATGGCGCTGTTCCCCGCGGGAATGGCCCAGCAGTTTCTGCTGGCGCTCAAGCGGGCCAAGCTGCCCCCGGTGGCCCTGAAGGCAGTGCTCACCCCCACCAACAGCCAGTGGAACCCGGTACAGCTGTATACGGAGCTTTGCCGGGAGCGGGATGCCCTGCGCCAGGGCAAGCAGACGGTCCACACGCCGCAGGAGCCGGAAGCCTGAAATCCCCTGCGAAAGGCTAGCAGACCATGGCGAAGGTGTCCTGCCGGTGCAGGTTGTTATGAATACATGAGGAAACCCTCCCGTAGCGGTTCTGGGGATAGAGCGGCCGCGGGAGGGTCTTTATGTTCCGGAACATGGCGCAGGTGCTCTCAGCAGGGATAACGCACGGGCAGCGTCTTTCCGAAAAGACGGGCCTGCAAGCGGTGGAAGGCTTGGGTACGGGTGCTCTGCGCCGGGCACGCCCTTAAGGCAAAGGCGCAGATAGCCTCCGCAGCAGCCCCACAGCATCAGGACGGAGGAAGCGCCCATGATAAGGATGAAATCAACCGGAAAAGCTTAGGGGAAAGGATGCGCCAGGAAGCAGTCTTGCTCATCCTTTCTGAAAGAGCAGCACAAGGTCAGCAGCGCGATGCCGCAAACGCGGCTGAGTACCGGGAGGATGCCGCGCGCCGCCCTTCCTTTTCAGCAGGCTGATCGGGCCGGTAAACACCCACCGCACTTGCAGCTACGCTGAAAATTAGTCCGATGAGCATGCCATGAAGCAGGTAAGTCATGGCTGACCCTCCATGGGCAGGGTCAAGACATGCCCTTGCTCGCAGCTCTCCCGGGAATAGTAGCACATCACGCTGGTATGAAGATTCATTGTGATGCGCCACTCCGTGCTTTCAAAGCCGCCAAAGCTATCCTTGCTTATGCTGTCTAGGGCTTCGCGCATGCTTTCCATGGGCATGGCCCCCATGGGATTACTTCGCTTTCTTCACCAGCCCTGGTAGGCTGCATGCCAGGTGTCCGGAATCATCCCATAGCCGAAGATGCCGTTATCCACCCGGCGACGGAACGCCTCAAGAATTTCCGGCGCGGCCTGAAAGCCCATGTCCGCCAGGGACATGGGCAGCGCGCCCAAGGGAACGTCCCACTTCACCGAGCCGGTATTCCGCCGGTCCTGTACCAGATCAAAATCGTAAGCCATAGCTGCTCTCCTCACTCCGCCAGGGAAAAGGTAACGGATACGTCACCGCTGCCCAGGGCGTCCGCCCATCCGGTCAGGTCGTCAATATGGCCCAGCCGCGTATAGCTCCAGGAATTGGAGCCGTAGAAGATCACGATCTGGTTGCCGTTATACAGCACGATGTCCCCGCTCTGGGTCGTGGTCTGAACATCGCTGGCGGGCAGGCTGGCGCCCAGCGGGCCAACCTTTTCAAAGCCCGCGTAGTCCTGCATGGCAAGGGTGAGGGGACCATTGCGCATCATGTCCACCAGGGCCTGGGCAGCATGGTTGCTTTCCAGCGTGGCGGTAAAGGACACATTGTTGACGGTGACGTTCATCTGCGAAATCATTGCTTCTTCCTCCTGTGTGGCGGGTTGAGGAATGTCC
>USCR01000036.1 GCA_900553295.1 uncultured Eubacteriales bacterium | reverse complement strand
ATGACATATTTTTTGATGGCCGCAAGCTCGGCCGCGCTGACGCTGCCCGAAAGCAGGAACACGCGCGCCGTGGCCACAGCCGGGCGCTCGCCGCCGAACAGAAGGCCCACGCACTCTGCCGCCGACGCGGCGCGCTGATCGAACTGGCCGGGCAGGTATTCGGTGGCAAACACCGTAAAGCTGCCCTCAGGGATAGCTGTATGCACGTCGTCCAGCTGCGGCTCGGAAAACACCACGGGCACCGCTTGGCGGAACTGCTCGGGCGCCATGCCCTCCACATCATAACGGTTCAGAATGCGCAGGCCCGTCAGGCCCTTTGCGCCCAGCAGGCCGCGGAACTCTGCCAGAAGGCCCTTTGCCTCCACTGCGTGCTCGGGCCGCTTTTCCACATAAATACGCTGTACTGCCATGGTTCAGTTCCCTTCCTTTCCGGCGGCCAGTGCCCGCGCGCCGATGTCGCTGCGCATGTGCATGCCCTCAAAATGAATGTTCTCTGCCGCGGCGTAGGCGGCCTTCACCGCCGCCTGCAGCGTTTCGGCCACGGCCGTCACGCCCAGCACGCGGCCGCCCGCCGTAACAAGGCCGCCGTCCTCCAGCTTTGTGCCCGCGTGGAACACCGTGGCCCCGCCGCCGGGCAGCTGGCCGTTCACAAGGCCTGTGATGAGCTTTCCGCTCTCATATTTCTGCGGGTACCCGCCCGATGCCAGCACCACGCAGGCTGCGCTGGCGGCCTTCCACTTCACCGGCACGCCGGCCAGCGTGCCGTTCGTGGTGGCCTGCATAATCTCCAGCAGGTCGCCGTCCAGCAGCGGCAGCACCACCTGCGTCTCGGGGTCACCGAAGCGGCAGTTGTATTCGATCACCTTCGGGCCGTCCGGCGTAAGCATCAGGCCAAAGTACAGGCAGCCCCTGAACGGGCAGCCCTCGGCCCGCATGGCCTCGATGGTGGGCTGGAAAATGGTGCGCATGCAGGCCTGCGCCAGCTCCGGCGTATAGCAGGGGTTCGGGGCAATGGTGCCCATGCCGCCGGTGTTCAGGCCCTGGTCATGGTCCAGGGCACGCTTGTGGTCCATGGAGGATACCATGGGCTTGACGGTCTTTCCGTCCGTGAAGGCCAGGACGGACACCTCCGGCCCGGTGAGGAACTCCTCAATGACCACCCGGCTGCCGGACATGCCGAAGCGGTTGTCGATCATCATGGAGCGGACGGCGTCCTCCGCCTCCTCCCGGGTTTGGCAGATGAGCACGCCCTTGCCCAGGGCCAGGCCATCGGCCTTGACCACCATGGGCACCGGCGCGGACTGAACGTAGGCCAGGGCCTTGTCGCAGTCGTCAAAGACTTCATAGGCGGCGGTGGGAATGCCATACTTTTTCATCAGACCCTTGGCAAACACCTTGCTGCCCTCGATGATGGCGGCCTTCTTGTCCGGGCCAAAGGCAGGGATGCCCTTCTCCCGCAGCAGGTCCACCAATCCCAAGCACAGGGGATCGTCCGGAGCCACCACCGCAAAGTCCATCTTTTCCTTCACACAGAAATCCGTAATGGCCTGAATGTCCGTGGCCTTGATGGGCAGGCAGGTGGCCATGGCCGCCATGCCGCCGTTGCCCGGCGCGGCATAGAGCGTATCAATGCGGGGATTTTCCAGCAGCTTTTCGGCAATGGCGTGTTCCCGTCCGCCGCCGCCTACAATCAGGACCTTCATGCGTATTCCTCCAATATTATCCGTGTTCTTTGGCCTATGAAACGATCAATGATGGAACAGGCGCATATGGGTGAAGCACATCACCATATCGTAGCTGTCGCACACGGCAATCACGTTATCGTCCCGAATGGAGCCGCCGGGCTCCGCCACATACTGCACGCCGCTGCGATGGGCGCGCTCGATGTTGTCCCCAAAGGGGAAGAAGGCATCGCTGCCCAGGGACACGCCGCTGAGCTGATCCAGCCAGGCGCGCTTTTCCTCCCGGGTCAGGGGCTCGGGACGGGTCTTGAAGAACTGCTGCCAGCGGCCCTCGGCCAGGACTTCGTCCGCCTCGTCGGAGATGTACACGTCGATGGTGTTGTCCCGGTCCGGGCGGCCGATCTTGTCCACAAAGGGCAGGTTCAGCACCTTCTCATGCTGGCGCAGCCACCAGTTGTCCGCCTTCTGGCCCGCCAGACGGGTGCAGTGGATGCGGCTCTGCTGGCCCGCGCCCACGCCGATGGCCTGGCCGTCCTTCACATAGCATACGGAATTGGACTGGGTATATTTCAGGGTAATCAGGGAGATCATCAGGTCGCGCTTGGCCTCGGGGGTCAGCGCCTTGTTTGCGGTTACGATGTCCTCCAGCAGCGCCTCGTCAATGACGAACTCGTTGCGCCCCTGCTCGAAGGTCACGCCGAACACATCCTTTTGCTCCACGGGCGCGGGACGGTAGTCCGGGTCAATCTGCACCACATTGTAGCCACCCTTGCGCTTGGCCTTGAGCACCTCCAGGGCCTCCGGGGCATAGCCGGGGGCAATGATGCCGTCGGACACCTCGGGCTTGATGAGCATGGCGGTCTCCAGGTCGCACACGTCGCTCAGGGCGATCCAGTCGCCGAAGGAGGACATGCGGTCCGCGCCGCGGGCGCGGGCATAGGCGCAGGCCAGGGGAGAAAGGGGCTTGTCCCCCACAAAGTAGATCTTGCGCAGGGTGTCGCTCAGGGGCAGGCCCACCGCCGCGCCCGCAGGGCTCACATGCTTGAAGGAGGCCGCCGCGGGCAGGCCCGTGGCGCGCTTGAGCTCCCGCACCAGCTGCCAGCCATTCAGGGCGTCCAGGAAATTGATATACCCCGGCTTGCCATTGAGCACCGTCAGGGGAAGTTCCCCCGCCTTCATGAAAATACGGGAAGGTTTCTGATTGGGATTGCAGCCATATTTCAGTTCCAGCTCCGTTGCCATGGAAATGCCTCCTTCAGCTTGTCTCACTTCACGTCGCCCTTGTCGATCACAACCCGGCCGTTTTCGTCCAGCAGGGGCGTGATGCCTGTCCCCTGGCCGTAACTATAAACCAGGTAATGCACGCCGGTCCTGGCGTCCACGATCACCCAGGCCGAGCCGTTCAGCAGCGATTCTTCGGATTCCAGAGTTTGAAAGCGCTTGAATCTTTGATCTGCCATGGATTGCGCACTCCTATTACACATTTTTGTTTACGATGCGGGTTTCGCTTTCCCCGCTGCCCAGGTCAATGAACCGCACGAACAGGGAAACCTTGTTGTCCGGGTTCAGGTTGTCCCACACCGCCTGGGTAAAGCTGTCAATGTCGCCCCGCAGGGTCACCTTCTCCGGCTCGCCGCCAAAGGAGGGGATGGGATTGCCGTCGCAGCTGTACGTATGCAGGAAATGGCCCACGCCCGGCTTCACCCCCACGTATTCAAAGAAGAAGCGCTGGGGCGCGGTGGGGTCTCCCTCGTCGCTCTTGAGGATGGACAGCCGGTAGCTCAGCTTGCCCTTTTCCCGCAGGACCAGTCCGCTGATGCGGGGGGTATAGTTGGGGGCGTCCGGCTCAAAGCAGCGGGTGCGAAGCGCCGCCTCAAAGGTGAAGCCCTTTTTCAGGTAATCATGGATGGTGTCCGTCTGGTCGCCATTGGTGACGATGAGCATATCCTTGTACAGGCGCACAGGGGCATAGATAATCAGGCTGGGGTCCACCATCTTGCTCTCATCGAAAGCCTTGGTGATAATGCCCCCGTCCTTTTCCACAAAGACGCGGTTGCGGCTGTTCTCGCTGCGGCCCATGATGAAGTAGGCCACCACCGCCTTCTTCCCCGTCTCGTCCAGGCCCAGGACGATGCCCCGGCCGGGATAGGCGTTCTCCTTGAGAAGCGTGTTCAATTCCATCAGCTGCATGCTGTTTCCTCCTTACTGCTGGCAAAGACTGCGGGCCACGTCCTCCACGGCCTGGGGGAGCAGAATCCATTCGGCCTGCTCCATCACCCGCTTTTGCAATACTTCCGGCGTGTCTCCGGGGAGCACCTCCACCGCCTTCTGGGCGATGATCTCCCCACCGTCGGGAATCTCGTTGACAAAATGTACCGTGGCTCCGGTGACCTTGACCCCCTTGGCCAGGGCGGCCTCATGCACCTTCAGGCCATAGAAGCCCGCCCCGCAAAAGGAGGGAATCAGGCTGGGGTGAATGTTCAGGATGCGCTTGGGGTACGCCTGAATCACGTTCTCCGGGAGAATGGTCAGGAAGCCCGCCAGCACCACCAACTCAATGCCATGGCTGTGCAGCAGCTCCAGCAGCTCCCGACCATACTGCTCGATGGGCTTTTCCTTGCCCTTGCGCAGTACGGCGCAGGGAACCCCGGCCTTTTCGGCCCGCACCAGGGCATAGGCATCGGGGCGGCTTGCCACCACCAGGCTGATCTGTGCATGGGGCAGCTTCCCCGCGGCCTTTGCATCCAGGATGGCCTGCAAATTGGTTCCCCCGCCAGATACCAGCACCGCAGTCTTTACCATAGCTCCACGCCGCCTTCCCCGGGGACGATCTCGCCCAGGATATATGCGCCAGGCTCGCCGCCCTCTCGCAGCAGCGCCAGTGCCGCGTCCGCGTCCGCCTTGGCCACGGCGATGGTCATGCCCACGCCCATGTTGAAGGTGTTGAACATATCCCGCTCCGGGATGTTGCCCTCCCGGGCAATGATGTCGAAAATCGGCAAGGTCTTTACCGCGGCCTTTTCAATACGGGCGGTCTTGCCCTCCTTGAGGCTCCGCGGAATGTTCTCATAGAAGCCGCCGCCGGTGATGTGGCTGATGGCCCGGGGACGAATCTGCGAAAGGAGCTTCATCACGGGCTTCACGTAAATGCGAGTGGGGGTCAGCAGGGTTTCCCACAGAGGTTGCTCCAGCTCGGCATAGGTGCGGTTCTCGCCCCCCTGCCCGATGCCAAACACCTTGCGCACCAGGGAGAAGCCGTTGGAATGCACCCCCGTGGACGGCAGGGCAATAATCACATCCCCCGCCTGCATCTCTTCCCGATTGATGAACTTCTCCTTGTCCACCACGCCCACGGAGAAGCCCGCCAGGTCGTAGTCCTCCTCGGGCATCATGCCGGGATGCTCAGCGGTCTCACCGCCCACCAGGGCGCACTCCGCCTGCACGCAGCCCTCCGCCACGCCGGCCACGATCTGCGCGATCTTTTCGGGGATGTTCCGGCCGCAGGCGATATAGTCCAGGAAAACCAGCGGCTTGGCCCCGCAGCAGATAACGTCATTGACGCACATGGCCACACAGTCGATGCCGATGGTGTCGTGACGGTCCAGCAGCATGGCGATTTTCAGCTTGGTACCCACGCCGTCGGTGCCGCTGACTAGCACCGGCTTTTTGATGCCCTCGCAGTTCAGCTCAAACATGCCGCCAAAGCCGCCGATGCCGTCCAGTACCCCGGCTGTCATGGTCCGGGCCACATGGCGCTTCATCAGCTCCACGGCCTTGTAACCGGCGGTAATATCCACACCTGCGGCCTTATAGCTTGCGCTTTCGCTTTTCATGCAGGGGTCCTCCTTACTCTTTTTCGCTCAATCGGGTTTCAAACTTCAGCTTGCGTCCAGCCTTGGGCGGCTCTACGGGATATTCCCCGCTGAAGCACGCCTTGCAGAAGCCGCAGCGGCTCCCCACCGCCAGCTTGTCGCAGGCTTCCAGGCTCAAGAATCCGATGCTGTCCGCGCCGATGATCTGGCCGATCTCCTCAATGGTGTGATGCGCGGCAATCAGGTTGTCGGTGGAATCAATATCCGTGCCGAAGTAGCAGGGATGCAGGAAGGGCGGCGCGGAGAAGCGCACATGCACTTCCTTGGCCCCCGCCTCCCGGAGGATGGCCACCGTATGGGCGGAGGTGGTGCCCCGAACGATGGAGTCGTCCACCATGACCACACGCTTGTCCCGCACGGTGGCAGCCACGGCGTTGAGCTTGATGCGCACGGCGTTCTGCCGCTGCTTCTGCTCAGGCTGGATGAAGGTACGGCCAATGTACTTGTTCTTGATAAAGCCGATGCCGTAGGGAATACCGCTCTGCCGGGCATAGCCGATGGCGGCCTCGATGCCGCTGTCCGGCACGCCAATGACCACATCCGCCTGTACCGGGTGATCCAGGGCCAGGAACGCCCCCGCGCGTACCCGGGCTTCATGCACGGACGCGCCGTCGATCACCGAGTCCGGACGGGCAAAATAGATGTGCTCAAACACGCACAGGCTGGAAGGCACCTGTTCCTCCGGCGGGTAGCTCTTGACGCCATCCTTGGAAACCACCACCACCTCGCCGGGAAGGATGTCCCGCACAAAGGTGGCGCCAATGGCGTCCAGGGCGCAGCTTTCGCTGGCAAAAACGGTGTCCTCCCCGATTCTGCCCATGCACAGGGGGCGGAAGCCACGGGGATCGCGGGCGGCAATGAGCTTGGTGGGGCTCATGATGACCAGGGAATACGCTCCCTTGATTACCTTCATGGCGGCGCGCACGGCCTCCTCAATGGAGCCGGTTTTGATCCGCTGCTGCGTGATGGTGTAGGCGATCACTTCGCTGTCAGAGGTGGTATGGAAAATGGCGCCGTTCAGCTCCAGTTGCTCCCGCAGTTCGGCAGCGTTGGTCAGGTTGCCGTTGTGGCACAGGGCCATGGCGCCTTTCAGATGGTTAATCAGCAGAGGCTGGGCGTTGTTGCGGTTCTTGGTGCCGGTGGTACCATAGCGGCAATGCCCCACCGCCATGGAGCCTTCTTCCATTTTTTCCAGTACATCCCGGGTGAAAACCTCCGTGACCAGGCCCACATCCTTGTAGCAGGAAATCACCCCGTCATTGTTTACGGCGATACCGCAGCTTTCCTGTCCCCGGTGCTGGAGCGCGTAAAGGGCGTGGTAGGCTTCCGCTACCACACCCTCCCCCGCTTGACGGAAAATGCCGAACACGCCGCACTCCTCGTGGAGCTTGTCCATCACGTCCATCTTATTCCCCCATCAAACGCTTCAAAATCTCATGATATGCATCTTCAACGCCGCCCAGATCCCGGCGGAAACGGTCCTTGTCCAGCTTCTCGTGGGTCACGCTGTCCCAGAAGCGGCAGGTGTCCGGGGAAATTTCATCTGCCAGCACCAAGGTGCCGTCAGCGGTCTTGCCAAACTCCAACTTGAAGTCGATCAGCTCAATGTTCAGATCCTTCAAATAGTTGGTCAGCAGCTCGTTGATCCGCAGGCTGTACTCGGCAATCTTCTTCAGGTCCGCCTCGCTGACCCAACCCATGGCCGCAATGTGATAGTCATTGACCATGGGGTCGCCCAGATCGTCATTCTTGTAGCAATATTCCAGAACCGTCTTCTTGAGCTTGGTGCCCTCGGGCAGGCCCAGGCGCTTGCTCAGGCTGCCGGCGGCGATATTGCGTACAATCACTTCCAGGGGCACGATGGTCACCTTTTTCACCAGGGTTTCCCGGTCGGAAATCTCCTCGATAAAGTGCGTGGGGATGCCGTTCTTTTCCAGCATTTTCATCAGGAAATTGGTCACGCGGTTGTTGATAACGCCCTTCCCCTGAATGGTGCCCTTCTTCAGGCCGTTAAAGGCAGTGGCATCATCCTTATAGTCCACCAGCACCACATTGGGGTCGTCGGTGGCAAATACTTTCTTGGCCTTTCCTTCGTACAGCTGCTCCAGCTTCTTCATGGCTTTTGTTCCTCCTCAATCTTCTGTCTATGCTTAGTCAATAACCAGCTTGCGGTCCTTTTCCACCACGGCGTCATGCTGCTTCTGCCGCATGGCACGGAGCTTGGCAGCCAGCTCGGCGTCGCTCACAGCCAGGATCTGCGCCGCCAACAGCGCCGCGTTGGCAGCGCCGTCGATGGCCACCGTGGCCACGGGCATGCCCGAAGGCATCTGCACCGTGGACAGCAGGGCATCCAGGCCATCCAGGGTGGAGGACTTCACCGGAATGCCGATCACCGGCAGCACGGTTTGCGCCGCCAGCGCGCCGGCCAGGTGCGCCGCCTTACCTGCCGCAGCGATCAGCACGCCAAAGCCGTTCTCCGCCGCAGCGGACGCAAAGGCAGCTGCCTCCGCAGGCGTCCGGTGCGCCGAATAAACATGCGCCTCAAAGGGAATGTTCAGCTGTCGAAGGGTTTCAAAGGCTCCCTTCAGCACAGGCAAATCGCTGTCGCTGCCCATAATTACCGCGACTTTTTTCATTGGTTTCCTTCCTTTCGGGTGAAAAAAGGACAGGGTATCACAAGGTATACCCCATCCTTTGTATACAACCCCATGGTCTTTTTCCGGGGCGCACGCATCCATCGGCAGTCCAGTTCCTGCCAACAAAGCCGCATACGCACACCCCTTTCCGAACAATACAATTCATTCTATACGATTCATACCGGTTCTGTCAAGATTATTCACGAACATTCTTTGATATTTTTTTACTTTTGTTTGATATTTGTGCATGCTGGCTGACCATCCGCCAATCCCCACAATTTTTTCATACAGACGAAAAACCGCCACGCTACAATAGCGTGACGGTCAAAAAATTACCTGGTGCTCTTGTCGTAGGGGATGCCCTCCGCCTTGGGGGCACGGGAACTCTTGGAGGTAAAGGCCAGCACGATCAGGGTAATCAGATAAGGCAACAGGCGGTAGAAGTTTGTGTTCAGTCCCAGCTCCTTAAGGAAGAACACCTTCTCTTGCGCACCATTGAGGTAATACAAACTGCCGTAACTGGCAGCCACACACTTGAACAGGCCGAACAGTAATGCCGCGCCTGCCACGGACAGCGGCTTCCAGTTGCCGAAAATCATTACCGCCAGGGCAAGGAAGCCAAACCCGGCCACGTCGCCATTGGAAGTGCAGTTGGTGGTGGTCATGGCATACACAAAGCCGCCCATGCCCGCCAGTGCCCCGGAAATGGTCACGCCCGCATAGCGCATCTTGAACACATGAATGCCCAAGCTGTCCGCCGCCTGGGGATTCTCGCCGCAGGAGCGCAGCCGCAGGCCGAAGCGCGTCTTGTACAAAATCACGCTCATGACGATAAAAATCAGGATACACACATACGTGGCCGGATACACCTTGTTGACAAACGTATCGAAGAGGAAGCCCACCTCGTCGTTGCGCCCGTACCCGAACATGCTCTTTTTCAGCATGAACCAGCTGGCGCTGTCGCCGGTGGCCATTTGCAAGGTGTTCTGCTGCGCGATCAAGCGGATAAAGAACAGCACCAGCGCCGGCGCCAGCAGGTTCAGCGCCGTGCCGCCCACGGTCTGGTCCGCCCGCAGGTTGATGGCCGCAAAGGCCAGCAGCAGTGAAAACAGCGCCCCCAGCACCGCGGACACCAGCATGGTCAACAGCACGAACCCTTGCAATGCCAGCCAGTTTCCCGCCTCATAGGCAGCCTCAAACCAGCCCCATTGCTGCACCAGGCGTACAAACAGCACGCCGATAAACGCGCCAAAGATCATGTGTCCTTCCAGGGCCAGATTGATGACGCCGCTGCGCTCGGCATAAATGCCCGCCAGGGCCACAATCATCAGCGGCACCGCGTAAATCAGCGTCTGCCGGATCAGAAAAACCATGCTGCCGGAGGTCAGGTTTGCCCACAACGTATCCATTACGCCTTCGCCTCCTTTTTCTTGTCAGCATCGCCGTTTGAGGCGTTGGCATGCTTATGTTCCCGTCTGCGGCCAATGAGCATCTTTATCAGCATGGAGAAGGCGCTCAGGTACACGATTACCGCAATGATGACGTCGGTAATGTATTCGTTGTATGCCGTCAGGTTCTTCAGCTGCGAGCCGGAAACATCCAGCATGGACATAAACAGGCCCGTAAAGATCACCCCAATGGGATGGTTCGCCGCCAGGAGCGCCACGGGAATGCCATTGAAACCTTCCACCGGCAAGGTTTGGTAGGTGGACCAGAAAAACTCCGTATTGCCGCTGAGGTAATACAGCGCTCCAGCAGCGCCAGCCAGAGATCCGGCAATGGCCATGGATAGTACAATGTTGCGCTTGTCCTTGATGCCCGCATAACGCGCCGCATAGCGGTTTGCGCCGCAAGCCTTCAGCTGGTAGCCCAGGGTGGTCTTGCTGAAGATCACATACACTATCACCGCCAACGCCATGGCGATCAGGATACCGCCATTCACCTGCGAACCCGGGAACAGTTGGTCCAGGCCCATGTCCGCAGTCGCAACGCCGTTCACCGTGGTCTTATAGATGTATCCGGACTTTGTATTCTCTACCACATTCTTCAAGTTCGAGACATCAAAGACCCAGGTCACCAGGTTGGCCGCAATCCAGTTGGTCATGATGCAGGCCAGCACCTCGTTGATATTCAACAGTGACTTCAGCAGGCCCGGTATGGCGCCCCACAGCGCTCCCGCCAGCATGCCGCCCAGAAACGCCAGAATCCACACCACCCAGGTGGGAATCCCCGTGGGCGCGATCCCCGGCAGGGTCATCTCGCTGGAAGGCAGGCTCAGGGCAATAAACAGCGTGGCCGTGGTACCCGCCAGGTACTGTCCCGGCGCGCCGATGTTGAATAATCCCGTCTTAAATGCCACCGCCACGGAAAGGCCCGTCAAAATCAGCGGCATGGCACGGAAGAGCATGTTGCCCATGGAAGAAGGGTTAAACCCAAAGGTCAGGTTGCCCACCGTATCACGGCCCGTGGAAAAAACACCCGCAAACACCAGCCGGATGCCTTCCCACGCGCTTTTCAGTCCCAGGGAGGGCGTGGACAAGCCCACAATGAAAATCAGCAAGCTGCCTGCTCCCAGACCGATAAGGATCGAAATCAGGGATGCGATGACGGATCGTGTGCCGTCCTTGTGCCAGAATTCTTTCATGCCTTCACCGCCTCCTGCCGTTTCGCACCGGCCATGTACAGGCCCAGTTCTTCCACCGTCGTGTTCTTGGGGTCCAGTTCGCCCACAATCTGACCCTCGTACAGCACCAGGATGCGGTCGGAAAGGTTCATCACCTCGTCCAGCTCCAGGCTAACCAGCAGCACGGCCTTGCCCTCATCCCGCTGCTGCACCAGTTGCTTGTGGATATACTCAATGGCGCCCACATCCAGGCCGCGGGTGGGCTGCACCGCCACCACCAGGGGCATATTCCGGTCCAGTTCCCGGGCCACAATGGCCTTTTGCTGATTACCGCCGCTCATGCTGCGCACAATGGTCACAGGCCCCTGCCCGCTGCGCACGTCATATTGCGCAATCAGCCGCTGGGCATATTGCCGCTCCTGATCAAAGCGAATAAACCCATGGTTTTGGAACTGCGGCTCCTGAAAGCGCTGGAGCACCATGTTCTGCTCCAGGGTGAAGTCCAGCACCAGGCCATGCTTGTGCCGGTCCTCCGGGATATGGCTCATCCCGGAATGGCTGCGCTCGTGGATTGTGGCATGGGTAATGTCATGCCCGCAAAGAGTAACCTTGCCGGTGGAGATTTTTTCCAGCCCCGTAATGGCATACACCAGGTCCGTTTGTCCATTTCCATCAATGCCGGCAATGCAAACGATTTCTCCTTCGCGCACGCTGAAGGATACGTTATGCACCGCGTCATGGTTGTACAGTTTGGAGGGCACGCACAGCTTTTCCACCCGGAGGATCTCTTTCCCGGGCTGAGCCGGTTTCTTTTCCACCACCAGCTGCACGGGGCGTCCCACCATCATGCGGCTGAGCTCCTCCTGGGTGGTATCGCAGGTATTCACCGTGCCGATGCATTGCCCCTTGCGCAGCACAGTTACCCGGTCCGATACGGCCATGATTTCATTGAGCTTGTGGCTGATGAACAAAATGCTCTTGCCCTCGCGCTTCAGCCCCGCCATGATCTCCATGAGCTCCTCGATTTCCTGCGGGGTGAGCACCGCCGTGGGCTCATCAAAAATCAGCACTTCATTATCCCGATACAGCATTTTCAGGATCTCCACCCGCTGCTGCATGCCCACCGTGATGTCTTCCACCTTGGCGTCCAGGTCAACCTTCAAGCCATAGCGGTTGGAAAGCTCCTCTACCTTTTTACGTGCTTCCTTCTTTTGCAAAAAGCCCAGCTTGGTATCTTCCGCACCCAGGATGATGTTATCCAGCACGGTGAACACGTCGATGAGCTTGAAGTGCTGGTGCACCATGCCGATGTGCAGCGCAGTAGCATCGTTGGGATCGTTAATGCGAACCTCTTTTCCGTCCTTTTTGATGATCCCCGCTTCCGGTTGATACAGGCCAAACAGCACGCTCATTAGGGTTGATTTGCCAGCCCCGTTTTCGCCCAGCAGCGAGTGAATCTCTCCCCGCCGCAATTGCAAGGTAATGTTGTCATTGGCCTTGATGCCAGGAAACTCCTTGGTGATGTGAAGCATCTCAATGACGAACTCGGACGAATCGCCCATGCTTCCACCCCCCTTTCTGTTCAAATCGACGCACAGGAAATGCATATATTCATTATACCGGTTCCTACCATAAATTGCAAGCAAGGTCGAAACAGGAAAAAGAAAATGGGACTGGCGCGCTTTGCGTCAGTCCCACCGGAGATGCAGCCATTACTCGTAGATAATGTTCAGGTTCTCCAGCCCCGCGTTCACGATGGCATCCGCCTCCAGGACAGTAGCGTCCACGGTAACAGTGCCGTTCTTCATGTTTTCCAGCAGGGTGTTGTACTCATCCATGGTATAGGTCTCAAACAGCCAGTTGGCCGTGGGCAGGCCCACCATGCCATCCGCAGCGCCCATGTTGGTCAGCACGCCGCCCACATTGGCCCACTCATCCGCATAGAACTTGCCCAGCATCCATTCCACGGACTTGGCCAGTTCCTTCATGGCAGAAGTCACAACGGTCTCGGACTGCGTGCTCTGGTCCACGTCCACGCCCACCACATACGCATCGTTGGCAGAAGCGGCGCTGACAATGGAGCTGAACATGCTGCCACCGCAGGCGAAGATGATTTCGGTATCGTTCTCATACCAGCCCTTGGCCATGGCCTCCAGCTCGGGAGAAGCGGAGAAGGAAGCACCATACTGCCAGGAATACTTCAGCTCAACGGTCTTGCCCATTTCCTTGGCCGCATCGTTGGCGCCCTGGGCAAAGCCGTAACCATAACGGCAGCAGGCAGGGTTGGTGCCGCCGCCGCCGCCCATGAAGCCCAGCTTCTCAAAGCCGTCCTTCACCACGGCATAGCCGGCCAGGTAGCCGCTCTGCTCTTCCTGATAGGTGATGGGAGCCACGTTGGTCAGCGCATTGCCGGCCTCATCGGTGAGCACCCAACCATCCACAAACACAAAGCGCGCATCGGGGAATTCCGTGGCAGCCTTGGTCAGCGCGGTACCCTGCATGAAGCCGGCGCACACCACGACCTTCGCGCCGCCTTCCACGGCAGCCTTCATGGCATCATAGCGGTCGTCATCCGTCGCCTGATCGCCATTGGCGGGCTGGTAGTACTTGTAGCTGAGGTTATTGGCAGCGGCATAGCCCTTCACGCCGTTCCAGGTGCCCTGGTTGAAGCTCTTGTCCTTCAGCTGGCCCACGTCCGTTACAAACGCCAACTCGTACTTGCCGTCTTCCGAGGTCATGTTGTCCTCGATGGTATCGGGGTCAACCGTCTCGGCAACTGCGCCGAAAGCAGTCAGCACCATCATCACGGACAGCATCAGTGCCAGAAACTTTTTCACTTAGAACGCCCTCCTCACTAAATCGTTTCTTGGAACGGGTTCAACATCCTGAGTATAACACGTATTCCTATAAAGTTCAAGGGAACGAAACATTTTCGCCCCGTGAAACCTATCAATTCCCATTTCTGACTGTGTTATGTATCTCCTCCAAGTTTGGAGAACCCCTCTCCCAGGGCCTCATGGGCGCCGGTAACAAACATGAACGCCTGCTCGTCCTCCTCCCGGACAATATCCTTGAGCCGGGCAACCTCCTGGCTGGAAAGCACGCACAGGATCATGGGCCGGTTCTGACCCGAATACGCCCCCTTGGCCTCCAGATGCGTTACACCGCGGTCCAGTTCCGTCATCACACGCTGCGTCACGCTTTCCAAGGCGGAGGTAATGATAAAGCACGCCTTGGTTTGACTCAACCCGGCCATCACCATGTCAATCAGTTTCGAGGACACAAAAATGGCAATCATGGCGTACAGGCCCTCGTTCAGGCCCACGCACAAGCCTGCCAGGATCACCACAGCGCAGTCGATCAAAAACAGGAACATCCCCACCGAGAGGAAGGGGAGACGCTTGTGTACCATGCGCGCCACCATGTCCGTGCCGCCTGTGGTAGCGCCAGCGCGGAGAATCAGCCCCAGACCAATTCCCAGCAGCACCCCGCCATACAGCGTGCCCAGCAGTGGGTCCATGGTCACAGGCGGAACCCGAATCATATCAATGGCCATGGAAAAAAGCACCGTGGCCACCAGGCTGCGCAGCACAAACACCCGCCCCATGGCCTTGAAGCCGATGATGAACAGCGGCACATTCATGAGCATGCTGGTCAAGCCCACCGGCACCTGCACCAGGTAATTCAGCACCGTAGCCACGCCGGTCAATCCACCAGGCGCGATGTTGTTGGGCACCAGAAACATGGGATAGGCCGCGCCGCCGATGATGCAGCCCAGCAGAATCTGTCCGTACGCCATAAACAGTTCTTTCCGGCGTGATTTGTTCCTGAGTTTATTTTTCCACGTCATCCATTTCCTCCTATACAGTAGCGAAAAAGAAGGCTCCCGCCCTGCCCGGCAGGCACTGGCGGAAGCCCCCGGCATCTCTTGTATTATGCGGGGTCATGCCCCTGGGCATCCCCTGCCCTGGGCCGCATGGTCCTGCTTACTCCTCCCGGGTACCCAGGGAAAGGGCCAGCGCCGCATCCACCTGAGCCATTACCTGTGCGGGTACCTTCCCCAAATATTTGCTCAGGCGCACTTTCTCCAGGGTCCTTACCTGCTCCAGTAGCACCACCGAATCCTGCTTCAACCCGCAGGCTTCCGCGGGCAATACCACATGAATGGGCAAGTGTGCCTTGCGCTGGCGGGAAGTAATCGCCGCCACAATCACCGTGGGACTGTGCAGATTGCCCCGATCGTTTTGTATAATCAGCACCGGGCGGATGCCGCCTTGCTCGGAACCCACCACGGGGTCCAAGTCCGCGCGATATATTTCTCCGCGTTTCATTGCTGCGTTCACACTCCGCTTCTGAGGTCATCTATCAAAACTGCCAAAGGCAGAAAGGGGTCCGCTTTCAGCATATGACCTTTGCCACGGGGCGGTGCCGCCCTTACACGGGCGGCAGGGGTGCCAGCGGGCATGCCTTGATTTGCTCCCGCATTTCCCGCCAGGTTGGATAGAACCGGTCCATATCCGCGTAAAAGTCCGCGGAATGATCCGGGTGCAGCAAGTGATTCAATTCATGTACCAGCACATACGCGGTAAATTCCCTGGGCAGCAGCGCCAGGCGCAGGTTCAGCGCGATGCGGTGGCTTTGCACTGAGCAGCTGCCCCACCGGCTGGTCATGTCTTTCAGGGTAACGCGGCTGACCCGCACCCCCATGCGCCGGGTCCACACCGGCATAAGCCCGTTGAGCTCCGCCTCCAGCGCCGCGGCATAGGCCCGTAAAACATGGGCCTGCCCCACGGGAAGCTCTCCACCTCCCAGCGGGACATACCGTCCCCAGAGCAGGTGCCTCTCCCCCGCCACATAGCTTGGCTGCCAGGGACGGTTTTTCCGCTGCTGTTCCATCCAGCCCCGCTGCTGTTCCAGAAACGCGCGAACATCCGCTTCCCCGATTCCCGGAGGGATCGTCAGGGAAAACGCATCCTCTGCGGGATGATAGCGCAGGATCAGCTTCCGTGTATCCTTCCGCCGCTGGAAACGCACGCGCGGGAAAGCGCCGGTCTCCGTTCCCGTGCTCATGTCTTCTCCTGTCCGCGCTCGCGCAACGACAGCGTTTCATCCAGAATATCCTGTGCCAAAGCCGCCTTGCTCTGCAAGGGGCATTCCCGCGCACCGTCATGGGTGAGCAGGGTGGCAATGTTCGTATCCACGTTAAATCCAGCCCCGGGCTGTGAAACATCATTGGCCACGATCATGTCCAGGTTCTTGCGCTCCAGCTTGCGGGCGGCATTTTCCATGAGGTGCTCCGTCTCCGCCGCAAAGCCCACCAGCACCTGGCCGGGACGCTTGGCCTTCCCCACCGCCGCGGCGATGTCGGGATTTTCCACCAGCTCCACCATCAAGGGCAGGCCGTCCTGCTTTTTCAGCTTCTGGTCATGGGTGATGGCAAAGCGGTAGTCCGCCGGAGCAGCCGCCTGAATCACCACATCTGCCTCCGGGGCTGACCGGATTACCGCTTCATAGAGTTCCCGGGTGCTCTCCACCCGGATCACACGCACGCCTTCGGGCGGTTCCACCTGGGTGATGCCGCACACCACCGTCACCTCCGCGCCGCGGTCCCGGGCGGCAGCGGCAATGGCAAAGCCCATCTTGCCCGAGGAATCATTACTCAGGAAGCGCACGGGGTCCAGCCGCTCCCGGGTGGCTCCAGCGGTGACCAGCACGCGCACCCCCGCATAATCCTGCCGTGGGCACAGAATGTCCTCCATGGCCGCGACGATCTCCGCCGGCTCTGCCATGCGCCCTGCGCCGCTGTCCCCGCAGGCCAGGAAACCGCTCCCCGGCCCTACCACATGCACGCCGCGCTGCCGCAGGGTGGCCATGTTCTGCCGGGTAGCCTCCGCTTCCCACATGCCTACGTTCATGGCGGGGGCCACCAGCATGGGTGCGCGGGTGGCCAGGGCCGTGGTGGAAAGCATATCATCCGCCAATCCCCAGGCCAGTTTGGCCAGGATGTTGGCGGTGGCAGGCGCAATGGCAAACAGCTCCGCACGCTTGGCCAGGGCGATATGCTCCACTTCCCAGGTATCCGGGCGGGCGAAGGTATCCGTTACCACGGGATGATTGGATAGGGTTTCGAAGGTTAAGGGCGCCACAAACTTGGTGGCGTTTTCCGTCATGATGACGTGCACCTGCGCCCCCTGTTTGCGCAAACGGGAGACAACCTCCGCGCTTTTGTACGCGGCGATGCCTCCCGTTACGCCCAGCACAATTTCCTTGCCGGTTAATTTCATGCCTGTTCCTCTTCCTCAGCCGGACGGTCGTAGGTGATCAGCCCGCGGTTGATCTCCTCCACGGCAGCCTTCAGCGGCTTCATATCCTTGGTATCGATCAGGGGCTGGGCGCCGCCAACGATCTGGCGGCCGCGCTTGGACGCCTCCACCACCAGGGTATAACGGCTGTCCGCATGTTGCAGTAGTTCCAAAACACTGGGTTCGACAATGGACATGGGTGATTTCCTCCTTATACTATTTGAGCCTTACTCCGCCTCGATCACCGGGAAATACCGGTTGGTACGCTGCTTTTCCGCGCTGACAATGGCGGACAGCTGCACATAGGCAAGCTCCAGCTCGTCGTTGACGATCACATATTGATACCGCTGCATCTGGTCAATCTCGCCCCGGGCGTTGTGCAGCCGGCGCTCAATCTCCGCGGGGTCATCGGTGTTACGGGTATGCAGTCGGACCCGCAGTGCCTTATAGCTGGGGGGAAGAATAAATACGCTCACGCACTCCTTCTCCTGCTCCATCACCGCCTTGGCCCCCTGAGGGTCAATGTCCAGCAGCACGTTCTGGCCCCGCTCCATCCGCTCGTACACCTCGCTTTTCAGTGTGCCATAGCGGTGTCCATGGACGGTGGCATGCTCCAGGAAAGCATCCTCCGCCAATAGTTTATCATATTCTTCGTCGGAAAGGAAGTGGTAATGCACGTCCTCTATTTCATTGGAGCGCTTGGCCCGCGTGGTAACCGATACGGAAAAGGTAAAGCTGGGATCGTCCCGCAGCAGCTTGGCGGCAAGCGTACCCTTGCCCGTTCCGCTGGGGCCGGAGATCACCAGCAGCATTCCCTTGCGTGTTTCCTTCATTCAGCATCCTCCCCTTCGCCGCCGTTGCGGCCATCCATGCGCCCCGCCACAGTTTCCGGCTGCAGGGGGGACAGTACCACATGGTCGCTGTCCATAATAATCACCGCGCGGGTGCGCCGCCCGTATGTGGCGTCAATAACCCGGCCCGTTTCCCGGGCATCCTGCACCAGGCGCCGTACCGGCGCGGAATCCGGGCTGACAATGGCCACCAGCCGCGCGGCGGCAACCATGTTGCCAAACCCCACGTTTACCAGCTTCATCCCCGCACCTCACTCCACGTTTTGCACCTGCTCCCGGAGCTTCTCTATCTCCGACTTGGCGGCGACCACCGCCTGG
>USCR01000035.1 GCA_900553295.1 uncultured Eubacteriales bacterium | reverse complement strand
ACAAATTCGGGCGACCTCTGGTTGACCGAATTTGCTTCCTCGAAAAAGTGGCATCCGCCACTTTTTCGACACGCAGAGGGACGTATTCCATGGGAATGCGTCCCTCTATCTTTTACTCGTATTCGACGGTTTGGCCGATGAGGCAGGTTGCTGAGTTCGCTTCCTCAAAGTAGTGGTGAAAACTACTTTTTCCACATGCTAAAGCCTCCGCAACCGTGCAGGGTGCGGAGGCTTACAGAAGCAGGATGGCTTGCTTACCCCATCAACGTGTCCGTGATAAGCATCACGCATACGCCGGTGAGCAGGGAATAGGTGGCCAGCCGCTCATGGCCGTCGGCGTGGGTTTCAGGGATCATTTCATCGCTGATCACATAGAGCATGGTGCCGCCTGCAAAGGCCAAGGCAAAGGGGAGAATGGCCTGGGATACCGACACGGCAAAGTAACCCAGGAAGGTGCCGAAAACTTCAACCATGCCCGTGCCCAGGGCCAGCAGGAACGTCCGCCGGGGCGAAACACCTGCCAGCAGCAGCGGGGAAATAATGACCATCCCCTCCGGTATGTTTTGCAGCGCAATGCCTATGGCAACGGTCAGTGCGGCTCCATGGTCGCCGGAACCAAATCCTACGCCGGCGGCAATGCCTTCGGGGAGATTGTGGATAGCGATGGCCATCACAAAGAGCATAACTTTCGCAATGTTGCTGTCCGCGTGGGACTCCGGTTCCACGCCGGACAGCTTATGCAGGTGCGGAGTGAAACGATCCAGCAAATGCAGGCATCCTGCACCGAGAAAAATGCCCAGCACGGTAATCCATACGTTTCCCCTTTCCAGCGATGGGGTAATCAATCCGGAAAAACTGGCTGCCAGCATGATACCGGAGGCAAAGCCAAGCAATGCATCATTGTAGCGGTGGGGAATATTTTTAATCAGAAAACCTAAAATCGCGCCCAGTACCGTAGCGCCACCTACACCCAGGGCAGTGACAGCAACAACCGTCATGTTTCTTTCTCTCCTTCGTTTCTTTGCAAATCGGCCAGTGCCTGCATGGAGGCCTCCAGCCAGGGCCGGTAAGGCAACGCCAGGTCCGACAGCGTGGCATCATCGGTCTGCACGGCCGCATGATCCTCCATGAAGTAGGTGCCTGTATCCATGCGCACGGCCAGGCTGTCCAGCGGCCAGCCGGGATGGCGAAGTGCGCAGGGGGTATCCACCAGATAAAACGCCGTGCGGGCACACTCTTGGGGAGTTTCTGTGCGCAGCCATATGCGCCCCGGCCCGGCGTAAAGGCAATGGGCATTCTGGTAGGCAGCCCGCAAACGGCCCCCGTGCCGGCGCGCAAGCTCCATATAATAGGTCAGCATCTCCTCATCGGTGGTTTCCTCCCCATGGACAACGCGGCGGATCTGCGTACCGGGCTGCTCGGGAGAAGACTGGGGAATATCCAGCAGCAACAGGCCGGAATCCCCGGACAAAGCCGGAAGCCCTGTGCAGTCATAGTATGCCTTCGCCTTCAGTACCGCGTTGTCGCTCACGGTACGGCCGCTTTCCTGAACCAGCGGACGCACATCCAGCTCGCTGGGCGTAACGCCCTGGGCCAGCCCGTCAATGAGCGCCTGGAGCAGGCGAAGCTTACTGGGGTTGCCTGTGGCAAGAATGATCCTGGGAAGGGGAAGCGACATTTACAACAGCCCCTCCTTCCACGTGCATGCCTCCATAAGCAGGGCGCACAGGCCGGTAAGCGCCTGCTGATCCTGGAGCGTGAAGCGGGCGGGAACCGGACTGTCCAGATCCAGCACGCCGAGCACCTGCCCATCCTGCATCAGGGGAATCACCAGCTCCGACGCGGAGGCGCCGTCACAGGTGATATGGCCGGGAAAGGCATGCACATCCGGTACCAACTGTGCCTGCCGGGAGGCCGCGGCTGTGCCGCAAACCCCTTTTCCAAAGGGGATGGCCACGCAGGCGGGTTTGCCCTGGAAGGGTCCCAGCAGCAGCGTCTCTCCCTTGCACAAATAGAAGCCTGCCCAGTTCAACTCCGGCAGGCTTTGATACAGGAGCGCAGCCATGTTGGCCATATTGGACAGGGGCGCGGTTACCCCTTCCATCAGGGCAGTGAGCTGTGCACGTAGCAGCGTATAGCGGGTACTGGGCTCTTGGGGTAAGGTTGCGGGTGATTGAAACATGAAGAAACTCCTTTGCCTTGGTTGATTTGTTACTTTTCCACGCGCACATAGCGCACGTCCTGAATGTCCTGGCCACCAATTTTATAGGCAACCGTGTCGGAAGTAACCTTGAAGCCATGGCGGGCATAAAAGCGGGCGGCGCGCTGATTCCCCTGGAGCATCCACAAATAAAAGCGCTGGAAGCCCTGCTCCCGGAGCTTGTTGAGGGTTTCTTCCAGCAGCTGTCCGCCATAGCCTTGGCCCATCCAATCGGGAGCCAGGTAGATGGAAACAATTTCTCCCCATGTACCGTGGTCCTCATCCCGGCCGCGGCCATAGCATGCACAGCCAATGGGCTGCTTGTCCTCATACACCATCAGCGCATCCAGGCGCCCGCTGGAAAGCCAGGAGCGGATGGAAGGCACCCAATAATCATCGGGAAGCCGGTCCAGATAATCCTGGTTGATCAGTCCCCGGTAACTTTTTCGCCAGCTGGAGGCATAGATATGGCTGATGAGCCCGGCATCCTCCGCCGTAGCCATGCGAAAGTGAATCATGGTCATCACGCCCCTTTTGTTCAGTCCGTGCTCATTATGCGCCCTAGCTTCCGGGCTGTCAAGTCCGGGAAGGCATACGAAAGCCATCTGATGATTGATTTCACTTTTCGCCCATGGTATAATTTTGCAAAACAGGTGAGGAGGGGGAAAGCAATGCGGCGGGCGTTGGGATGGTTGCTGCTGCTGTTGCTGCCCGCATTCGCCTGGGCAGAGGCCGGACTCCCGCAGATTGTTGCGCAAAAACAGTCTGTTCAGGACGCTCAGCCCGGCATATATGCCTACACCCTCACCGTTTCCAACCAGGGGGAGAGCGCCGTAGAGCGCATCTTTGTGGATGAAAGCGGCCTTGCGGGGGAGAATCTATTATCCGGCGGCGCTTTCACCGGCTTTACAGGCGGCGACGCCCTATTGAACCTGAACGGAACGGCGACCATCCTGCGCCTGGAGCCGGGCCAAACCGTCACGTTGCACTACGCCTGCCCTCTGCCCACAAATTTCCAGGCAGAGCGCCTTCAAACGCAGTGCAACCTCTCGGCCATGTACACCAGTGGAGAGGGCAAGGACTATCTGCTGCTGGCCCTGGCGGCTCAACCTGTAACGCTGGCGCCGCCTGTCAATACGCAGACGGAGGGACCGGCTTCGGCGGGACTCCAGGAGGAGAATCCGGGGGGCGGCGTGCTGGAGATTACCCTTGAGCGGGAGAGCTATGACGGCGCCATGCCGGGTCACACCTACGAAAACGCTGTAACGCTGCGAAATGCGGGTACCGCGCCGCTCACGGGCATCAACCTGCGCCTGGACGGCTTTGGCGATTCCGGGGAAAACGCCATGGCAGGCGCCTGGATGGATACGGCCGGGTGGACCGTTAGGGCCGATGGCGCGCTGGAGCAGCCGGCGGGAGAGTCGCTTCTGCCTGATGAGAGCATGGTCTTTCGATGTTGCTGGACCCTGCCCGCGGATGCGGAAGGCAAGGCGGAAGGGGCTGTTAGCGCTTGGGTGCATAGCGGTACGGAGCCCCGGCAGGATGTATGCGCGGTTTTCCGGCTGAATCCGCCGCAAGAGGCATGGGCCCTGCAGCTGACGGCACATGTTTCCCTGAGCGCGGATGATTGCGCGTGGATTGCCGCGACGTTGGTGCTGAGCGCGGCGATGGTGATTTTATTCCGCCCCGGACGCTTTCGCCCGGGAAACCGCGGCATGCGGTCCCGCGCACCAGGCGCTCATTTCACTTCCGCGGCATAGTTATGGTATGGAATGCAAATCGCGTGAAGGAGGTAGGGGATAGCTTATCGTTCCCCGAATGGTAATGTTCAAACAACTCAAGGAGGATATGGCGGCCATTATGGCCCGTGACCCGGCGGCTAAGTCCAAGCTGGAAGTACTGCTGTGTTACCCCGGCTTAAGGGCTGTACGGGCGCACCGACGGGCACACCGGCTTTATGAAAAGGGCCATGTGGTGCTGGCACGCTGGATCTCCCAGCGCTCCAGACATCGCACGGGCATTGAGATTCATCCCGGGGCGGTTATTGGCAAGGGATTTTTCATCGATCACGGGGATGGCGTCGTGATTGGCGAAACCACGGTGATTGGCGATAACGTAACCATCTACCAGGGCGTAACCCTGGGCGGCACGGGCAAGGAAACGGGCAAGCGCCATCCCACCATTGGCAACGGGGTGACCATCGGTTCCGGCGCGAAGGTGCTTGGCCCCATCACCATTGGCGATGGGAGCAAGGTGGGCGCGGGCAGCATTGTACTCAAGGATGTACCGCCGGGATGCACCGTGGTGGGAAATCCCGGACGGGTGGTAAAGAAAAAGCACCCCCAGCCCCCCGATGGCGTGGACCTGGATCAAATTCATTTGCCGGACCCCATGCTGGAGAAGATGCAGGATCTCTTCACGCGCATGATGCACCTGGAGGAATGCCTGTCCCAGCGTGCCAAAGAGCTTGGCTGCGGCGGTTGCGAAAGCGGCAAATGCATGCTGGAAGAAGACTTACACCGCAAACAGGAAGAGACGGAGGAAATATAACATGCAGATTTACAACAGTCAGTCCCGGCGTAAAGAAACTTTCGTTCCCCTTCATGAAGGCAAAGTGGGCATTTATGCCTGCGGACCCACGGTTTATAATTACTTCCACATCGGTAACGCGCGCCCCTTCATCACCTTTGATGTGTTGCGGCGGTACTTGGAGCACAAGGGCTACGAGGTGACCTTTGTGCAGAACTTTACCGACATCGACGACAAAATGATCAAGCGTGCCAATGAGGAAGGCATCACCGTCAAGGAGCTGGGAGAACGCTTTATTGCCGAGTATTTCAAGGATGCCCAGGCCCTGGGCATCCGCCCGGCTACCGTACATCCCAAGGCCACGGAGCATATTCCGCAGATCATTGCCCTGGTGCAGCGGCTCATTGACAACGGCCATGCCTATGCGGTGAATGGGGACGTATACTATCGCGTCTCCTCCTTCCCCGGGTATGGCAAGCTGTCGGGGCAGAGCGTGGAGGACCGGGAAATGGGCGCTTCTGAGCGCCTGGACGTGGAGACGGAAAAGGAAAGCCCCGCGGACTTTGCCCTGTGGAAGGCGCAGAAGCCGGGCGAACCTGCCTGGGAAAGCCCCTGGGGGATGGGGCGGCCCGGGTGGCACATTGAGTGCTCCGCCATGTCCATGGCGTACCTGGGTGAAACCTTTGACATCCACTGCGGCGGCAAGGATCTGCTTTTCCCGCACCACGAAAATGAAATTGCCCAATCCGAGGGCGCCACGGGCAAGCCCTATGTGCGCTATTGGATGCATAATGGCTTCATCAACGTGGACAATGAGAAAATGAGCAAGTCCAAAGGAAACTTCTTCACCGTGCGGGACATCGCCAAGGAATACAGCCTGGAGGCCGTTCGGCTGTTCATGCTGTCGGCACATTACCGCAGCCCCATCAACTTCAGCCGGGAACAGATTGAAGCCGCCAACGCATCCCTTACCCGGCTGTATACCGCCCGGGACCAGCTGCTTTTCCTGCTGAAAAATGCCCAGGACAAGCCTGTCTCCCCAGAGGAAACGGCTTTGCTGGAGCGCCTGAACACCTATGAGCAGCGGTTTGACGCCGCCATGGATGACGACCTGAATACGGCGGACGCCATCGGTGCTATTTTTGAGCTGGTGAAGGACGCCAACGTTTCCTTGAACGCGGACAGCAGCCGTCAGGCGGTGCAGGCTACCTTGGACCGGCTGACCGGGCTGTGCGATATCCTTGGCTTGATGCAGAAGAAGGAGGATGCGTTGCCTGCGGACATCCAGCAGATGGTGGACGAGCGCGCCCAGGCCAGGAAAGAAAAGAACTGGAAGCGCAGCGACGAGCTGCGGGACGCCATCAAGGCGGCGGGCTATGTATTGGAGGATACGCCTCAGGGACAGAAGGTCCGCCGGAGCGTATAAATAAATGACAGACCAAGCAAAGCGGCGCTGGGAACGTATCCGTCAGGCAGTGGGCAATGCGTGCCTCTGCCTGGCGGCTCTTGCGCTGCTTTTTCCTGTGATAACGGCGCCACGGACCGTTCGGGAACCGGACGTGTATTATGCTTCGGGCCGGACGGGCACGCCCATGCCCACCACAGTACCCGGCGACATCAATGTGAATACGGCTGATCTGGAAACGCTTATGACCCTGCCGGGTGTGGGCGAGGTGATTGGTCAGCGCATCATTGAAACCCGGGAGGCAGTGGGCCGCTTTTCTTATCCCGAAGATTTGCTGCTGGTGCCGGGGATAGGCGAGAAGCGCCTGGAGGCGATTCGCGGCCTGATCTGCTTTGAGTGAAGATGAAGGAGGGAAACCCATGGCTTATCAAGCCCTATACCGCCAGTGGCGGCCGCAGACTTTTAGTGCCATGGTAGGCCAGGAGGCGGTGATTGCCACCCTGCGCAACCAGATTATGACGGGACGAATCGCCCATGCGTATTTGTTTTGCGGTTCCAGGGGAACGGGGAAAACCTCCACGGCCAAGATCATGGCCCGGGCCATCAACTGCCTTGCTCCTGTGCAGGGTGATCCATGCGGCCAGTGTGAGAGCTGCCTGCGCCTGATGGGGGAGAACAGCCTGGATGTGCTGGAGATCGACGCGGCCAGCAACAACGGCGTGGATGAGATCCGCGACCTGCGGGAGTCGGTGAAATACCCCCCACAGTACGGTAAGTACAAGGTATATATCATTGACGAAGTCCACATGCTTTCCGCCTCGGCTTTCAACGCGCTGCTGAAAACCCTGGAGGAACCACCGGCCCACGCGGTGTTCATTCTCGCCACCACCGAACCCCAACGGTTACCTGCCACCATCCTCTCCCGGTGCCAGCGCTTCGACTTCGGCCGTATTCCTGTCCAACAGATTGTGGGCCGGTTGCAGGAAGCGGTTCAGGGCGCCGGAGGCACGGCAACGGATCAGGCATTGCACCTGATTGCCCGGGCGGCGGAAGGCGGCATGCGGGACGCGCTGTCCATCCTGGATATGTGTCTGGGCTATCACAGCGAGGTGACCGAGGATCTGGTGCGCAACGTGCTTGGCACGGCGGACAGATCGTTTCTGTTCCGCTTCGGGGAAGCGTTGCAGGCCAGCGACGTGAAGGCGGCCATGGCCATGATTGACGAACTGATGCGCGGCGGCCGTGAACCGGTGGTCTTTTCCAAGGATGTGTCCCAGCACCTGCGCGCGTTGCTCATGGCGCAAAGCTGCGGAGAGGAACTGGCCGGATTGCTGGAACTGACCCAGGAGGACGCGGAAGAATACCGGCGGCAGGCGCAGGGATTTACCGACGAGCGCCTTTTGCGCATGCTGGAACTGTTCATGGCGGTGGAGACAGAGATGCGCTGGGCATCTTCCCCGCGCATTGCCCTGGAGGCGGCCACCATGAAAGCCTGCCTCAAGACCAAGGACACGGACGCCGCTGCCCTGAACGAGCGCATTGCGGAGCTGGAACAGCAGCTGTCCACCCTGACGGAACAACTGAAAAACGGCAGCTTTACCCCCGCCAAGCCGGCTGCCCGGAGCGCTGCGCCCAAGACATCCCCCGCGCCGCATACGGAAAAGCCGGCAGCACCCGCGCCGCTGACGCCAACGGGCAAGACACCCGGAGAAGCCTGGAAAGCCATGATGGACGCGCTGAAGCGCAGCGATCCGGCTACATACAGTTTCCTGACGCAGGGCCGCTTTGCGGGATGCGACGGGAATGTATACCGCTGGTATGCCAAGCCTGGGCAGGACTTCTATGTGGCTGCGCTGAATTCCCCGGCCAAGCGGGACAGCATTACCGCTGCGCTGGGGCAGGCGCTGGGCATGGAAGTAACCTTCCAGGCAAGCCCGGAGCCTACGGACGCGTCCCCGGATGCCATGGCGGCGGAAAACACGCTGCTGGCAGAGCTGAAGGAATCCTTCGGCGGAGAAAACGTCACCGTGCAGGAGAAAGAAAAATGACGGACGAGCGGGTACGGCATTTTTTTGCAGGGATACCGGGCATGCACGGTCTCACAGAAGCGGCACTATCCGGCTGGAGCGGAGCTGTGCGGATTTTACCGGCTGGAGCAGTGCTTACGGTGGGAGATTTCATGATCTGCGGCGGTGAACCGGGGGAGCATGGACGGCAGACATTGGCGTGCATGATGGCGGAACAGCCCCGGGAGTGGCTGCTTTACGTGCCCGGGAAATGGAAGGCGCTGCTGGATGGCGTGGGGACGTTTCGCCCTGTGACACGGCAGGGCTTTCAGCTGCTGCGGCCCGATGCCATCAGGGAGGATCTTGCCGCCTGGAAATCTTTGCCGCCAGGGTATACCCTGGCTTCCATGGATCGGGCGGATGCGGAAGCCTGCTTGACAGCTGCCTGGTCCCGGGATTTTGTACGGGAACATGGATCGGTAGAGCATTTTTTGCACCGGGGAATGGGCATTTTGGTACGGGATGCCGCGGGACGGCCTGCGGCAGGCGCCAGCGCGTATGTATCCTGGCCCTGGGGGCTGGAAGTTCAGCTTCAGACGCGCCAGGACCAGGAAGGAAAAGGACTGGCTACCGCGGCGGCGGCCGCCCTGCTGCAAGCGGCACGGTACCGGGGAATGGCGGTTGCGTGGGATGCGGCAAACGCTGCATCGGCACACATTGCCCGGAAGCTTGGCTTTATACCGGGGGAACAATATACAGTGTGGGAGCGGCTGACCTGAGGGCAACAGAACGCTACAAAAAGGTACAAAAAGAAAAGTAGCCAAATCAGGAAGATTTGTGCTATAATAAATATACCCAAGAAAATCTACACGGAAAGCGAGGAATGACACATGATCGATACCGTGATTACCGTAGCCCGTCAATATGGTTCCGGCGGGCGCTTTGTGGCCAAAAAACTTGCGGAGCGGCTGGGGATTCCCTATTATGACAAGGAACTCCTTACCTTGGCGGCGAAAGAAAGCGGCATCTGTGAAGAGATGTTCGAGGATCACGACGAAAAGCCTACCCGTTCCCTGCTGTTTTCTCTGGTGACGGGAATGCAGATGCGCGGGGATGCGGGCAGCGTTTATATGGACATGCCGCTGAACCACAAAATTTTCCTGGCCCAGTTCGATACCATTCGCAATGTGGCAGCCAAGGGCCCCTGTGTCATTGTAGGCCGCTGCGGCGACTACGTGCTGCGGGATGAGAAAAAAGTAGTTAGCGTGTTTATCAAGGCCGACATGGAGGAACGCAAGGCGCGCGCCGTCAAGTACTATAACGTGGACAGCGCTAAGGCAGAGGAAGTCATCCGCAAGGCCGACAAGCAGCGCGCCAGCTACTACAATTACTATGCCACTGCCACCTGGGGCGCGGTGGAGAACTACGACCTGTGCGTGGATACCGGCGCCGTGGGTGTGGATGGCGCGGTGGAAACCATTATTCATTTTGTGGAGCTTCAGGAAAAGTTCCGTCAGGAAAAGAAATGATCAAGCGGTTTCTTGCGCTGCTGTGCTGCCTGCTGCTTGCTGCATCGGTTGCCCAGGCGGCCATTGACTGGCCGGTATTGACTACCCAAGGACAGCAGGCGGCGCAGACCTACATCGCTCAGGTAAATGCCAACTTGAGCAGCCTGGGTGCTGCAAACATCAACAGTTTGTTTGAATGCTATCCAGTGATTATGTCCTTGGGGATTACCGCACAGGACAATGCGGATACTCCCGAGGGGGTGGAGCTTTCCCTGCAACTGCAGGAGGAAGGCATGGTATCGCTGACGGTGCGCAGCATTTATCCGGATTCCTTTGGCGCTTTGGCGGGAAGCTGCGTTCAGGCGGCAGACCCGTCCAGAACCCTGGAGGATACCGTGAACGAGGCCGCGGCAAAAGCCGCTATGGCCCAGCAAAGTCCTGACGATTCCTTTGAGGATGTCATGGGGGAGACGGACTGGTATCAGGGCGATACCCTGCGGGTCTACTATGCGTACCGGCCTGACGAATATTCCGATGGGAACAACTGGCTTCAGGCGGTGCTGATTTTCCCCTTTACGGGATTACCCACGGCCCAGCCTACCCTTGAGCCTACGGCTACGCCAACGCTCATCCCCGATGAGGAGGTTACACCGACGCCACGCCTGGTGGAATTTTCCCCAAAGCCTGATGGTGTCTAAGTACCAATACGGCATGCGGCCGTCAGATGGACCGCATGCCTTTTTTCATGGAAAAACCCGGGTGGAAAAAGTGATATTTTTTCACCCGGGATGCTGCCCTTTTTGGGTCATTGACAGCGCAGGGCATCGAAATAGAAAGCGTCCATCTCCTCCTTGGTGGGGAACACCGCAAGGAACATCCGATTCCCCATGGCGCCGCTTAAGGCGTCGGGAATGCGGGTTACCATCCGCATCTGGGAGGCGTATTTGCCGATCAGCTCATCGTCGGAGAGTGCGAAGGATTTCCCGTCCCGGCGTCCGGCAAAGGCACAGAAGGCGTGGGGCCCCTCGGACTTGGTGGAGTGGTCAAAGGCGATCATGTCGGCCCAGATTTTATATACATCCGTGGAATGGGCAAAGTTCATCATGTCGGGGGTGAAACCGCCGCAGGGGCGCATGTTGACCTCCAGAGCGACCACATCCCCCTTGCGGCCCATGCCTGGCTGATCCTGCGTTAAGCGGAAAAACTCGAAGTGAACAAAGCGGCTCTTGACCCCAAAGCTTTTTACGGTGGCGCGTCCGGCCCGGCGTGTATCTTCGGGTAAATCCTTAAGAATGTAATAGATGGAATTATCATTGTCGTTGACAATGTCCATAATGGACCAGGGCGTAACGTTCCCTGTCTCAAAAATGGGCTCGCCTTCCGCGTTGATAATCGCGTCGTAGGAATTGACTTCCGCGTGAATGAATTCCTCCATGATGTAGCTGACATCCGGCTGCTTTTGCGCCAGGAACTCCCCCAGATCCTGATCGCTTTCCAGCTTGTAGGTATGGGAAGCGCCCACGCCGTTGTCTGGCTTGACCACCACGGGATAGCCCACTTCGTCGATGAAAGCACGGCATCCTTCAAAGTTATCCACCATGTGGTAACGGGCCACGGGGATGCCTGCTTTGCGATAGTACTCC
Source organism: uncultured Eubacteriales bacterium (assembly GCA_900553295.1). Lineage (GTDB taxonomy): Bacteria > Bacillota > Clostridia > Christensenellales > Aristaeellaceae > Egerieenecus > Egerieenecus merdigallinarum. The sequence goes on along the minus strand of USCR01000035.1, from coordinate 7,588 downwards.
TTCATGCGGGACTTGAACTTGATGCGGGGCATGTCCTCGCTTTGGAAGCCGCTGAGAATGTGGAAATCCGTCCGCAGCATGGCATCCCGTTCCAGCCAGTATTCATTATTGGATTCCAGCCAATCAATACGCCCGTATTTGCTGATGAAAAAGGCTACGGCGCGATAGACCTCGTCGTAGTTTTCCAGGCTGCCTACTTTGTAGTATTCATTCAGGCTGGACTTCAGCTCGTTCGTCAATTCGTCATAGGGCTGGTCGCCAATACCCAATACATTCAGGCCGTTATTTTTCAGCTCACGGCAAAATTGCCAGTAGTTGGTGGGAAAATTTGGAGAGATGAAGATGAAATTTTTCATGAATGATCAGCCGCCTTTGCTTTTGATGTGTCAATCCAACAGATGGGGAACGAAGTAGGCCACCTGCTTATACCACCAGTCCCAGTCGTGGGAGCAATCATACCCCCAGAAGTCCACCCACAGGCCCATGTTTTTCTCGGCATTCAGCTCCGCTATGCGGCGAGTGGTTTCCGGAACCTCCCATGGACCTTGCCCCACGCAAATAATGCCGCGGTGCCGGCGGTATTCTTCTATAAAGGGATGATCCGCGCTCATGCCGCTGAGGTAATCCACGGGAGAATTTCGGTATACCACTTCGTCCATGTAGCCATCAAAGCCATAGGCAGCGGTGTAGATCCCGCTCAGGGCCAGCATGCCGTCAAACAGCTGCGGGAAGCGGAAAAACAGATTGGCTGCGTGGGTGGCGCCCAGGCTGCATCCAAAGGCGATAATCCCCGGATAGCCTGTCCAACCATTGCGCTCGTTGACCATGGCCCGCATGAAAGGCACCATTTCATCGGTAATGAAGTGAATCCATTGTTCATAGCGGCGAATGCGCCAGTAGGGGTCGCCGCCTTTATCGGACCAGGTTTCACGGTCGATGGTATCAATGGAAAAGACCATGACCCGCCCCGCGTCGATGAAAGGCGCCCATGCATCGGTCATGTGGAAGTTTTCAAAATCGAAAAAGCGGCCGTCCTGGCAGGGAATGAATAGCACCGGACGCCCGGCGTGGCCGTATACTTTGCATTCCATGTCCCGGTCCAAGGCAGGACTGTATTGCTTAAAATACTGTGTCTCCATGATGCATCCTCCGTTACTCCCGCTCGTAGAGCAGCGTTTGCATAAAGAAGGGGATCTGCTCCTCCCAGCAGGCTTCGCAATGGTCGCCATTGGGCACAATGCGGCTGTTGACCCATACGCCCTTGTCCATCAGGCGGGAGGTCAACAGGCTGAAACTGTGCAAAATGCCGGGATGATTGGCCAATTCCCTGGAACCGTAATCCATGTACAGCACGGTGTCCGGGGCGAGCTCCGCCTGACGGACCAGTCCCAGCATCCGGGACGAAGCCAGCCAGATGGAAGGCGACAGCGCGGCCGCCCGGGAAAAAACATGGTTATAGGCTACCAGGGCATACAGGCTCATCAACCCACCCATGGAGCTGCCGGCAATAAAGGTAGCTTCCCGCTGCGGCAGGGTGGGATACTGGGCGTCTATCATGGGCTTGAGTTCCTGAACCAGCCATTCCATGGTCCATTTGCCCCGGCCACGGATACGTCCCAGATTTTCTTCCTGAAACGTGAAGGGAGAATACTCGGAAAGGCGGGCATTGTTGGGTGCGTGATTGCACTCCACTGCCACGATGATCAGTGGCGTCTGGGTCTGGTCCATGTATTCCTTCATGCCCCAGCTTTTGCCATAGGTGGCGTCCTGGTCGAAAAAAACGTTATGGCCATCGAACATGTACAGCACGGGGTAGCGGGCATCGGGGTCCGCGGCCAGCGCATCGGGGACATATACATAAACCCGCCTGGACTGCTTACCGCTTAGACGCGGTAACGTGACGGGAAAAACCTCGATCATGCAAGCAAACCTTCCCTCTTGTTTCACAAATCATACGGAAAATGTAGACTACTTAATATACCATATTCCGCGCAGCGAAACAAGTAAACAGGCAGCAAAGGGTTGCTTTTCTTTCGTTTTCTTTTTAGATGTGGTAGCCTGGGGTTACTGTTCTCCCTTGTCCCAGCATTCGTGGCAGGCGCTGCCGTCGTGATAGGTGGGGGTGAAATCCTCGTCGCTTTCGGGGTCCAGCTGGGTGTCCAGTCCACGGTCGTAAGCTTCGTGGGGCTTGAGCGGCAATTCGTAATCCTCGGGATAGCGTGGCGTCGGCATAGCAATCGCCCTCCTCATCTTTGATGGCTTTATTGTATCACATTTGCTCAAAAAAATAACAGGGACAACCAAAAAAGCGGCGCTTTTTTGCTCAACGCATTGCAGGCAGAAAAGCGCCGCGGCATGGCGCACAACCCATTCAGCCGGGAATACAGGGCTGCGGATAAAGCGGCAGGTCTGGGCAAACGGGCTTGGGTACGCCCACCATGCAGGGCTCCCAGCGAATCATGTAGATCTCAGCCAGTATCTCCACCTCTGCCTGGAAGCACGGTTCGCAGCTGGGCGCGCTGGGCTGGATGAGCCGCACGCAGGGCAACACCATCAGCGTATTGCGCCAGCATTCGCAGGCGGGGAAACCCAGACGCATAGAGGCCTCCAGTTCCACTGTCCCGTGCCCAGCATGAACGCAGCAGTTAGCGTCACGCACCTGGCAGTCCACGGGTATGCAGATGCGAAGACATAGCAAACGCTGGCTGGACGCGGGAAGAACCTCCCAGGTGGGTGGTTGGCAGCTCTGTTGAACGTGGATCAGGGTAAAGGGAGGCGCGGCACAGTCGGGCAGGTCGCATACTTCCAGGCAGATGCACGCCCTCCGGCGCCACTCCCGGCAGCTGGCCACAATGCGCGGCAGCAAAAACCCCTTTGGGGGAAAGGGCCGGTGAGGCTTTTCACAGGGCGGCTCCGGTTTGGGGCAGCACTGGCAGCAGCAGCATCCGTCCGGATGCCCTTGCGGCCGCGGCGGGGGACAGCAGGGGTTGCAGGAGCAGTCGGGCGGATGATCTTCACAGGGGCAACGTTTGGCACGGCAGCGGTCGCACTGGCAATCGAAGGGATGGCAATTCCGCCCCCGGTCCCAGTTTCCTCCGGGATGCGTACATACTTTCATGTGGATTCCCTCCCATAGAATCAGGATGTTCCCGCTTTGAGCATATGCAGCGAAAGGCATCCGGGTGTATGTAGCAGGCACCTCGCGGGTTCTGTATTCTTCACGGGACGCATAGGCTGAGCCAGAAGCGAGGTGGAAACCGTGGAAAATCAGCAAAACACCCAGGTGGGGGAAATGAAACCGATTATCCGTACAGTCGGTGAAAAAGGACCCAGGGAGGAAAAACCACAAATTCAGTGGCGCACCCGGGAAAAGCGGCACTGGGGTGAAGAACTGCTGAAAAACATGGGCGTAGCGGCGGCGCTGGTACTTTGCGCGGTGGCCGTGCGGTCGGGAGAATGGACGGACGCACAGTGGACGGATACTGTGCTGACGGCGGCCACGGGGGATATGCTGATGGACGATCAGCTGGGAAAGCTGACCTTTGTCAGCAGCCTTTTTCCGGAGGCAACCCTTGTGTTTGGGGAGACAGAGGTGGAAACCCTGGCCCAGATTGTGCCAGGGGGCGAGGTAGTGCATGCCTGGAGCGAGGCGGAACCCTATTTGGCCTATGAAAGCGTGGATACCTCCGTGAAAAGTGCCACGGAGGGGGAGGTCATGGGCGTCTACCATGCCGACGGCGAAGAACTGCTGGTACGCGTACGTCGGGAGGACGGGCTGGAATGCTGCTATGGCAACCTGGCGGAGAGCCTGGTATCCGTGGGCGATTGGGTAACCACGGGGCAGCTTCTGGGTACGCGGCTGCCGGAAGCAGCCGCAACCCTGGAAGTGCGGCGGGATGGCTATAGCGTTGATCCCACGGAATGGATACAGGAGTAGGGCATGCGGTGGAGAATCGGCAAATTTGCAGGGACGGAGCTGTGGCTGCACGGTGCAACTCTGCTGTGCTGGGCCTATTTGTTGCTACAGGGGCAGGGCATGCTGCTGGCCGTGGGGCTGGTTTCCATAGCCCTCCATGAGGGGGCCCATGGCCTGGCAGCGGCCATGCTGCATCATCCCCCACGCCAGGCGGAGATAACGCCGCTGGGTCTGCTGCTGCGCCTGGAAGAGGAAGACCGCCTGCCGCCGCTGCACCGGGCAGCGGTGCTGTTTGCCGGCCCGGCTACCTCCGCGGCGTTGGTGCTGCTGGGGTGGTATGGTACGCGCTGGGGCATGCTTTCTCCTGCGCTTGGGGCACGCATATTCTTTGGCAATCTGATGATGCTGGCGCTGAATCTGCTGCCTGCCCTGCCCCTGGACGGTGGCAGGCTGCTGGCACTGGCGCTGTCACTGCGGTATGACCTGGCAACGCAGATGAAGGTTATGCGCGTTCTGGGAATGATCCTGGGCCTGGGACTTGCCGGGTTGGCCGTGGCAAGCGCCGTATGGTGGGGCGCGGCAAACTTCTCTCTGGCAGCGGCAGGGTGCTTTTTGATCTACGCTTCACAGGTGGGTGCGACAACCGAGGCCATGGCCGCGTTGCGGCAGTTCCTGGACCGGAGAAACCGCTTGGAAACCTCGGGGATGATGCGGGGGGAAATCCTGGCTGTACTGGAGCAGCAACCCCTGCGGGCCGTCCTGCCACACCTGCGCCAGGGACGGTATACCTGCCTGGCGGTGCTGGAGAGCGGAACGCTGCGCATGCGGGGGCTCCTGGATGAGGATACCTTGCAAAGGGCCTACCTGCATCATCCCCAGGGAAACTGCGCATCCCTTTTGCCAGATGCGCCGGAATGGTCGGAGCCCCGGCCAAATCAGCACGTTGACAAGTGAAAGGGTCCATGCTATCGTTGTCTCGTCATAAAAGTAATGCAAAACGGCGAAAGGATGAGGCGTGGTGGAGAAGGCACAAAAGCAAGCAGACCGTGCAACCATGGCGGATCTGGAGCCCGGAGAATGGGGCATTGTGGATGCCGTAGGCGGCGAAGGTGCGCTGCATAGGCACCTGCTGGATATGGGGATTACTCCCGGCGTAAAGGTTACCCTGCAAAAAACGGCACCCATGGGTGACCCGTTGGAGATCCATTTGCGCGGTTACGCGTTGACCTTGCGCAAGGAAGACGCAGCAAAAATTACGCTTCGACAGCATGCGGAGGCGCAAAAAGTATGACGAAGCAATATACCTTTGCATTGGCGGGAAACCAGAATAGCGGAAAAACAACCCTCTTTAATGTATTGACGGGCTCTAACCAACATGTGGGGAACTGGCCCGGCGTTACAGTGGAACAGAAAACCGGTGTGCTAATGCATCACCATCATGGCGGCGATGCACACTTTGGCGCGCCGCTATTCAAGGGGAAAAAGGCGCTGAGCCAGGCGGACAACAGCGACGTGAAAATCGTCGACCTCCCCGGCATCTACTCTTTGAGTCCCTTTTCCATGGAGGAGGTTGTCACCCGTAACTTTATTACGCTGGATAAGCCGGATGTGGTCATCAATATCGTGGACGCCACCAACCTGGAGCGCAATCTTTATCTGACCATGCAGCTGCGCCAGCTGGGCACGCCCATGGTCGTGGCGCTGAACATGATGGACGAGGTGCGCGCCCACGGGGACGTTATCAAGCTGGATGTTCTGGAAAAAAAGCTTGGTGTCCCTGTGATTGCCATTTGCGCCCGTAAAGGGGAAGGCATTGACGAGCTGGTGCGGCGCAGCATGGAGTGCGCGGAGAGAGGGGAGCCGCTGCCGCCGCTGGACATCTGTGAGGGAGCCGCGCATACTGCGCTGCATGCCATTCAGCATTTGGTGGAGGCCAAGGCGGCGAAATGTGGCATTGGCGCCCGCTATGCTGCCACCAAGATCCTGGAGGGGGACGAGCCCATGCAGGAAATGCTGGGCCTGTCGGCCGAGGATCTGCATATTATTGAGGAAATCATCACCGACATGGAAAAGACGCTGGGGATGGAACGCGCGGCGGTTATGGCCGATGTACGCTATACATACATTGAAAAGCTGCTGGCCAAGGCGGTTATCCGCAAGCAATCCCCGGAGAATACGGTTTCCCTTTCGGACCGGGTGGACCGCGTGCTGACGCATCCGGTATTGGCCATCCCTGTATTTCTCTGTGCCATGCTGCTGGTGTTCTGGATCACCTTTGGACCCTTTGGATCATGGGTGGCCGATGGATTCTCTGCGCTGGTGGATGCGGGGATCAATGCGATTGCCCAGTGGCTCAGCGCCAATGAGGTGGCTGCCTGGGTGCAGGACCTGGTAGTAAATGGCGTGCTGACTGGGGTGGGCAGCGTGTTGAGCTTCATGCCCACCATCGTCATTCTGTTCATGTGCCTGTCCATCCTGGAGGACAGCGGATACATGGCGCGTGCGGCATTCCTCATGGATAAGCCCCTGCGCAAGATTGGACTGAACGGGCGCAGCTTTATTCCCATGATTATGGGCTTTGGCTGCACCGTTCCCGCGGTGATGTCTGCTCGCAGCATGAGCAGCCAACGGGATCGCCGCTTTACGATTCTTTTAACGCCGTTCATGTCCTGCGGGGCAAAGGTACCGGTGTATGCACTGTTTGCCCAGGCGTTTTTTCAGGGCAATCAGGTCTTGGTGATGTCGGTGCTATATATCGGGGGCATTCTGCTCTCCATTGTGGCGGGGCTGATTTTCAAGCGGACGCTTTTCCATGGCGACGCTGCGCCCTTCATTATGGAGCTACCCAATTACCGCTTGCCTACGCCGCGCAACGTACTCCGGCAAATGTGGGACAAGGCAAAAGACTTTATCCAGCGCGCCTTCACGGTGATTTTCCTGGCCACGGTGGTTGTCTGGTTCCTGCAGAGCTTTACCTTCCACTTTACGGAAGCGGCCACCATGCAGGAAAGCATGCTGGGAACCCTTGCGGGATGGATCGCGCCTATCTTTACGCCTTGTGGCTTTGGCAACGTGGAGGCTGCCACGGCAGTGGTTACGGGGCTGATGGCCAAGGAAAGCGTTGTAAGTACGTTGGCAGTACTTTCTGGCGTTGATCTGCAAAGCACGGCGATGCTCACGGCCCTCCGCAGTGTTTTCCCGTCGACACTCTCCGCGATGTCGTTCTTGACCTTTGTACTGCTGTATATGCCGTGTGTTGCGGCTTTTGCGGCCATGCGGCGGGAGCTGGAAAGCCGAAAGTGGGCCATTTGCGCTGCCATAGGGCAAACGGCCATTGCCTGGGTGATGGCGATGCTGGTGTTTCAGCTGGGACGCTTGCTGGGGGTGGCTGGATGAATCTGCCACTCTCAGCTGCGCTGGTTTGTGTCATTGCGGGATATACGGTGTACGTACTGATTCATATGCGGCGCAACCGGGGCGGGAGCTGTGGCTCCTGCGCTGGTTGCCCCTATGCGGGAAAATGCCATACGGAGAAAAAATGCTCCTGACATCAAGCTGCTGTCACGGAGAAGGTTTCGGTGAAAAGAACTTTTTTTCCAGAAAAGGCCCATTTTTTTGTTGACAACGGGATAGAAGTGTGCTATGATCATTCCTGCCGCTTGATGGCGGACA
>USCR01000034.1 GCA_900553295.1 uncultured Eubacteriales bacterium | reverse complement strand
GTGTTCATCCCGGCGAATATCCCGGGGCGCATAATGGTTGACTTCCCGGACCTCCGGTTCCGCCGGGCGGCGGTTATAGATGCGCAGGAAAGCGGAGACCAACCCCTCCAGCGTCAGTCCCGTCAGCTCCACACTCTGGGGCGGCAGCGGGTACTCCTCGGGGAGCTTGGCATACATGGTAGCGGCTGCCTCCTCAAACCGCTGCATTTCCGCGGCGGTTTCCCGGAAGCGCTTGTATTCCTCCAGGCGGCGGATCAGGGCCTGCTCGGGGTCCTCCTCGTCTTCTTCCAGGCGCGGCGGACGTGGCAGCATGGCCCTGCTCTTGATTTCCAGCAGCGTCGCGGCCATCACCAGAAAGTCCGTGGCGTCGTCCATGTCCAGGTCCACGGCATTCTGCACATGTTCGATATATTGATCGGTAATCTGGGAAACGAAGATATCCTTGATATCCACTTGGGCCTTATTGATGAGGTGCAGCAACAGATCCAGCGGTCCATCAAAGTCCTTCAGAGAGAACGTCATCGCCATGGCTCAGGCACCGCCCGTCATCATCAGAAACAAATGCGTTACCGCACTGAACACATGGATGTTCATGAAATATAGCAGCTCGGAAAGCAGACCCGAAAAGCACAGCAGCAGTAAAACCACCTGCGCCACGCGGAACGCCTGGCCTGAAAGCTGAAACCTTCCCCGGAAGAGCAGATCATTGAAAATATGATAACCATCCAGTGGCGGAATCGGCAGGAAGTTGAACACTGCCAAGGACAGATTGATCGTAGCCATGTTCAGCAGGAAGCGTTGCACATATTGCAGCCAGGGATGCGCCATCGCCGCAAGCAGCTCTTCGGTGACATTGCCACTGGCAACGCTGTTGCCGTATACGTAATATGGGCTAATCACATATTCCAACGTACCAAAATAAGATTTGAACTCTTGCAGAAATTCCGGCTTAAACATCACCGCGTTCACGCCCACCGCCAGCGCAGTGCACAGCACAAACAGCGATAGATTCGTCACAATACCTGCAATGGACACCAGAAAATCATCCCGGCGGTAGTTGTGAAAGTTTCGCGGGTTGACTGGAACAGGTTTGGCCCAGCCAATGCCAAACAGAAACATGCAAATTGTACCGATAGGGTCCAAGTGTTTGCGCGGGTCCAAACTCAGGCGGCCCATCCACTTCGCGGTGGCGTCCCCACAGCGGTACGCCACATAGCCATGCGCTACCTCATGGAGAATCAGGCTCAAAAGCACCGTGACCAGCAAGTAAAACAGATAAAGCACAAATCCGATCGGGTCGGATTGCAGCATGGAAATCCACTGCTGAATACGTGACAACCGTTCCGTCCCCCTTTTCGCGTTGATGCGGGCAATGCCCGTACATTATACCGCGAAAGAGGCGATCCTGCAAGCCTCAGCGCCAAGCGTTGATGATGCGGAAAAAGCCTTCGATAAATCCCGGCAGCGGTACCGCGGAAGCCGCCACGACATTGAGCTTTGCCACCACCGTTTCTCCCAGCAGCACACGCACAAAGCCCACTACCTGCCCGGCATCCACCGGGGCATCGATGCTTTCAGGGATCACCAGCTCCATCTTCAGCTGGCTGGCTTGACCATTGCGCAGCAGCATGCTCAGACCGCTGCCCAGCAGCAGATCTACGCTTTCCGCGCTGCCGCGGTTGACCTTGAGCTGTTCACCCAGCGCGTCACCCTTTCGGGCAATGGTAGCGCGCTGATAGGTGGCAAAGCCATATTCCAGCATACTGCGTGCTTCGTTAAAGCGTGTCTGGCTGTTTTCGCACCCCAGCACCACGGCGATCAGACGCATGCCGTTTTTCTCCGCAGTTGCGCTGACACAATACTTTGCCGCGTCGGTGGACCCTGTTTTGAGCCCATCGCAGCCCTCGTAGAAGCGGACCAGGCGGTTGGTATTGGTCAGGTCCGTGGTGCGGCCACTGGGATGCACCAGGGTATCCACCCACACGCTGGCATAGGTATGATATGCCGGATGCCGGCTGACCTCGCAGGAAAGGGTCATGACATCCCGCGCGGTGGTATACTGTCCCTCCTGGGGATAGCCGGTACAGTTTACATAATGGGTATCGTCCATACCCAGGGCCTGAGCGCGCTCGTTCATCCGCTGAACGAAGTTTTCTTCTGTCCCGGCCAGGTATTCCGCCAATGCCACGGCGCTGTCGTTGGCACTGGCCATAATCATGGTACGCAGCAAATCCTCCAGCTTATAGTCCGTGTCGGCATCCAGCAAGGCCTGACTGCCCTCCATGGCCGCGGCACGCTGAGAAACCGTTACCTGGTCCGTCAGGGCAATATCATTGTCTTCCAGTGCCTCAAAGACAAGCAGCGCCGTCATCAGCTTGGTGATGGAAGCCACTTCGCGCCGCTCGTCGGCATTCTTCTCAAAAATGACCGTACCGGTTTCCGCCTCGGCCAGGATAACCGCGGGCGAGGTGATTTCAATGGGCAGGCCGTCTTCCAGCGGCGCCGCCGCGGCCAGGGAAGGGATGAATAGCGCAGCGACCAACAGCAGCGCCGCGCAGCGGGTTTTCCTTTTCAGCATGGCAACACTCCACCTTTCTGTGGGCATAGCGTGCCCGGAAAGGCAGAAAGTTTTCCATGGAAATTTTATCCGAAAGGCTTAAGTGAACCAATTCCCTGGGAAGGCATCCAAAAGGGTCGCAGCCTCTCTCGCTGCACGCATGGAAAGCTCACTTGATGGAGCGTGCATTTTGCCCGTAAAGGCCAGGCCATATCAAGTTCAGGCGGGCTCTACCATGCCACGTTTGCACCGCGCGGAATCAGATAAGCTGTTTCTTCTCCCATACTCCACTAAGAAAGCGCCACACAAAGCATATGATCCGGAACACCCAGTCGATCTGCATGGCAAGCCATACGCCAATAACCCCCATGCCAAACTGCTGTGCCAGCAAGAACCCAAACACGATGCGGAACAGCACCATGGAAATGCACGAAATCGTCATGGTAAACCGCGCGTCATTGGCAGCGCGCAGTGCATTGGGCAGCACAAAGGACGTGGGCCAGAGGAAAATACTCCCGATGCCGTGGATGGTGATAATCTGTCTGGCCATGGCATCGGCCTCCGGGGTAAGGTTGTACAGTCCCGTTAGCCAGCCCGTGCAGATCAGGAGCACCACGTTCAGTACGCTCATATAGCCGTAAGCCATCAGCATGAGCTTTTTCACATAGGTGCGCGCCTGGCCGAATTCTTTTGCGCCCACGCAACGCCCCACCACCGTTACCATGCCCAAACCAATGGCGTTGCCCGGCAGCACCTGCAGGGTCGTGAGGCTGTTGCCCACTGCGTTGGCCGCAATGCTGGCCGTACCAAAGGTGCTCACCATGCGCAAAAGCACCAGCTTTCCCAGCTGGAAAAAGCCGCTCTCCAGCCCCGTGGGCACACCCACGGAAAGGATGCGCTTTACCATATCCCCCCGCCATTCAAATTTGCGAAAATTTGGACACGGAATCAGGTTGTCCGGTCTGCTCAGACTTTTTTGCATTACCGCCGCGCCCACAATGCGGGAGGCCAGGGTTGCGATGCCGGCACCTGCCACTCCCCAACCGAAGCCATAAATCAAGATGGCATTCCCCACCACATTGATAATATTCATGATGAGGGACGTCATCAGCGATGCCTTGGCATTGCCCATGGCGCGGAGCAGCGCTGCGGAGGCATTGTAGAGCGCCAGGAACGGGTAGGAAATTACCGTGATAAGGAAATATGTCTCCGCGTTGGCCATGACGGCCGCTTCGATGTGTCCAAAGATCAGTTTTAGCAGCGGATACCGCAGTGCCAAAAAAATCACCATAATGGTACCGGATACCAGCAGGATCGTATAAAAAAGCTGCTTGGATGCCATGCTGGCGTTTTCCCGTTCCTTACGCCCCAGATATTGGGAAGCCACCACCGCACCGCCGGTGGCAAGCGCGGAGAACATATTGATCAGCAGGACGTTAATGGAGTCTACCAGGGAGATTCCCGACACTGCGGCTTCCCCGCAAGTGGAAACCATCATGGTATCCATCATGCCGATCGTAACAGCCAGCAACTGCTCCAGCATGAGTGGCATGAGCAGACGGCGCAGATCCTCTTTGGAAAAAAGCATGATGGATGCCCTCTTTCTTTCGCAGATTTCTATATTATACCGCTATTCTTGCCGGATGCAAGATGGCCAGTACAGAAAAATATCCCCTACCGGCAGCCTGCTCAGCTGTGGTAGCGGTCCGCCTGATCCGGCCGCAAGGCATGGCCGCGCCATTTTTTCAGTAAGGTCTTATATCCTCCATACGTAAGGGATAGACGCTGGTTTCTCCATGCATGTCCCGACGCACCTGGTAAAAGCCGATCAGATTTCCGGGGCGCGTATGCTGATACACGTCACGAACCGCGCTGGCATCCGATAGCTCAAAGCGCACCGAAAGTCCACATCCCAGGGATACGTCCCGGGGCGTAGTTACAATGCTGGCCGGGACCCCCATGCGGCGCAGCGCAGACTCCAGCTGCATCACCTGCTGCCGGGAACGGAATGAAGCAATACCAAAAATTTCTTCTCTCATGTCAATTCCTCCTCCCCTCCTCCATAGGATATACCACCGCGGCCGCAGCGGTGCGTTTACCGTTGGATTTCCGCCAAAGGAGAGATGGCTATGATTTATTTTGACAACGCCGCCACCAGCTTTCCCAAGCCGCCCCAGGTCATCCGCGCCATGACAGGCACCTTGGAAAAGCTGGGAGCCAATCCCGGGCGCAGCGGGCATCGCTTATCCCTGTGCGCAGGCCGGGTTGTACAAGCTTGCCGGGAGGAAGCCGCTCAGCTGCTGGGTGCTGAATCCTCCGAGCAGGTGATCTTTACCCCCAGCTGTACGGAGGCACTGAACCTTGCCATTTTGGGCACGTTGCATCAGGGTGACGAGGTGATTTGCTCCCACGGCGAACACAACGCCGTCATGCGCCCCTTGTACCACTTGGCCTCCACGGGGCAAATTACCCTGCGTGTCCTCACGCCCGACCCCATGGGCATCCTGCAGCCGCATACGCTTCAAAGTGCCATCGGGCCCAGGACAGCCCTGGTAGTCCTTTGCCATGCCAGCAACGTGACGGGCGTGATCCAGCCCATAAGCCGTTTGGGCGCCATTTGTCAGGAGAACGGCGTACCTCTTTTGGTGGATGCGGCGCAAACCGCGGGTGTGCTGGATGTAAGCCTGCACGCCTTGAACGCAGACATGATTGCCATGCCCGGGCACAAGGGCCTGTTGGGTCCCCATGGGGTTGGGCTGCTTGTGCTGCGCCGCGGCGTCTGTCCAGAACCCTTGATACGCGGCGGCACCGGCTCTGTTTCCGAGAGCATGGAGCAGCCGGAGAGCCTTCCCGACCGCTATGAGAGCGGGACCCTTCCCCTGCCCAATATCGCCGGGCTGCTCCTGGGGATACGCTTTGTCCGTGCGCACCTGGCGGAAATCCGTGAATATGAGGATGCACTGAACCGCCGCCTCCGGGAGGGGCTGGAGCATATCCCCGGGATACGTTGCCTGGGACATCCCGATGCGCCGCGGGTAGGCATCACATCCTTTGTGCCCCGCAGGATGGACGGCGGAGCATTAAGCGATAGCCTGGATCAGGCCGGCTTTGCCCTGCGCGGCGGGCTCCACTGCGCCCCGGCCATGCACACCTGGCTTGGCACGCTGCGTTCCGGCGCGCTCCGTGCTTCCGTGGGCATTTACAACACGGAGGAGGAAGTAGACGCCCTGGTTGCGCTGGTGGAGCGCTTCGTGCAGGAGTAAGGCTGAAGAGCCTAGAGTGTCTCCGTCCGGCGCGGCAGATACCGGCACAGGATTCCCAGCAGGATGCATACCGCTCCAGGGGTGAAGTACCACCATCCGCCGATGCTCAACCCCATCAGCACCAGCCCGGTACCGTACAAGACATACCTTCTGGCTTTCTCCCGCCGCAGCATGCGTTCCAGCAGCGCGGCCAGGGGAAAGCCTTTTTTCTTGCGTTTTCCCAGGGCCACCAGCTGTTCGTCCGTGGCGGGCCAGGCCTGACCGGCCAGCGCCAGCAATTCCTCCCGCTCCATCAGGCGCAGGGGGAAAAGGTTATCCTCCGCATACTTTTTGGCTGCCGCGGAACACTTGCACGTGAGGCACACAACGCCACGATCCGCCCGGTGCCGGCGGCAGGCGCGCTGCACTGCCAGCAGATGCGCCGGCTCCGCCGATTCTTCCGGCGGCAGGGCCAGGCAGGAAACAAGCAACGTTTCCGTTCCATAGCGGCAGAGCATCCCGTCCTCTGTAACCCGCAAAAGCACCACAGGCCATTTGGCGCTTACCAGCAATGCCACCTGAAAGTGGGCCTTCTTTGCAGGGGCCAACAACAGCTCCTCCAAGGCCAATTCTCCTCCGATCCGGCGGCGGAGGGCCTGCTCCTTGCGCACCACGCGCCTTTTTTTCAATAGCCGCAGCGCCAGGAAGATCATGGCCGCCAGCGCTCCACCGGCCAGGATAGCCGGTAATCCCACGCCCCACAGTGCAAAAAACCATACTTCACAGCCCGCCAATATGCCCAGGCGCAGGCCCACCGCATCCAGCCAGCCTGCCTGTGGGGACCGTGAAAGATATCGCTCCATTTTCTCACTCCATTTCGAAATTTCACCCTTTATTTGTGTTGCAAAATCGTTTATAATGGTAATATGCAAAAGGAGGTTCGCGCTCTGTGGCTAAGGAACGCATCGGTATCATGGGCGGCACGTTTAATCCCGTCCATCAGGGACACGTGGACATGGCGCGGGCAGCGGCCGCGCAGGAAAATTTGGACAAGGTGCTCTTCCTTCCCACAGGCAATCCGCCGCACAAGCACGAGGGTGTCGTAGACGCAGAGGACCGCTATCGCATGGTTGCCTCCGCCATTGCCCAGGAGCCTGCCATGGTGCCTTCCCGGCTGGAGTTGGAGCGCTCGGGCGTCATCTATACGGTGGATACTTTGACCCTTTTGAAAGAAAAGTATCCCAAAGCGCAGTTTTATTATGTGATCGGCGCCGATACGCTCATGGAGCTCAAGCATTGGCGCAGCTACGAGAAGGTGCTGACCTTATGCACCTTTTTGGTGTGTCCCCGCATGGGCAGCGCTTCTCCCCTGGAAATGGAAAACGAGCGCAAGCGCCTTACGGAGATGGGCGGCAGCTTCACTTATATTCGCATGCAGCCGGTGGACACTGCGTCCACGCAAATTCGGCAGGCGCTCGCCCTGGGAAAAGAACCGGAGCTTCTTCCCCCGGTTGTGATGGAGTATATCCGGGTTTGCGGGCTGTATGGAGTGGAAAGCCGCCTGCACCTGGGACGCACATGGCTGGGACAGCTTTGGGAGGCATTGTCGCTCAAGCGCTTCGCGCATTCCCTGGGGGTTGCCTTTACGGCACGCCGCCTGGCCCTGCTCCATGGGCTTGATCCCGACCAGGCTGAAACGGCTGGCTTATTGCATGACTGTGCCAAGTGCCTGCCCCTGGAGGAAATGCAGCGCATTTGTCAGGCGCACGCCCTCACCCAGGACCCGTCCCTGCTGGAAAGCGGTAACTTGCTTCATTCGGTGGCCGGCGCTTTCCTGGCCGCAAGCAGCTACCATGTATCCGACCCGGAGGTGCTGCGGGCCATTTCCTGCCACACAACCGGCAAGGTTGGGATGAACAAGCTGGACATGGTCGTTTATTTGGCAGACAAGATTGAGCCAGGCCGTGCGCCCTATCCACTGCTGGATCAGGTGCGCGCAGCGGCGCAGCTGTCTCTTCCCCGGGCCATGCTGCTGTCCCTGGAAGGCACGGCAAAATATGTAAAAAAAGGCGGGAAGCCGCTGCATCCCACCACACAGGCCGTGGTGGACTGGCTTCGTTCCGCACAGAAAATTGAGATATAAGCGAATGTATCAACCTTGCATAGTTAGAAAGGAGAATCGTTTCATGACCGAAAGCGCTCTGGTTCAGTCCATCGGTTCCTGGCTATACGACAAGAAGGCAAAGGACATCATCGCCCTCAAGGTGGCACACCTGACCGTCATCACCGACTACATGGTCATCGCTTCCGGCCGGAATGTTACGCAGGTCAAGGCGCTTGCCGATGAAGTGGATGAGAAAATGGCCGAGGCCGGATGGATTCTGCGCCGCAGCGAGGGGGGCACGGAAGGCCGCTGGATCGTGATGGACTACGGCAGCATTCTTGTGCACATTTTTAACCAGGAAGAGCGTACCTACTATAACCTGGAACGCCTATGGGAAGATGGCAGCAACCGTCTGTCCCTGCCCTTTGACCAAACTGTCGAGGACTGAGCCATGGAAGCCTGTGTGCTGGATTCCCCTGTGGGGCACCTTTTGCTGCAATCCCAAGGCGAAGCGTTAACCCTGCTGGAACGCACGGAATTGCCGCTTTCTGCTCCGCAGCATCCCTTGCTTTGCAAAGCAAAAGCGGAGCTGGAAAGCTATTTCTCCGGTACGCTCCATACTTTTTCTTTGCCTCTACGTCCCCAAGGTACGCCCTTTCAGCAGGACGTATGGGCCCAGCTGCTACAAATTCCTTACGGAGAGACGCGCTCCTATGGTGACCTGGCCAGGGCGTTAGGAAAACCGGGCGCTGCCCGGGCCATCGGCATGGCCAACCATCGCAACCCCATTTCCATTCTCATTCCCTGTCATCGGGTCATTGGCGCGGATGGAAGCCTGATTGGTTATGGTGGCGGGCTGGACATGAAACGCTTTCTGCTTCGCCTGGAAGGCGCTACCTTTCGTGAAGATACGAGGCGGAAATAATTTTCAAACTTCAATGGACATACTGTGAGAGCGGTTGATGGCGCATCCGTGCCAGAAGCCGCTTTTTTAAGTAGCGGCCGCTAGCAGGACACATTGGCATGAACATATGGAGCAGTGTAGCATAAGCTGAAAGCGGAAGCGCAAGCTTCCCCGAAAAGGAGGCCTACACAGTGCAATCAACGTATTATCAGCGTTATGTATCTCATCCCTGTGCCAGCCAATTTGGTGTATCCGGCTGCTGGGCACTGCCCACAGCCGCCGAGCAAGCCGCATCGGCTGGAGCGGCAACGGATGTTTCTGCAACCATCTGGATCTGCACGTCCGCCAACTGCGGATGTGGAAAGGTAAATTGCCGTCCGATTCAGGTGGCGCATCCCTGCTGCTGTTGTCACCACAGATAAAATGCAGATGCCGGGCTGCTGGCATAATCCATGTCAGCGGCCCGGCATTTTTTGATCTCTCCCTCACGCACCGTGGGACGCCAGATACGCAGCCAAACGTTCTCCCACGTTCTCCTGCAAGTTTCTGTAAAAGAATTGATAGTCATACAGATGATAGACTCCTTGGTCAAATAGGGACAGCACGGGAGGATAATCTTCGGGGTTTACATCGGGAACCTTCAGCGTTCCCCGGGTTTCGTCGATATACGCCCCCGTTAATTGTGGAATTTCCGTAACAATTGCTCCGCTGTAATCCGTAAAGCATGCTCCCAAATTTTCCGCTTTATCTGCCGGGGCACCATCGGTGCGCCAGTTGAGGGGATTGATGCACAGGCTTTTCGTCCCCGCAGGAACCAGCAGCGAATCATTGACGTCTTCCGCCTCGCTGTTGAAGGCAATGATAGCCCCCGTATCCTGCTCGCCTTCCGCAAAGCGCAAATGCGGATAGGCCGCGAGTTCCTCCTGGGTGATCCGCCAGCCGATGGCATAGCACGCCACCAATAAATCATTCACAGCCGGATCAGCAAAGCAGTCCTTTAGCAGGCGGAGGCACAGGTCCGCCCCCTGGGAAAACCCCGCCAGAAGGATGGGACGGCCCTGGTTATCGTTCTCCAGATAATAGAGAAACGCCGCTTTCACATCTGCATAGGCCGACTCCAGGTATGTTTCCCTGTCCTCCAGCGGCATTTCGTAAACGTTCAGGCCGACCTGCCGGTAATAAGGGGCATAAAAGCTGCCATAGGGATCATAAATGCCTTTTTCCATGTTGGTTGCGCCCAAGAAGCTTTCTTTGGCAGAGGTGTCGTCCAAGGGCATCTGATATTTTCCCTGTTCTCCGCTATACACCGTAGGACACACAAAAAAGATATCCGCCTTCTTGGTGGCATCCGTCCCCCGATAAGCCCAGTTTTCTGCCTGCGCATAGTCAATTGCTTCCGTTTCCGCGTGTACGTACACAGGCATCAGCAAAGCCCAGATGGTACACAGCAGCAAAACAGCAATCAACCGTTGCTGCCAGTGCAGTCCTTTCTGCCCTTTCGATGGTGCTTCGCTCCGTTCAGTCTTGTAATGCATGGATGTATGCTCCTTTGTGCTTTGATAACGCCACTTGCGGGCTTCCCCAGCGGATATTATACACTGATCCCCCCGCTGAGGCAATCCTTGTAACCCGCCCCAACATAAAGGTATCAGAGAGGCCACAGCCCCTCTGACTGTATTTGCGCACATCTCCTTTGCAAGCATCGGAAACAATGATTTTGCTTGCAAAGCAATGTTTTCCCACATCTTGGAAATCCTTTGACAGGACAAATGGTTTCCTCAAAGGCAAGTGCATCTCGTTGAAACACCGGTATGGCCTGGAAATGCGCCCTGGTTACTGCGGGTTGAGCCTTGCTATGGAAAAGTTCAGTACAGCCGCAAAGGCCAACCACGCCAGATAAGGCATCATAAGGCCGCCACCCCATCGGCTGCTCTTGAAAAAGCGGATGCACGTCACCAATGCCAGGGCGAAAACCAGCAGCAACCAGACAAACGACAACCCCCAGGCTCGCTGTAAGAAAAACAGCAGCGGCCAGATCACATTGGCAAGCAACTGCGCTCCATACAGCAGCAGAATGGGCAGCACATTCCCCGTACTGCTGCGCAGCGTCAGCCACGCTGCAATGGCCATCACCGGATACAGGATTCCCCATGCCACGGGAAACGCCCATCCAGGCGGAGCAAAGGACGGCAGATTCAATGTCTGATACACGTCCATGCTGTCCCGTGTTAAAAATCCTGAAAGGCCTGCCAGCCCCAAAGTAACCACCAATAGTCCCACCAGGGACTTCCATGTAAACTTTGGCTTTCCGGAAGCCAACTCCATCCCACATCCCTCCTCATGGGAAGTGTACGCCGCTTCCGCAGGAATATACCCTGAATTGTCAAGCCAAATGCAACAACGTCCGAAGGAGGTTTCCAGCCAGGCCATCTGCGACAAATGGCTTCTATGCTTGACTTTGGAAATCCGTACCATAAAAAAACCCGTCCGGGAGAAGGAGAGTATCCCGGGCGGAATGTAATCGGCGGCGTTCCCCCGAACCGCCGGTGTTTGGGTACCGCGGGGGAATCTTGATGGTGTAATCATAGCCATACTGGATGAACCTACCATGAAGCGGCTATGAAAGTTTCATGAACATGCGCTGATTGTATGCCGGCAAGCAGTTCAATCCGTCAGAGATTTTCTTTCCTGCACTGCATTCCCATGCGCAGCAAGCGGAACATGCGCTGGGCAGCGCTGCGATATAGTGTCTCTGCCTGGTCCATGGCCGTCTCCAGGGGCATAACGCCGTTGACGGTGGTCATCACGCTGTGGCTTGGCGCCCCTTCCAGGAAAGCTTCCGCTCCAGGACGCATGCTGCCCACCAGCGCGCAGACGGGGACTCCTTTACGGTCGGCGCGTTCCGCAATGCCGGCAATCACTTTCCCATAGGCAACCGACTGCCTGTCTAGGCATCCTTCACCCGTAATCACCAGATCGGCGCCCTCCAACAGCCCATCAAAGTTCACGGCGTCCATCACTGCGTCAATGCCCCGGCGAAGGCTTGCGCCCAATACGCCGCCCAGGGCCGCGCCCATGCCACCGGCTGCCCCATACCCTGGCTGACCGGCAAGGTCACAGCCCAGGGTATGCTCCAGCACATGGGCATAATTCGTCATGCCTGCCTCAAGCACAGGCATGAGCTCGGGGGTGACGCCCTTTTGCGGGCCATACACCGCCGTAGCGCCTGTGGGACCCAGCAAGGGATTGGAAACGTCGCAAATCACCGTAATATGCGCGGCGCGTACCTGCGGCAACATTCCTGCAAGATCCACGCGGCTCACCTTTCCCAGCGCCGCACCACATCCGGCCAGGATGTTCCCGTCGGCGTCATAGAATCGCACACCCAGCGCTTCCAGCATGCCCATACCGCCGTCGTTGGTGGCGCTGCCACCAATGCCCAGCAAGATTTCCTGTGCCCCTGCCTGCAGCGCATGCGCCAACATTTCACCTGTTCCCCGGGAAGTAGCCTGCAAAGGATCTTTTCTGTCCAGCAAAGTAATGCCCGAAGCCTGTGCCATCTCCATTACCGCCACTCCATGGGGCGTTACGCCATAAGTGGCCCATACGTTTTCTCCCAGGGGGCCGGTTACCTGCACCCTTTGCCGCTGTCCTCCCAGCGCCAGCAGCAACGCATCCACCGTGCCCTCTCCGCCGTCCGCCACGGGCACGCATACGCCTTCCATTCCTGGAAAGCAAGCTTCCGCCTCTTCCTGAAGCAGCTGTGTAATACGCGTCGCACTAAGGCTACCCTTGAAAGAATCCGAAGCAAAAATGATTTTCATACCTTCTCACGCGCCGATCAAGGGCCCATGGGCCTTGATTACGCTTTCCTTTCCGTATCGATTTTCTTCGTCTGATTTTGTGCCAGGGAAACGCCCGTCCATTCCTCATAGTATTTCACCAGGGCACTGTGGTCACAGTTGCCCTCACCCTGGGCAGACAACTTTTTGAGTACCTCCTGTACCATTTCCGTCAAAGGCAATGGTGCATGGAATAGGTGCCCGGTTTCCAAGGCATTGTTCAAATCCTTCACGTGCAAATCGATGCGGAAGCCGGGAGCAAAGTTACCGCTTAGCATCATGGGCGCTTTGGCCTCCATAACCGCAGAGCCGGCCAGCCCTCCGCGTATGCCCTTAAAGACTTTTTCTGGATCGGCTCCCGCCATTTTGGCCAGCATCATGCCTTCACTCAGCGCCGCAATGTTGACCGCCACAATAATCTGGTTGGTTAGCTTGCATGTATTGCCGCTCCCCGGTCCGCCAATCAGTTGATAGCTGGAGCCCAGCACCTGAAACAGGGGCAAAGCTCGGTCGTAATCCGCCTGTTCTCCCCCCACCATAATGGCCAACGTACCATCCACTGCCTTGGGTTCGCCTCCGGAAACCGGTGCGTCCAGCATATGAATGCCTTTTTGCGCCAATGCAGCGTTGAGCTCCTTGCTGACACCGGGCGCGATGGAGCTCATATCAATGAGCAGCGTTCCTGGCGTGGCACTGTCAAAGATCCCGCCAGGGTCCATCACCACGCTGCGCACTTCGGGCCCATTGGGCAACATGGTAATCAGCGTAGTGCAGGCACGGCATACCTCTCCCACGGTGGAGCAGGCCACCGCGCCATCCTGGGCCACACAATCCACGCTGCTGCCCACGATGTCATAGGCATACACCTTATACCCCGCCCGCAACAGGTTCCGTGCCATTGGCTTTCCCATAATGCCAAGTCCAATAAATCCAACGTTCATGATATGCTCTCCTTTGGATGTTTTCAACGCTTGCATGCGCCGCATGCGCGGCAAAAGTTGTTGAGATATTCGCCGCCCCCGCGTAGGAATCCTTCCCTGGAAATTTGGGTTTCGGTGAAAGCTCATACATTTTTGGAAGATTTTTGCAAAAAGGCTCTTGACAAACAATATGTTCATGGGCTACACTAATTGAGCCGTAACGAAGGCAAAAATTTGAAGAAAGGAGGCCGCATACATGCGCAAGTTGATCGTGAAGACCCGGGAATCCAATGCATACACCGCAGGGGCGAAGTCTGTTTGCCTACGTATTTTGCGGCCTTTTGCGCTCAGGAGAGGGATAAAATAGTTTTGTCCTTTGCTATGTCCTGCGCATAACAGCATCGGCTGCAAAATCTTGAGCGGCCGATGCTTTTTTGTTGTCAAACGCCGGCACATGCCTTGTGCGTGCGCTGATGATTCTATTTATAAAGGAGGTCCCTCCCCTATGCAACTCAACCGGAAAAAGCCGGGAGCCTGCATGCTGGAATTGATCCGCCAGAATATCTGGTGCTTTCTGGGTGCAATGCTTGGCACGGTGATGATGGTACTCATCAGCTTTGCCACCCCGGTGCTGCTGGCGGAAACCGTGGACAGCGTGCTGGGCACCGTTCCCTCCACCCTGCCGGATTGGCTGCTGCAGCCCATACGCGCGTTGGGCGGACGAGCATTCCTCCGGGAAAACCTATGGATTATGGGCGCAATCCTGGTGGGGCTGAACCTGCTCAATGGCGTATTCACCTTTTTTAAGGGGCGTCTAAGCGCAGTGGCCAGCGAGAATATCGCCCTGACACTGCGGGAACAGCTGTATAGCCATCTGCAGCGGCTGCCTTTCTCCTACCATGTGCGGGCGACCACCGGCGATCTCATTCAGCGCTGCACCAGCGATGTGGAAACCATCCGCCGCTTCCTTTCCGTGCAGATCATGGAAGTGGTGAACACGCTGCTGCTGGTTACCTTATCGCTGATCATTCTGCTGGGGAAAAACGTATCCATTACCCTGTATTCCATGGTGCTGGTACCGGCGTTGTTCCTGTTTGCCATGTGGTTTTTCCGCAAGGTACACAAGGGCTTCCGGGTAATGGACGAGGCGGAAGGCAAAATGAGCGCCGTGCTGCAGGAAAACCTTTCCGGGGTACGTGTGGTACGCGCCTTTGGACAGCAGCAACGGGAAGTGGAAAAGTTTGATGCCGCCAGCAGTGACTTCCGCAAAAAGGCAAAGCACCTGAACGATTTGCTTGCCGTATATTGGGGCGGCGGCGATGCGCTGAGCATGCTCCAGTCCATGGTTACGCTGCTCATATGCGTCATCTATGCCAGCCGTGGAGAAATCACCGTGGGCACGCTGATTATCTTCACTACCTATGTGGGGCAGCTGCTTTTCCCCATCCGGCAGCTGGGGCGTACCCTTTCCGACGCAGGCAAGAGCCTGGTTTCCATGGAACGCATCCAGGAAATCCTGTCCGCACCCGCGGAGCCAGAAGAACCCAATGCCCTCAAGCCTGACCTCCATGGGGATATCGTGTTCGACCATGTAACCTTTGCCTATGACCAGGACGCACCGGTGCTCAAGGATGTGACTTTCACCATTCCCGCGGGCAAAACCGTCGCCGTGCTGGGAGGCACAGGCAGCGGCAAAAGCACGCTGATGTACCTGCTGCAAAGGTTGTACGAGCCCACCAGCGGCACCATTTCCATTGGTGGCGTTCCCCTTTCCCAAATTGACCGGGAATACCTGCGCAGCCATGTGGGGCTTATTCTCCAGGAGCCCTTCCTGTACAGCAAAAGCATCCGGGACAACGTGGGCATCGCCTTGCGCCAACCCATGCAGGACCGCATTGTGGACGCTGCACGGGTAGCCTGCGCGGAAGAATTCATCACCCAGAGCGACCAGGGCTGGGACACCCTGGTGGGCGAGCGTGGCGTAACCCTTTCCGGCGGACAGAAGCAGCGGGTGGCCATTGCGCGGACGCTGCTAAAGGACAACCATATCCTGATCTTTGACGATTCCCTTTCCGCCGTGGATACGGAAACCGATGCCCAGATCCGCGCCGCGCTGAAGCAGCGGCAGAAGGGCATGACCACACTGATTATCAGCCATCGTATCACCACACTCTCTCAGGCGGATTCCATCCTGGTATTGGAAGATGGGCGCGTTGTGGACCAGGGAACCCACGCGGAGCTCTGCGCGCGTCCGGGACTGTATCAGCGCATCAACAACATTCAAAACGTGCTGGAGGAGGAGCTGAGCCGCGATGCCCTCCAGCCCACAAGCGAGGTGAGCAACTAATGCAGGCCTTTCAGGAAGAGGATTATACCAAGCGATTCGATCTAAACCTGTGGAAGAAGCTCTTGCACATTGCCAAACCCTTCCACAAAAATCTCTATCTTGTGGGTGCGTTCATGGCCATATCCGCCATACTGGACGTGATCTTCCCCCTGATGACCTCCTACGCCATTGATAACTTTATTACCGGGCAGACCACGGCGGGTATTCCGGGGTTCATTGCCCTGTATCTGGGGTTGTTGGCCATACAGGTCATAAGCATCTTTGTCTTTCTACGGCAGAGCGGGTATGTGGAAACAGGCACATGCTACACCATCCGCCGCATGGGATTTCAAAAGCTTCAGGAGCTTCCCTTTTCCTACTATGACCGCATGCCCGTGGGCTACCTGATGAGCAGGCTGACCAATGACACGCAGCGCCTGGCGGATACCATCGGCTGGTCGCTGCTGGACCTGTGCTGGGGCGCGGTATTCCTGGTATGCTGCTCCGTGCAGATGTTCCTGCTGAACTGGAAACTGGCGCTGGTGGTGATCCTGGTATTGCCGCCCCTGGCGGTAATTTCCTGGAAATTCCAGAAGGGCATTCTGGCGGCTTACCGTCAGGTACGCAAAACCAACAGCCAGATCACGGCCGGTTTCAATGAAGGCATCAACGGCGCCAAGACCACCAAAACCCTGGTGCGCGAGGAAATGAATATTGAGGAATTCAGCGAAGTAGCGCACAACATGCGCACCTCATCCATCCGCGCGGCCACGCTGTCGGCGCTCTTCCTGCCCATTGTGGTATCCCTGGGGTCTCTGGCCACCGCCTATGCCCTTTGGAAAGGCGGCCAGGACGTGCTTATCGGCGCCATGACCTTGGGCACGGTGAATGTGTTTGTCAGCTATACGGTGCAGTTTTTCCAGCCTGTGCGGGATATCGCACGGATCTTTGCGGAATTGCAGTCCTCCCAGGCGGCAGCCGAGCGGGTTCTTTCCCTGCTGGAAACGGAGCCGGACATCGTGGACTCACCGGAGGTTGTGGCGGTATTTGGGGATAATTTTCACCCCAAGCGCGAAAACTGGCCCAAGCTGCATGGAGATGTGAGCTTCCGGGACGTGTCTTTCCGCTACAAGGACGGGGAACAGGTGCTCTCCCATTTCAATCTGGAGGTCAAGGCCGGGCAGACCATCGCCCTGGTGGGTGAAACCGGCAGCGGCAAGAGCACCATCGTGAACCTGGTGTGCCGTTTCTATGAGCCCACGGAAGGCAGCATCTGTATCGACGGCGTGGATTACCGCCAGCGCAGCCAGCTGTGGCTGCAAAGCAACCTGGGATATGTGCTGCAAAGCCCGCACCTTTTCAGCGGCACCGTGGCAGACAACATCCGCTATGGCAAACCGGAGGCCACAGATGAGGAAGTACGGCGCGCAGCACAAATGGTAAACGCCGAAGGCTTCATCCTGAAAATGGAGAACGGCTATGACACCCAGGTGGGCGAAGGCGGTAACCGGCTGTCCACCGGGCAAAAGCAGCTGATTTCCTTTGCCCGGGCAATCCTGTGCAATCCTGCGCTCTTTGTGCTGGACGAGGCCACTTCCTCGGTGGATACGGAGACGGAGCAGATTATCCAGCATGCCATTCAAACGGTGCTGGCCGGACGCACCAGCTTCATTATCGCTCACCGGCTGTCCACCGTGCGCTCCGCGGACAGAATTCTGGTGATCCAGCACGGCAAGATTACCGAGGACGGCACTCACCAGCAGCTGATTGCCAAACGCGGATATTACTATCAGCTGTATACCAATCAATTCCAGGAAGAGCGCGGCCTGGATATCCTGGCCGGAAACGCCTAAGTCACACCGATTACCCAAGCATTCAGCCCCATGGCAGCCTCTTTGGCAAAGCGGGGGCTGTTTCTTTTTGCCCCATGGGTATACAATTCATACGCAGTTCATCTGCCGCGTATAGAATCATGGGCATGAATGGAAAAAGGAGGATTACCATGCGTACATCACACAAGCTTTTGAAATGGATACTTGGTCTGATGATCCTGGCGGTAGTCATTGTACTTGCCGTACTGTTCTTTGCGGGGCAAAAGGGCAATCAGTATACCGAGGAAATTGCCCGTACCCAGGATATTATTACCTATTATACTTTTTCCGGCAACCTGGAGCCCGGGGACGCGCAGGTTGTTTATGCCACCGGCCGCGGCACCGTAAAGGAACTGCTCAAGCAGGAGGGCGACCTGGTGGAAGACGAGGAAGCCGTACTGCAACCCAAGAGCGGCTCCAAAATCGAATCGACCATGGATGGCACCATCTCGGATATCTATGTGAAAGCCGATGATGCATACACCGCCGGGGATGAACTGTTCCGCGTGGCGGACTATGCCCACCCGGTGCTGAAAATCAAGGTGGACGAGTATGATATTTCCGCGCTTAGCAAGGGCATGGAAGTTTCCATCACCGTGCAGGCCACGGGCGCACAGCTGCAGGGCGAAATTACCCGGATTGCCCAGGAAGCAACCGTGGAGAACGACGTTGCCTATTATGTGGTAGAAATAGCTGTGCCGCAGGATGGCAGCCTGGTCATGGGCCTCACCTGCGAGGTTTCCGTGCTGCGGGAAAGCGCGCTGAACGCCACCACGGTTTCCATGGACGCCATTCAATACGATGAGGACAACAAGCCTTACGTTTATTGCTATTCGCGGGGGGATGAAATTGTCCGGCAATCCGTATTGCTGGGGATTAACAACGGTACCATTGTGGAAATCAAGGATGGGGTCAAGAGCGGCGAAACCATTTTGATTCCCAAAGCCCTGACCTACCCCATGATGAACATGGGCACTGAGCTGAGGTAAGTCCCATGGATGAAAAAATTCTTGTCATGCGTGACATCACC
Organism: uncultured Eubacteriales bacterium; assembly: GCA_900553295.1. Lineage (GTDB taxonomy): Bacteria > Bacillota > Clostridia > Christensenellales > Aristaeellaceae > Egerieenecus > Egerieenecus merdigallinarum. The sequence continues at coordinate 91 of USCR01000034.1, read as the reverse complement.
AAAGTTTATGAAATGGGCGGCGAAAAGCAAACCGTACTGAAGGGGATCAACCTGGAGGTATCCAAAGGCGAGTTTGTGGCTGTGCTGGGGC
>USCR01000033.1 GCA_900553295.1 uncultured Eubacteriales bacterium | reverse complement strand
CGTCCATGGAGCCCTCGGTTTTGCCCGCGCCCACAATGGTGTGCAGCTCATCGATGAAGAGGATGATCTTGCCCTCGCTCTTCTTGATCTCCGCCAGCACCGCCTTCAGACGCTCCTCAAATTCGCCGCGGAACTTGGCGCCCGCAATCAGGCTGCCCATATCCAGAGAGAAAATGGTGTGGTTCTTCAGGCTGTCCGGTACGTCTCCGCGCACAATCCGCAGCGCCAGCCCCTCGGCAATGGCGGTCTTGCCAACGCCAGGTTCACCGATCAGCACCGGGTTATTCTTGGTCTTGCGGCTCAGAATACGGATCACGTTACGGATCTCGTTATCACGGCCGATGACAGGGTCCAGCTTGTGGTTGCGGGCTAGTTCCACCAGGTCGGAGCCGTACTTTTTCAGCGCATCATAGGTTTCCTCGGGGTTGTCGCTGGTAACGCGGGTTGCCCCACGCACGGCGGACAGCGCCTTGAGGAAGTTGGCCTCCTGGTAGTTGAAGGTACGCAGCAGCTCTTTGACCCGATTATTGGGCTTGGCGCAGATGCCCAGCCACACATGCTCCACGGAGAGGTACTCGTCCTTCATCTGCTTGGCGCGGCTTTCCGCCTCCAGCAGTGCCTTTTCCACCTCGGGAGAAATGTAGACCTTGTCTGCCTCCCGGCCAGGACCGCTGACACGGGGAATACGGCCCAGGCTGTCGGTCACGGCCTTGCGCAGGCCGTCCGCATTCATGCCCATACGCGTGAGCAGCTGGGAAATCAGGCCGTTGGGGTCCTCCAGGAGCGCAGCCATCAGGTGCTCCTGCTCCACTTGCATATGCTGATATTCTATGGCCAGGGACTGGGCGCGCTGCAACGCTTCCACGGTCTTCTGGGTAAATTGGTTCATGTTCATGGTACATGCCTCCTTTGGCAGGGTTCAGGTCGCGGTAGGTCTTTTTGACTTTCTTTGACCTTTCGAAAACTATTATACACGCCTTCCATGGAATGTCAATAGTTTTCCCAAAATTTTTTTCAAAATATACCTGCGGCTGCACGTCAAAAAAGTAGCGAAAGTCACTTCCTCGTAAAGACTGATTTGGCCAACCTGCAGCTGCCCGAATTTGTTAAGGCAATACGACCCAAGAAGCAGGCAAAGTCGGATTGCGTGCATGCAGTGGGCGGGGGTGCGGCCGCCGCGATCCCGCCCACCGGTTTGGAAAAGGCTGCTGTGTTTTTTTCTGGCGGATTTTCGGTGAAAAGGGCGCTTCTTCCGGGTGCAGCACGCAGGAAAAGCCGTCCCCGAAAGCGAACTGTTACCGATGTTCAAATTGCGGAAATATTGGAGGCAATACACATGAATCGCACGGACGGTCGCCGCGAGGATCAGGCGCGGGGCATCAGCATCCAGACGGACTTTATGCGCACAGCGGACGGCAGCTGCCTTATCGCCACAGGCAACACGCGGGTCATTTGCACCGCGTCGGTGGAGGAAGGCGTGCCCCCCTTTCTCAAGGGGAAGGGGCAAGGATGGATCACCGCGGAGTATGCCATGCTCCCCGCTTCCACGGGACAGCGGAAAAAGCGGGACGGCATCAAGAAGGATGGCCGCAGTGTGGAAATTCAGCGGCTAATCGGCCGTGCCCTGCGCCAGGCGGTGGACATGACCCAGCTGGGCGAAAGGACCATCACCCTGGACTGCGACGTACTGGAAGCTGATGGCGGAACCCGCACGGCATCCATCACCGGCGCTTTTGTGGCGCTGGTGTGCGCGGTGGACAAGCTGGTCAAGGACAAGCGTTTGCTCATCAGCCCCATCCGGCACCAGGTGGCCGCCGTCTCCTGCGGCATTGTGGACGATACGCCCTGCCTGGACCTGTGCTATCAAGAGGACAGCCGTGCCCAGGTGGACATGAATTTTGTGATGAACGATCAGGGAAACTTCATTGAAATGCAGGGCACCGGCGAAGGCCGTGCCTTCACCCCCCAGGAGCTGCAAACCCTGATGGAATACGGCCGCAAAGGCATTGCCGGCCTGATGCAGGCCCAGCGGGATGCCCTGGGCGAACGCGCGGCGCACATTGCTCCCAAGCCCCTGCTGGTGGCAGCCACCGGCAATGAACACAAGCTGCGGGAACTGCGGCAGATTTTCGGAGACATGTACACCATCGTGGGCATGTCCTCGGCAGGCTTTTCCAGCGGCATTGACGAGACGGCCACCACCTTTGCGGGCAACGCCGCCATTAAGGCAGAAGCTGTGTGCAAAGCCACGGGCCTGCCCACCATTGCAGACGACAGCGGGCTGACGGTGGAGGCCCTGGACGGGGAGCCCGGCGTTTACTCTGCCCGATACGCCGGTGTGCATGGCGATGACAACGCCAACAACGAGCTGCTGCTGCGCCGCATGCGGGGCAAAACTCAGCGGGACTGCGCCTTTGTCAGCGCCATTGCCCTGGCCCGTCCTGGGGAAAAGACTCTGATTGCCGAGGGGACCTGCCCGGGCAAGCTGCTGGATGCCCCCAGGGGCAACGGCGGCTTCGGCTATGATCCGCTCTTCCTTTATGAAAACGGCGAAACTTTTGCAGAGATGAGCCAGGAAACCAAAAACCGGGTAAGCCACCGTGCCCGTGCCTGCGCAAAAATGCGGGAAATGATGAAGGAGCTGCAGGCATGCGAGCACTGATTTTCTCCGACAGCCACGGGGATGAAGCCAACCTGCGCTGGATGGCCGAACTGGCCGCCCAGCGCGGCCCCATGGACGCCTACATCCATTGCGGAGATGGTGCCCGGGATTTTGACCGCCTGGCCAATTTCCTGCTGGGGCTGTCTCCCCATGCCGCCCTGTATGGTGTGAAGGGCAACTGTGACCTGGGCGTGGACGCGCCGGTTCAGCGCGTTGTGCATCTGGGCGGCATGGGCATACTCATTACCCATGGGCATCTTCAGGCGGTGAAATTAACCCTGGGCGCCCTGGCGCCGGCTGCCCGCGAGACCGGTTGCGGGGTGGTGCTCTTTGGACACACTCACCGTCCCACCCTGGAGGAACGGGACGGTATTTTGCTGCTCAACCCCGGCACCGCCCAGCGGGGATACGCTGCTTTGCTGCAGGTGGATGCCGCGGGCCACGCTCAGGGAGAGCTGCTCAGCTTTTAACGACATAAGGAGGCTGGTCCCATGGAAGGATTGATGCGTGTAGCCGCGGCCGTGCCCAAGCTGCGCCTGGGCAATGTGAAGGAAAACGCCGCGGCCATCGCGGAAATGTTGCGTCAGGCAGCGGCGGAACAGGCGAGCCTGGCTGTTTTCCCGGAGCTGTGCCTTACCGGCTACACCTGCGGCGATCTGTTCTTTCAAAAGCCGCTTCTCCAGGCCACGGAAGCCGCGTTGGACACGCTACGCGAACAATGCCCGGAGGGATTAACCGCCGTGGTGGGCGCGCCCCTGTGCGTGGATTGCGCGTTGTACAACTGCGCCGTGGTCCTCACCCACGGGCGGCTGCTGGGCGTGGTGCCCAAGCTGTTTCCCCCCAACTATCATGAATTTTATGAAAAGCGCTGGTTTGCCAGCGGTTTCGGTCTCCGTGCCCGGCAGATAACGCTCTGTGGTGAGGACCTGCCCCTGGGCCGGGAGCTGGTCTTCACCGGTACGGACGGCGTTCGCTTTGGCGTGGAACTGTGCGAGGATCTGTGGACACCCCTGCCTCCCAGCACGTTCCTGGCCATTAACGGTGCGGAAGTCATCGTGAATCTATCCGCCAGCAACGAGCTGATTGCCAAGCGGGAGTACCGGCAGGCGCTGATGATGATGCGCCAGGGTGGACAGGCCTACCGCCCCTACGGCTACGGCGGTGGGATCGACGCCTGCGACTGCTGTACGGCCTGCCTTTGGTATTCTCCGGCCATAGCCTGATTGCCCAGTGCGGCGCGACCGTGGCGGAAAATCAGGACTACCTGGCTGAGGACTATCTGCTCACCGCCGACCTGGACCTGGACCGCATTCGCGGGGACCGGCGGGTGGAGGGTTCCTTTGCCGACGCGGGGGCGCACTATGGCGCCCTGGAGCCCATCCGCGCAGTAGCCTGTCCCGCCCTGGGGCTGCCCGACCATGTGAAGCCCCGGCTGCATGTGCCCAAGCATCCCTTCATTCCCGCGGACAAGGCTTCCCGGCAGGCCCGTTGCGCCCAGATTTTTGACCTGCAGGCCACAGCTCTGGCCCGCCGCCTGCGCATCACCGGCGGAAAGGTAACCGTGGGCATTTCCGGCGGACTGGATTCCACCCTGGCGCTGCTGGCCGCATGCCAGGCCATGGACCTGATGCATCTTCCCCGGACCAACATCACCGGCGTCACCATGCCCTGCTTTGGCACCACCGATCACACCTACCGCAACGCCCTGACCCTGATGGACACCCTGGGGGTAACCCGTCGGGAGATTCCCATTCACGAGGCAGTGCGCCTGCACTTCCGCGACATCGGCCACCAGGAGTCCGATCATTCCGTCACCTATGAAAACGCCCAGGCCCGTGAGCGCACTCAGGTGCTCATGGACGTGGCCAATCAGACAGGCGGCATTGTGCTGGGCACCGGCGACCTGAGCGAAATCGCCCTGGGCTGGTGCACCTATAACGCTGACCACATGAGCATGTATGGCGTCAACAGCGGCGTGCCGAAAACCCTGGTCCGCTGGATTGTTCAGACATGCATTGAAAATCCCGCCTTTGCCGCCTCTCGGGAGGTGCTGGAGAGCATTCTGGATACGCCCATCAGCCCCGAGCTGCTTCCCCCGGATGAAAAAGGCAACATCGCCCAGCAAACCGAAGACCTGGTAGGCCCCTATGCCCTGCATGACTTCTTCCTGTATTATGTGGTACGCTTTGGGCTGCAACCGAAGAAGATATTCCAGCTGGCGCAGCTGGCCTTTGCCGATGACTTTGATGACGATACCCTGCGCAAGTGGCTGAAAAACTTCTACCGGCGCTTTTTCAACCAGCAGTTCAAACGCAACTGCATGCCTGACGGGGTCAAGATTGGCTCCATTGCGCTCAGCCCCCGCGGCGACTGGCGCATGCCCTCCGAGGCGGAAAGCGCGCTTTGGCTGGCTGCCTGTGAGCAACTGTAAAAAAAATGCATTACGTCAAGGAGGATTTTCCATGGCAAAAGCCGTGCTGATTCCCGGCAAGGAAAAGCGGGTGCTGGGTGGGCATCCATGGGTGTTCCGTAGCGACATCGCCCAGGTTTCCGGCACGTATGAACCCGGAGACGTGCTGGACGTGGTATCCAGCCGGGGCCGATTTCTTGGGCGGGCGTTTTACAACCCCAAATCGCAGATTTCCCTGCGGATGATGACCCTGCATGACGAGCCCGTGGACCGGGACTTCATTTTTCGCCGGGTGCGGGAGGCGGTGGAATATCGCCGTGCCTTCGCGGACCTGCACTCCTGCCGGCTGATCTTTGCCGAGAGCGACCGGCTCCCCGCGCTGATCGGGGATAGCTTTGGGGACGTGCTGGTCATGCAATGCCTGGCACTGGGCATGGAGCGCTATAAACAGGATGTCACCGACGCGCTGGTGGAGCTGCTTCATCCCGCAGGAATCTATGAGCGCAGTGATGTGCCCGTGCGCGCCTTGGAGGGGCTGGAACAATACACGGGCCTTCGATATGGTCAGGTTCCCGACCGGGTGGAAATGGTGGAAAACGGCGTGCACTTCTGGGTGGACGTAAAGCAGGGGCAGAAAACCGGCTTCTTCCTGGATCAAAAAGAAAACCGGGCCGCCATCGCACCCTTTGTGCGGGACGCCCGGGTATTGGATTGCTTCACCCATACCGGCAGCTTTGCCCTCCATGCGGGGCACTATGGTGCCCGGGAGGTTACCGGGGTGGATATTTCCGAGTATGCCTGCCAGTTCGCCACGGAAAACGCCCGGCTCAATGTCTTGGAAGACCGTGTGCACTTTCAGGAAGCCAACGCCTTTGACCTATTGGCCGAGCAGAGCCGCCATGGTGAAAAGTACGACGTGATTATCCTGGACCCGCCCGCCTTTACCAAGACCCGCGCTGCTGTGGCCAGCGCCGCCCGCGGCTATAAGGAAATCAACCTGCGCGCCATGAAAATGGTGCGGGAGGGGGGCTATCTGGTCACCTGCTCCTGCTCACAGCACATTCTGCCCGCGCACTTCCTGGAAATCGTCCGGGACGCTGCCCGGGATGCCCACGTGCAGCTGCGTCAGGTGGAATACCGCACCCAGGGCCGGGATCATCCCATCCTCCCCGCGGCGCCGGAAACCCAGTATCTCAAGTGCGGCATTTTCCAGTTGCTTCACTGATCCGGCAGGCGGAACACCATCAGGCTATCCGGATACTTTTGCTGGAAGTTGGCAATGGCCGCTTCCACGGATTTCCGTACCGCCAGATTGTCCATGTCCTGCTCCATCATGTCCCAGATGAGGCGTGCGGCTTCGGTTTCCTTGCGCAACGCCTCATAGCGCGCCTGACCCGTTTGAGCCTGTTCCAGCTCAGCCGTCAGGCGCGCTTTTTCTGCCTGTGCCTGGTCCAGTTGGGTTTCGCAATCCGTCAGTTCCGCCGCGAGAGTATCCTTGTCCTGCTGGAGCTGGTCAAGCTTTGTTTCCAGGGTCTCCGCAGTGCTTGCGTTTGCCTGTGCTGCGGCGAGCTCCTGGCCCATGGCTTCCAGGGCTGCGGTTTTTTCTGCCAGCGCGGATTCCGCTGCCGTTGCTGCCGCCTGGGCCTCCGTCAAGCTGGCCTCCAGGCTCGCCTGCTGCGTTTGCGCCTGCGCCAACGCGTTTGCCGCTTCCTCCGCCTGGGCCTGAAGCGCCGCATTGCTCACCGACAGTTCGTCCCGCTCTGCGGTTACCGTGGCCAGCTGCTCCTGCCAGGTTTCTTTCCCGGCGGACAGGGCATCCTCGGCGTCCTCCTGCAAGGCCTGCGCCTGCATCAGCTGTTCCCGCGTTTGCGCCAGGCGGCTTTCCGCCGAACTGCGCAGTGCGCGTTCCGCATCCCGCTCGCCCCACATCACGCAGGTCACAATGCCCATGATGCACAGCGCCATAACCAACAATACCGTTTGTTTCCGCATGTTTTTACCGTCCTTTCCGCAGTATCCATGGTTCAGTTTATGGATACCGGGAAAAGTTTATACAGCGGAACCCCATAAACCCCACGCAGAAAAAGGAGAGGACAGGTTCTTTCCATGAGTGTGGAAAAAACTTGCCCTCTCCTGTGGTTGTTTCGTGCGCTTAACCCATCCGCAATGCCTGCGCCACAGCGCCCAGCGTGGGAATCTCAAAGGGTGGTACGCCCGGCACCCCTGCCAGCTGCAGCACCAGCACCACAACGCCCACAATAGCCACATACAGCGCAAACCAGTTCAACGAAATCTTCTGAATCAGCTGAAGCATGAAGCGAATCGCCAGGTAACCGCTCACTGCCGCCACAACCATGCCCACCAGTGTGGGAATCAGCGACAGCTCGGCCAGGTAGCCCATTTCGATGGCATCCTTGCCTTCAAACAGCAGGCTGCCCAGAATCGCCGGCGCGCTCATCATAAAGGCGAACTTGGCGGCTGCCTTCCGATCCAGCCGGGTGCACAGTCCGCCGGTCATGGTGGAGCCGCTGCGGCTCACCCCAGGCAGAAGCGCCACAGCCTGCATAATGCCCATGGCGATGGCATGCTTCATGCCGGGCTTGGTTGCCCGGTGGACGTTTTTGCTGCTGATCCACTCCGCCACCAGCAGGAACACCGCCGTCATCAGGAAGCTCACGCCCAGGAACCAACCGGTGAAAAATTGCTCCACGAGGTCATTGAAGAGCAGCACCACCACCAGCGCGGGAATGGATGCCACAATCAGCAACAGCAGCAAGCGGGACTTGAAGGGATTTTTCAGAATGCCCCACCAATCTTTCCAGAATACAACCATCACTGCCAGCAACGTCCCTGTGTGCAGGAGCACATCCAGTATCATATAGCTCCCAGTGGCTGCCTCCGCATTCGAGATGCCCATGAGCATGCGCGCCAGAATCAGATGACCGCTGGACGATATCGGTAAAAATTCTGCCAGGCCCTGCACCAGGCCTAGCACCGCCGCCTGAAACACATTCATGCTTTTTGTCCTCCCTGCCCAATCCCGCCAGCGGGATTGCTTTTCCTTCGGGTATCCTGCCCGACACAGCATTATAGCATGTTTCCCCCTGCGCTGTCAACTCACAGGTGAAAAGTTTTTCCCCTTTGTTATAAATGTAAAACCACATTTCAGCGCCCTGCCATCACCTTTGCGCTCCGCTTTCCTAAAAGACGCATCTCTGCGCGGCATGGCTGTGCCTGCGCCTCTTGTTTTTTCGCTTTGCTATGTGTATAATATAACTATTGCAATCGCATCTGCGGTTGCCTGCGCCATTAACACGCAGGAGGTGATTCCGGCCTTTGCCGGAGATCATGCCCATGAAAGAACGAATGCTGATTACCGGCGGGAACGCCTTGGAGGGCGAGGTTCGCGTCAGCGGCGGAAAAAACACGGCGGTTGCCGTCATCCCCGCCATGCTGCTGAGCAATGATCCATGCACCATTGAGAATCTCCCCGATATTGAAGATGTTCATGCCCTGGTGGATATTCTCCGTTCCCTGGGCGCAAAGGTGACCTATGTGCCCGGCGAGTTTTTAACCGTGGACCCGCGCTCCGCGGAAGGGTATGAGGTATCCTATCGGGATTCCCAGCGTTTACGGGCCAGCTACTATCTCATCGGCGCGCTTTTGGGGCGCTGCGGCAAGGCACGGGTGGCTTCCCCCGGAGGCTGTGAAATCGGTTCCCGCCCCATCGATCAGCACTTAAAGGGATTTATGAGCCTGGGCGCGGAGGCCGAGGAACGCGGCGGCATGATCAACGCCCGCTGCGATGCGCTGACCGGCGGAGATGTGTTTTTTGATATGGTAACCGTTGGCGGCACCATTAACGTGATGCTGGCCGCTGCCAAGGCCAAAGGTACCACCATTATTTATAATGCCGCAAAAGAGCCGCATATTGTAGACCTGGCCAACTTTCTCAACAGCATGGGCGCCAAAGTCAAGGGCGCAGGCACCGACGTAATCCGTATCCGCGGGCAGCAGCACCTTCACGGTTGTACGTATGCGGTCATCCCCGATCAGATTGAGACGGGGACGCTGATGATTGCCGCGGCCGCAACACGCGGGGACGTGATTATCCGCGGCTGCATCCCTCAGCATATGGAAGCGCTCACGGCCAAGCTGCTGGAGATGGGTGTCAAAGTGTCCGACAGTGACGATGCCATCCGCGTTCGTACCCTGGGGGGCCATCGGGCCGTTAACATCAAGACGCAGGTATACCCCGGCTTTCCCACGGATCTGCAGCAGCCCATGAGTGCCCTGCTGACCACGGCCCACGGCACCAGCATTGTGACCGAGACCATTTTTGAGCAGCGCTTCAAGCACCTGGATGAGATTCGCCGCATGGGCGCGCGCGTCCGCGTCGTGGAGCGCATGGCCATTATCGAGGGCGTTCCGCAGCTCTACGGCGCGCCGGTAACCACCACGGATTTGCGTGCCGGCGCCGCGCTGGTGGTTGCCGGGTTAATGGCCAAGGGCGTGACGGAAATCTATGAGCCCGAGTATATCGACCGTGGCTATGAGCATATCGAACAAAAGCTCCGCTCCCTGGGGGCGGATATCAAGCGGGAAACCATCTAAAGGGCGCCCTGCCATAAAAAGGAGGTGGTTCTACGAACAATCCCTTTGAAGTGCTGGGCCTTCACGGCGCCGCCGATGCGGAGGAGGTTCGTGCCGCCTACCGTGCATTGGTAAAAAAATGTCATCCTGATCAGTTCCTGGACGCGGAAGAGCAGCGTGCCGCTCAGGAGAAGCTGTTGGCGTTGAACCTTGCCTATGAGGAAGCGCTCCGCTTGGCTTCGCCCAAGCGTGTAAACACCTACACCCATACCCTCCCGCCAGAGGATGCCAAGCATCTGGCACGCAAAATGCTCCGGCAGAATAATCCGGAAAGCGCCCTGCGTCAGCTCCTTCGTGCCGAGATACGGGACGATGAGTGGTACTATCTTCAGGGGCATATTCTCATGGAGATGCGACAATACGAATCCGCTCATGCCAGCTTTCGGGAAGCGGTGCGCAGAGATCCTGAAAACAATGTATACCGTCAGGGCGCCCTGGACGCAGCCCTGGCCATGAAGGAAAGCGCCACCCTCCAGGGCAAGCTGAAAAAGCTTCTGCACTGGAAAAGGTGAAAGTGTTGCTTCTGTCCCCACGGGTCCCTATCAAAAGCCGGTTTATAAAAATACGTCAGAGGGGCTACGGCCCCTCCGACACCTTTCCAGGATATCTGGACAGTTCCCCGGAGCCAATCAGCTCCTTTTTTTATAGAAAGCGCGCATGGAGAAGTTGCTTTCCATGCGCGCTTTTTATTACCGCCATTCCACCGCTTTGTAGTTGCTGGAGGGCGTAAGGTCATACACCACCCGACGTACCTGGGGTACCCGCTCGCGGATCAGCTGTACCACCTTTTCCAAAAGGTCATAGGGTAAGCGTGCTGCCATGGCGGCGCTTCCCTCGCATACCTGTACAGCCCGAAGCGTGACCACCATGTTGCGTCCATCCTCCGCGGGATTATCCGCCAGGGTAGCAAAATATTGCCACAGACGTTTGCTCTGCCCCGTTTCTTCAATTTCTCCCCGGAAGATTGCGTCTGCCTCCCGAAGGATATCCAGCTTTTCTTCGGTAACATCGCTAAGGATACGCAGGGCAAGGCCGCTTCCGGGGAAGGGCTGACGCTGGATAATAATGGGCGGCAGCCCCAGTTCTTCACCCACCCGGCGGATTTCATCCTTGAACAGTTCCCGCACGGGCTCAATTACCTGCATACCATGCTCTGGGGCATTCAGGGGAAACAGCGTACCGGCCGCCAGGGTATCGCTGTAATTCGTACCCTGCAGCAGCATGCGTACGTTGCCCAGCTGGCTGACGACCTTTTCCAATTCCTCATTGAGCAGGCGGAAAATGATCTGTTCCTTTTCCTCGGCGCGGCGCACACCTTTCAGGGCAGTCAGGAAGCGTTCCCCTGCGTCCACCCGTGTCAGGTTCAGCCCCACGGTGTCCTTATAAAAGCTCATGACCCGGTCGCCTTCACCCTTACGCAGCAGGCCGGTATCCACAAAAATGCAGTGCAGCCTGGATCCAATGGCCATGTTGCCCAGCAGGGCACACACGCCGCTGTCCACGCCGCCGGATAATGCGCACACTGCTTCGCCCTCGCCCACGCAGCGGCGGATTTCCTCCACCGCCCGCTCCGCAAAAGCCTGGTTGCTCCACCAGGGTGTGCAGCCGCACAGGCCCCGGCAGAAATTGACCAGCAGCTGAACCCCGTCGGGGTCATTCTGTTCCACCTGGAAGGCCATGCCATAGAGCTTGCGCTCCCGCTGATACAGGCCCAGCACTCCCTCCGGGGACTGCACGATGGCTTCCATGCCTTCGCATAGCACCATGCAGCGAGGATGCGCCAAATACCGTTCCTCCGTCTCCACCTGGTCAAAGAGTGCGGGATGCCGGTCGCTCAATGTAATCTGCACCACCCGCGGGGTATCCTCACGGGGAGTCAGCGATCCACCCAGGGCCAGGCACAGGCCCAGGGCGGCATCCCCCATGGCCAGAAGTGGCAGTCCTGTTTTTGTCCAGCCGCATCCCTCCGGAAAAACGGCCGGCTCCCCCGTGTCTCCTCCCGCCAGTAATACGCCCAGGGGATCCTGGGCCAGAATCTCCTCTGCGGTTGCGGTTGCAGGAAGAATTTTGCAATAAATATGTTCTGCCCGTAGCTTCCGCGCCATGGAACGGCAGCATGCTCCGTTCAGCTCTACCAGCACCACCATATCCCGCATGTGAACCACCTCATCCGAAAATTATCCATTAGCACGGGTAATGGATAGAAATGTTCGACAAAGCCGCAAAAAATCCTTCTTACCGCCACTTTTTCAGGGAAAGCACGCAATTACCCGAAGAAGTTCTCCACTTTTGCTATAATCGTTCGTCCTTTCCCTTGAAAATACGCTTTTATTCCGATATAATAGGATACGTCATGGTTAGTACCCGAATGAAGCCCGGCAAGCGTTTCCCCAGCCGTTGCTTTCCCCGGGAAGTATCTTTTTATGCGCGGCTTACCATCACTCCCTCATTTTCCCGGGCGAACCTAGCCGCCCTGTATCCCAACAAATGATGAAGAAGGTGCATTTGTGCAAAACACCCCTCCAACCCCCGTCGAGGCCATTTGCCTGGAAAATCTGTGCAAATCCTTTGGCAGTGTGCAGGCCAACCACAATGTATGCCTAACGGTGTATCGCGGTGAGATCCTGGCCCTGCTGGGTGAAAACGGCAGCGGTAAAACGACCCTGGTCAACATGCTTTCCGGCATTTACCGTCCGGACAGCGGGCGCATTTCGGTAAATGGACGTCCGGTATCCATCCGCAGCCCCAAGGAAGCCATCGGCATGGGAATCGGCATGATTCACCAGCATTTCAAGTTGGTAGATGTGCTCACCGCACGGGAAAACATCATGTTGGGCATGAAAGGCAGGCTTTCGGAGGATCTCCAAGCTTTGTGCGCCCGCTTCGGCCTGGATGTGGACCTGGACAAAAAAATCTACAACATGTCCGTTGGTGAAAAGCAGACCGTTGAAATCGTGAAGGTATTGGCCCGTGGCGCTGATATACTGATTCTGGATGAGCCCACGGCGGTGCTTACGCCCCAGGAAACCGAAAAGCTATTTGCCATTTTGCGGAAAATGCGCGCAGAGGGGCATGCGGTGGTCATCATTACCCACAAGCTGGCCGAAGTGCTGGACGTTTCGGACCGGGTGACCATCCTGCGCAAGGGCGAGAGCGTGGGCACGGTCATCACCGCGCAAACCAACGTGCAGCAACTGACAGAGCTCATGGTTGGCCGGCCCGTCAGCCTGAGAATCGACCGGGAAGAGCTGGAGCCCGGCGAAACGCTGCTGGACGTGCACGACCTGTGCGTCACCGGGGAGGATGGCGTGCGCCGGTTGGATCACATTTCCTTCCAGCTGCATGAAAGAGAGATCCTGGGCGTGTGCGGCGTGGCAGGCAGCGGGCAAAAGGAGCTGTGTGAAGCCATTGCGGGACTACAGCAGGTGGACGCAGGCAGCATCCTCATGGAGGGCAAGCGCGTGGACGGCCTGACCCCACGGGAGATTATCCGCAAGGGCATCAGCATGTCCTTCATTCCCGAGGACCGGTTGGGAATGGGCCTGGTAGGCGGCATGAGCATTACGGATAACATGCTGCTAAAAACCTATGGGGATCAGCAGGGGCCCTTCCTCCGCCGCAAGCCTGCCAAGGCGCTGGCGGAAAAGCTCATTCAACGGTTGCAGATCAGCACGCCCAGCGCGAGTATCGCCGTGAAAAAGCTCTCCGGCGGCAATGTGCAAAAGGTGCTTTTGGGCCGGGAAATTGACCTGAACCCCAAGGTGCTCATCACGGCATACCCCGTGCGCGGGTTAGACATTGGCAGCAGCTACACCATTTATGACCTGCTCCAGGAGCAGAAGCGAAAAGGCGTGGGCATCCTCTACATCGGCGAGGATCTGGACGTGCTGCTGGAGCTGTGCGACCGCATCCTGGTACTTTGCGGCGGTAAGGCAACGGCCATCATCCCGGCCCGATTTGCCACCAAGGAGCTGCTGGGTATGAAGATGACCGGCGCGCTGAGCGCAGAGGAAATGGAGGATGACTATGTCTGAAAAAACAGCCACGCCCTTTGTGCATGTGGTGCAGCGGGCCGCCATCGCCCCCGGAAAGCTGGTGGCCATTCGCCTGGCTGCCATCCTGTTGGCCCTGGTCACCGGCGGCATCTTCCTGCTGTTTCTGAACCAGAACCCCCTGGTGATTTATCAAACGATGGTCACCGGCGCGGTGGGCAGCACCATCTCCCTACGGGAAACGGTGAAGATTGCTATTCCTCTGTGCGTGTCCGCGCTGGGCATTACCCTGGCCTTCAAAATGCGCTTTTGGAACATTGGCGCGGAGGGGCAAATCTGCGTGGGAGCCATCGCGGGCAGCTTCTTCGCCTACACCTTTGGGGCCAGTTGGCCCAGCCAGGTGCTGATTCCGGTGATGCTGGTGTCCGGTGCCATCATGGGTGGGCTGTGGGGCGCCATCCCTGCCTGGTTCAAGACCCGCTTTGGCACCAATGAAACCCTGTTTACCCTGATGATGAACTACGTAGCGCAGTATTTCATCCAGTTTCTGCGGGAGGGGCCCTGGCGTGACCCCACTGCCATGGGGTTCCCTATCATGCCGCGATTTGAAAAAGCGGCGCGGCTGCCCAAGCTGCTAGGCATCCACGTGGGCTGGGTGATTGCCCTGGTATTGGTGGTGCTGGTATTTCTGTATCTTCGGTATACCAAGCAGGGCTATGAGCTGACCGTAGTGGGTGAAAACGAGAATACGGCACGTTACGCCGGCATGCCGGTGAAAAAAATTGTTTTGCGCACCATGTTCCTTTCCGCGGCCATCTGCGGCCTGGCAGGGGTAATGCAGGTCAGCGGCGCGGATATGCAGCTAACCGACTCGGTAGCCGGCGGGGTGGGCTTTACGGCTATTATTGTGGCCTGGTTGGCCCGGCTGTCCCCTGCGGGTATCCTGCTGACCAGCATACTCTTCGGCATCATGGAAAAAGGCAGTGGCACCATTGAATCCACGTTCAAAATATCCCCTTCCATGGCGGACGTGCTGCAAGGTATCATCCTGTTTTTCGTCCTGGGTGCGGAATTCTTCATTAACTACCGGCTGATGTTCCGCAGCCGTGTGGAGAAAGGAGGCGTAAAAGCATGACCGCCGCATTGGATTGGATCAGCAATTTCCTTTACGCCGCCATCCTGGCGGGCGTACCGCTGCTGTTTGGTACTCTGGGTGAAATTCTTACGGAGAAAGCCGGTAACATCAACCTGGGCGTGGAAGGCATGATGTACATGGGCGCCGTCTTTGGGTTCATGGGCGCCTATTACCTGGACAGCGCCATTGCCACGCTGCTGTTCGCCTTTCTGGGCGGGCTGGGTGGAGCATTGGTCTATGCCTTCCTCACCGTTACCTTAAAGGCAAACCAGAACGTTGCCGGGCTTACCTTGACCATCTTCGGCACTGGCCTGGCAAACCTGCTGGGCACCAATATGATCAACGGCTCCGGTTCAGGCGCTGCCATGGTTTCCGACGCCATGAAGGCCTTTTTCCGTCCCATGGACATGGGCGCGTTGACAGCCATTCCCTATCTAGGCAAGCTACTGTTTAACCACAGCCTGTTTACCTATCTGGGCATTGTGCTGGCCATTGCTGCGGGCTGGTACCTGAACCACACTGCGCAGGGGCTGAACCTGCGGGCTGTGGGAGAAAATCCGGCCGCCGCAGACGCCGCGGGCGTAAACGTCAGCGCATACAAGTATGTCCACATCCTGCTGGGCGGCGGTATTTGCGGCCTGGGTGGTGCCTATATCGCGCTGGTAACCTGCGGCGGAAACTGGACGTACAACTGCGTGGGTGGATTGGGATGGATTGCGGTAGCGTTGGTGATCTTTGCCACCTGGAGCCCGTATAAGGCGCTGCTGGGCTCCCTGGTGTTCGGGGCGCTGAGCGTGCTCAAGATCTACATCCCCACAAGCGTGATCAATATTCCCTCGGCGTTTTTCTCCATGCTGCCCTTCCTGGTCACCTGCGTGATCCTGGTGATCTCCTCCATCCGCATGCGCCGGGAAAATCAGCAGCCGCACGCCTGCGGTGTAAATTACTTCCGGGAGGAACGCTGACGGCCACGCCACGCATCACCAAATATTTTTAAGAAAAAAATGAAAAAGGTTGTTTCACTCAGGGTAAAAGCGTGTATACTAAGCACAGGCGAAAGCCAAGGAAAGTAAAGCAACGTATATGGAGGTATGAAATATGAAGTGGGTTTGCAAAGTTTGCGGTTATGTGTACGAAGGTCCCGAAGCTCCCGAGTTCTGCCCCGTCTGCAAGGCTCCCAAGTCCAAGTTTGAGAAGGTTGGCGGCGACAAGACCTGGGCTGCCGAGCATGTGGTGGGCGTAGCCAAGGATGCCCCCGAGGAAATCAAGGAAGGCCTGCGCGCCAACTTCACCGGTGAGTGCACCGAGGTTGGTATGTACCTGGCCATGGCCCGTGTGGCGCATCGTGAGGGCTATCCCGAGATCGGCCTGTACTGGGAGAAGGCCGCTTTTGAAGAAGCTGAGCATGCTGCCAAGTTTGCCGAGCTGCTGGGCGAAGTCGTGACCGACAGCACCAAGCGCAACCTGGAAATGCGTGTGGAAGCCGAGAACGGCGCTACCGCCGGCAAGATGGAGCTGGCTGTGAAGGCCAAGCAGCTGAACCTGGATGCCATTCACGACACCGTGCATGAGATGGCCCGTGATGAGGCTCGCCATGGCAAGGCTTTCGAAGGCCTGCTGAACCGTTACTTCGGCAAGTAAGCATTTTTGAAAACAAGGAGGGATTTCCCATGACCAAGTACGAATGCCCCTGCGGATATATTTACGATCCTGCTCAGGGCGATCCCGATGGCGGCATTGCTCCCGGCACTGCGTGGGAGGATATCCCCGAGGATTGGGTATGCCCCGTATGTGGGTTGTCCAAGGATGCCTTTACCCCTGTTGAGTAAGTACATGAAAAAGGACCGTGCATGGTGCTTTCCCTTGCGGAGCGCCATGCACGGTCTTTTTTTCTCTGTAATTTGGTTATGGTAGGTTTTCCAGCCTGGCAGCAGCCCACCTGGCATGCTCCCGCACCACGGGGGAAGCATGCTCTGTCCAGCTTTTCACCAGTGGCAGCAATGCTTTGTCTCCACTGTTGCCCGCGGCAAGCAATGCCTGTCCCAGGATTCGGTTTGGGATTGCCAGGTTGAAGCCAATCTGCGGCGCCAGATGCTGTGCGGCATCCTTGGGTGAGCGCAGCAGGTAATCCAGCGCAATGCTTGCGCCGGGTCCCCACGACAAGCCTGTGTTTTGGGGACAGCATCGCTGGCAGGCATCGCACCCCACAAGCAGGTTTCCCATGGCCGACCGCATTTCCTCCGGAATCGGCCGGCCGCTGAGCATCCAGTTGCGCAGGCAGCGCTCCCGGTGGAAGCCTTCCGTATCCAGGGCCCCTGTGGGGCAGGCCGCAAGGCATGCCTTGCAGGCACCGCAGGACAGCCCATGGGGAACATCCTCCCACAGCGCGTCGTCGTATGACTCCGCCTCCTCGCTCATCCACAGGACCTGTACATGGAATCGGCTGCCCATGCCCTCCACGCTGGAGAGGGTGTTGCGTCCCTGGGAAAATCCCCGCAGATGGGCAAAGAGCGGTTTCAGTCGAAGCTCTGTATCCTGTCGCAGGTGCAGCCCGCGCTTCTCCCCCTCCACCACCGCCTGGCGTGCGGCCAGATATGCCCGCTGCGAAGCAGGATAATACGGATGAATCTCCCCTTGTGTGCGATCGGCCGGTTCGGCTGCCTGATACCCCCACAGGCATATCCAGAGGGTGGCATCCGCGCTCTCCAGCCCGCATACCTGCGGATGCAGGGCAAACACCCGCTGGAACCCCTGCGCATATAGATAGGCTCGCATTGCTTTTCCCCTCCATGAAAAAAGGAGCTTGCGCTCCCTTTTCATGCGTTCCTTCCCGGCGGGGAGCGGCCTTTTATGGCACGCTCCCCGCATAAGGAATGTTACGCCTCGCGCTGGGCCATCATGTCCTTCACCTTCATCAGGCGAGTGGTGGCGCCGCGCTCGTTTTCCTCCAGCTTCATGGAAATTTCGCGGATGGTCATTTCAAACTGCGGGATCATCACGTATTCCAGGGCGTTCACCCGACGGCGGGTCTTTTCGATTTCATCCGCCAGCATGTCGCAGGTTTTCTCAATCTCGGCCAGGCGCACCATTTTCGGCAGAAGCTCCGCCAGGGTGGCAATGGCGCCGTCCAGCTGGCTGCTGGTTTCGGCAAAGCCGTATGCCTGCACGGTTTCATGCAGGGAGCTTTCATCCACCGTAATGGTGGGCACATGCACGGAAAGAATGTTCTTCCTGCCCAGCTCCAGCTTGGCCTGCCGGGCGGGATACAGCACCGCTTCCTCCAGCGCCTGGGGGTCCATGACCGCACGGGCCAGGGCGAAGTTCCCCAGTGCCTGGGACAGCTCTGCTTCCACTTCCTTGCGCAGCTGCTGGTTCTCTCGGATGATCAGAATAAACTGCCGCACCATCTCATCCCGCTTATCCTTGAGCAGCTTGTGGCCGCGCTTGGCGGTTACAAGGCGCTTCTTGATGCGGGTCAGCTCCATCCGCGTCGGGTTCACGCGAAGTGCTGATGCCATTACTTGGTTTCCTCCTTCTTCGGCAGGAACTCGTCCAGCATGTCGTCACGGATACGCTTGAGCTCCGTACGGGGCAGCATGGACAGCAGCTTCCAGCCAAGGTCCAGGGTCTCCTCAATGGAACGGTTGGTCTCGTAGCCCTGGGAAACGTATTCCTTCTCAAAGGCATCCGCAAAGGCAGCATACTGCTTGTCGATGTCCGACAAGGCCGCTTCGCCCAAAATGACGGCCAGTTCCTTGGCTTCCTTACCGCGGGAATAGGCGGCAAAGAGCTGGTTCATGGTGGCGGCATGGTCCTTACGGGTTTTGCCTTCACCAATACCCTTGTCCTTCAAACGGGACAGGGACGGCAGCACGTCGATGGGCGGCGTAATGCCCTTGCGATACAGCTCGCGGCTAAGGATGATCTGTCCCTCGGTAATGTATCCCGTCAGGTCAGGAATGGGGTGGGTCTTGTCATCCTCGGGCATGGTCAAAATCGGCACCTGAGTCACCGAGCCCTTTTTGCCCCGAATGCGCCCGGCGCGCTCATACATGCCCGCCAGGTCGGTGTACAGATAGCCCGGATAGCCCCGGCGGCCCGGAACCTCCTTGCGCGCGGCGGAGACCTCGCGCAGGGCCTCGGCGTAGTTGGTGATGTCCGTCAAAATGACCAGCACGTGCATAT